>CAYZAY010000048.1:0-17203 GCA_964476515.1 uncultured Rhodobacterales bacterium
TTCTAAATCTGCGATAGTCCGAGCAACGCGAATAACCCGATGATAGCCTCGGGCGTGCACAAGCCATTCTAAACAAAAGGGAAAGGGTCAAACGCAAAACACTAGAAACCCGGCGCTTGCAACACCGCAAGATCGCCGCATAATCAAACCAACCAGATGAGCCGGATACTCGCTTAGTTTAAGCCGCCTTTGGTACCAAAAACCCTGACGACGGACAGGCCGTGGATATCCGGAATTACATAGGTCGACATAAAAAACGGGCTCCGCAGATTGTGCAGAGCCCGAATAATCTTATTTTCCTGCCGAGTACACAGGGATGTTCGCAATCAGGCGACTTCGAATTCCAGCGGCTTGATCTGACGGAACAACCCAGTTTCCGCCAGTTTGGCGCGGGCTTCGACTGGTACTTGATCGTCCACATATAAAAGTGCGATGGCTTCGCCGCCTGCTTCGGCGCGACCAAGCGTAAAGTTCGCGATGTTTACGCCATTCTGACCCATGGTCTGGCCCAAAGCGCCGATGATGCCGGGGACATCTTCGTTGGTGGTGTAAAGCATATGTGCGCCCACTTCGGCGTCAATGTTGATACCTTTGATCTGAATAAACCGAGGCTTGCCGTCGCTAAACACTGTCCCCGCAATCGAACGTTCGCGCTTGTCGGTGACGACGGTCACTTTGATATAGCCATCAAAGGTGCCCGATTTGTCCTGATTTGTGGTCGAAATCTTGATGCCACGGTCTTTGGCAAACACAGGGGCCGAAACCATATTCACGTCCGAACTGACGCGCTTCATGATACCTGCAACAGCCGAACAGTTCAGCGCTTCAAGGTTCATTTCAGCGGCAACGCCATCATAAAGGATGTTGATCGCCTTGATCGGCTCATCGGTCATCTGACCGGTGAAGTTGCCAAGGTGACCTGCAAGCTCGATCCATGGGCCCATGATCTTAGCTTCTTCAGCGGTAACGGACGGCATGTTCAACGCGTTCTGGACTGCACCGGTCAGCAGATAATCCGACATTTGTTCGGCAACCTGCAACGCCACGTTTTCCTGCGCTTCGGTGGTCGCCGCGCCAAGGTGCGGGGTGCAAACCACGTTTGGCAGATTGAACAGTACGTTGTCCTTTGCAGGCTCAACCGCGAACACGTCCAAAGCCGCACCGGCGACATGGCCGGATTTCAACAGATCAGCCAGCGCGTCTTCGTCAACCAAACCACCACGGGCGCAGTTGATGATACGAACGCCTTTCTTGGTCTTTTCAAGGTTTTCACGGCTAAGAATGTTTTTGGTCGCGTCCAGTAGCGGAACGTGCAGCGTGATGAAATCAGCACGGGTCAGAAGCGTGTCTAACTCGACTTTTTCGATCTGCATCTGGTCGGCTTTTTCTTCGGTCAGGAAGGGATCATAGGCGATCACTTTCATTTTCAGACCACGGGCGCGGTCGCACACGATGCCACCAATGTTGCCCGCGCCGATAACGCCGAGGGTTTTGCCGGTCAGTTCGGTGCCCATGAACTTGGACTTTTCCCATTTGCCCGCGTGGGTGCTGGCGCTTGCCTCGGGGATTTGACGCGCAACGGCGAACATCATCGCGATGGCGTGTTCGGCGGTGGTGATCATGTTGCCAAACGGGGTGTTCATGACGATCACACCCTTTTGCGACGCGGCTTCCTTGTCGACGTTGTCGGTGCCGATGCCTGCACGGCCAACGACCTTTAGGTTCGTGGCAGCTTTCAGGATGGTCGGGGTGACTTTGGTGGCTGAACGGATGGCAAGGCCGTCATATTGGCCGATCACCTCGGCGAGTTTTTCTTTGTCTTTGCCAAGGTCCGGCATGAAATCAACGTCGATGCCGCGATCGCGGAAGATCTGGACAGCGGTTTCAGAGAGTTTGTCAGATACGAGTACTTTAGGGGTGGCCATTTTGGTGGTCCTTTTGTTGTTCCCTGTCATCCCTGCGAAAGCAGGGATCGGGTGAAAAATGGAGGATGGTCCCCGCTTTCGCGGGGATGACAATCTTGATTATTGCGCTGCGATTTCGGCTTCAAACGCCCATGCCAACCAAGGCAACATGGCGTCGATATCCGCAGTCTCAACCGTGCCACCGCACCAGATCCGCAGACCGGCAGGGGCATCACGATAAGCGCCAACATCCAAAGCGACGTTTTCGTTCTCAAGACGTTTCGCAATTGCCTTAGCGAATGCTGCTCCGTCCTGAATGCGATCATCGGTGAACTTCAGACAAACCGAGGTGTTTGAACGGGTCGCATCATCCTCAGCAAGGTTCGCGATCCAGTCGTTTGCATCACAGAAATCAAACACGGCTTTCGCATTTGCATCCGCACGGGCGATCAGCCCTTTCAGGCCACTTTCCGAACGCGCCCAGTCAAGAGCGACCAGATAATCCTCAACCGCCAGCATCGACGGGGTGTTGATGGTGGCACCGGTAAAGATACCGTCGATCAGCTTGCCGCCTTTGGTCATGCGGAAGATCTTCGGCAGCGGCCATGCAGGGGTGTAGCTTTCAAGACGCTCAACCGCGCGTGGGCTAAGAACGATCACACCATGGGCCGCTTCGCCGCCCAGAACTTTCTGCCAAGAAAAGGTCGTCACATCCAACTTGTCCCAAGGCAGGTCTATCGCAAACGCAGCCGAAGTCGCGTCGCAGATCGTCAGACCTTCGCGGTCGTCGGCAATCCAGTCGCCGTTCGGGACGCGGACACCTGCGGTGGTGCCGTTCCAAGTGAACACAACGTCATTATTAAAATCGACCGAGGCTAGATCAACGATCTGACCATAGTCAGCTGTCTTAACCACCGGATCGAGCTTCAACTGCTTCACAACATCAGTGACCCAGCCGGAACCAAACGATTCCCACGCCAGCATCTCAACACCGCGTGCGCCAAGCAGACTCCAAAGCGCCATCTCAACAGCGCCAGTATCCGATGCGGGCACGATGCCGATTTTGTAATCAGCTGGAATGCCCAGAATTTCACGGGTCCCTTCAATTGCGCCTTTCAGCTTGGCTTTGCCAACAGCAGCGCGGTGCGAACGACCCAGAGAGGCGTCCGACAGTAGATTCAGATCAAAGGTGGGGATTTTGGCGCATGGGCCAGAAGAAAAACGCGGATTAGCCGGCCGCGTTGCCGGTTGTTCAATAGCCATCAGTGCTACCCTTACAGATAAATGCCCTTCGTTGGGGAAGGGTGTCCCACTGACCGAGATACTGGGGTGATTGGGGTTTAACAACTGACAAAATGACGCTATGCGCCGCTTGAGCTTACTAAAGCGACACCCTTTGACGCCTATCGGAAACTGACCAATGTATGTTGTAACCTTACTTTCCAACCCTGCATCACCTGCAGTTGCGGCTGCCTTGGTCGAAAACCTACGCAACGCGTGGGGTGGGGGCGACGCGGATTGGTTGGCTGTGGATGAAGCCGCTGAGTTCTTGCTGGAAGCTTTGCCATCGAACCAATGGGACGTGTGGGCTGACTTGCAGAAGATGGGTGTTGATTTGGTGATCCAGCCTGCCGAAGGTCGTAAGAAAAAGATGCTGCTGGCCGATATGGACAGCACAATGATCCAACAGGAATGCATCGACGAACTGGCCGAAGAAGCCGGTGTTGGTGAGCGGGTCAAAGACATTACCGCCAAGGCGATGAACGGAGAGCTGGATTTTGAAGGGGCGCTGGATGAACGCGTCGGATTGCTAAAGGGTCTGCCCGAAAGTGTGATTGGTAAGGTTTTGTCAGAACGCATCACCTACATGCCCGGTGGCAAGGAACTGTTGGCGACGATGAAGCGCGACGGGGCTTATGCCGCGTTGGTCTCGGGCGGGTTCACCGCGTTCACAGCAAGCGTTGCCAGTGCGCTGGGCTTTGACGAAAACCGTGCAAATACATTGCTGGTCGAGGACGGCAAACTGACAGGCGAGGCCGGACGCCCGATCCTAGGGCGAGAGGCAAAAGTTCAGGCGCTTGAGGAAATCACCGCGCGGCTGGGTATCTCCGAAGCGGACGTCATCGCCGTCGGAGACGGTGCCAACGACCTAGGCATGCTGACCCGCGCGGGGGCAGGGGTTGCCCTGCACGCCAAACCGTCGGTCGCCGCTGAATGCGATATCCGTATCAACCACGGTGATCTAACGGCGTTGCTTTACGTGCAGGGGTATAAATACGCGGATTTCGTCGGATAGGAAGATGGGGTTATTTACCCCATCATTTATGCCGCCAACGCCGCCCTTGTCTTGCTGATCATCAACGCTGCTTGCGCGGCTTCTCGGCCCTTTTCCACGAAATGTTCACGGTAGATTGCGTTGTGGTGGTCGGTTTCCTGATACTGGTGGGGCGTAAGCGATACGGAAAGCACCGGAACGCCGGTGTCCATGCTTGCACGCATCAATCCGTCAACGACGGCCTGTGCTACGAAATCATGTCGGTAGATGCCTCCATCGACTACGAAAGCCGCGGCTGTAACGGCGGCGTACTGACCTGACTCGGCCAGATCGTGCGCGACCAAAGGCATTTCAAACGCGCCGGGCACGTCGAAAACGTCGATCTGTGACATCGGGATCAGTTCGGCAAAGCCTTCCAACGCGCGGTCCACGATATCGGCATGCCAATTGGCTTTAATAAAAGCGTAACGGGTAAGTGTCATAGGTTGTCCTTTCATACTGACACGTCACCCAGAGCATCAAACGAAAGGACGCCCGCGCCGGAATTGGAGCAGTGTCACCCTTTGCGCTCTCTTCCATCCGGACTATGACCGTCGGCTCTGGAATCTCACCAGATCTGCTGACCCCTTTCATGCGAAAGGGCGCTCGCGGGCTTGCAGAAAACTTCTTACCGCCGGTGGGGAATTTCACCCCGCCCTGAGAACAAGGAGAATATGTAACGCTCTGAAAGCCGAAACAAGCCCTGAACCGACAATTTAAAGAAGCGCTGCGGCAGGTTTAATGGCGCCAGCCACAAGACCGCGTCTGCTGTGAACGATTGGGGACATCCAAGTCCTTGCCGCCCCGCCATTCGCATCCAGAGCGCCAAGTTTTACCAGAATGGCAATGATCGCGCATTGTGCTGCGATCGTTGTGCCGTCTTCGATTTTAACTGCCACGCCCAAACCCAATTCGGGCAGGATAGATGTGAAGACGCCATCCGCACCAGTTTTGGCAGTTCCAGTGCCGTTAAGTTCACGCATGATCCCGGTGCAGGCGCGGCCTTCGCCAGCGACCAGATCGGGGTGCTTCATCATGGCTTCACGAAGCTCAACAGCCGCCGTTTCGCGGGCATCGTTGCCCTCGGTCGCATTGGCAAAGAACGCCATTGCTTTGGCCAGCCCGTAGAGCGTGGTTGCAAAGTTAGGTGCCGAACATCCGTCGATACCAAAGCCCGCACTTTCAACGCCTGATGTTTCTTCCAAGGCGGCGAGCGACGCCTTTTGCACGGGATGGTCCGGATCGATGTACTCGGCGCTTCCCTTCAAATGCTTGTTGAGCGTCAGAAAGCCTGTGTGTTTCCCCGAACAGTTGTTGTGGATCTGGCACGGCTTTTCGTCGGCCTTATTCATCCGAATCCGCGCATCAATGTGGTCCGGCATCTGAGGGCCGCATCGAAGGTCCGTTTCGGACATACCAAGCTCATTCAGCCACCGTGTCACGCGGTCTGTATGGATCGCCGCGCCGTTGTGTGAAGCGCAGGCAAGTGCCAGTTGTTCGGTATTCAGACCGTATGCCCGTGCCGCGCCACTTTCTAGCAACGGGAGAGCTTGGACCATCTTGCAAGAGCTTCGCGGAAGGATCGTCGAGTGCGCATTTCCCCACTCAAAAACCACTTCGCCTTGTCCGTTTACAACGACGGCTTGGCCGTGATGAACGCACTCAAGAAAGTCTCCACGCCACCTTTCGACGAATGGGATAGCCTCAGACATCAAAATTCCTCGCATTTTCTAGCGATTTTCCGCCAACAGGGCTTTTGCCCTCGTACATTATTACGTTAATGTACCGCCATCGAGATGAATATGATCTGATATTGAATAGCAAGCCGCAAAGGCAGTCAGATCAAAAAAGAGGCACGAACGGCTTGGAGGCTTGTTCCATGAAATTCCCAAAGTCACTGATTGTATGCACAGCACTTGCGTTCGGCGCGACACCACTCGCGGCACAGCAGGTCAGCACCAACGTAGTTGCCTCGGAAACCGCGTGGAGCGTGTTTGAGGAAACCCAAGGCTGCTGGGCAGTCGCAACCGCCAAGGAAAGCGTTAACAAACGCGACGGCAAAGTCGTGGCGGTTCGGCGCGGCGATATCCTTCTTTATGTGACCTACGTTCCGGCGCAAAAAGTTTCGGGGCAGGTTAGCTTTACCGGTGGATATCCGTTCAAGGATAACTCGACCATCACTGTCAACATTGACGGCACCAAGTTTGATTTCTTTGTTCAGGGCGAATGGGCTTGGACCAAATCGGCAGAAGATGATGCCAAGGTGATTGCCGCGATGAAGCGTGGATCGAACGCCGTTGTCAGCGCACAGTCTTCGCGTGGAACCAAAACCACCGATACGTTCTCATTGCTGGGGTTCACGGCAGCAACAGAAGAAGCTGCGAAACGCTGCTCGGGTTAACCCACGCATAAGAATCCTTTGGCATGTGCGGTGAAATCGGCTATAGCGCCGCTCTCGCCCGTAAAGGATTTGTAATATGACGGCTTCAGCCCCGATCACTCAGGATGTGACAACGATCCCCCGCAAATTGCCGGAGGGACCGATCAACCTTGTTGGTCTGACCCGTGCCAAGTTGCGCGACGTTCTGATCGAAAACGGGACGCCTGAAAAACAGTCCAAGATGCGGGTCAACCAGATCTGGCAATGGATATACCAATGGGGCGTGCGTGATTTCCACGCGATGACCAACCTGTCCAAAACATACCGCGCTGAACTGGACGAAAAGTTCGTCATCGAAATCCCCGAAATGGTCAGCCGCCAGATTAGTTCCGATGGTACACGCAAATACCTCGTCCGGATTGCTGGCGGGCATGAAGTCGAAGTCGTTTATATCCCTGAAACAGATCGCGGGACGCTCTGCGTTTCGTCTCAGGTCGGGTGCACGCTGACCTGTTCGTTCTGTCACACCGGCACGCAAAAGCTGGTGCGCAACCTGACGGCTGGCGAAATCGTCGGGCAGATCATGATGGCACGGGATGATCTTGATGAATGGCCCCAACCGGGCGTAGGCACCGGTGATGCAGGCCCCCGTTTGCTATCCAACATCGTTCTGATGGGCATGGGCGAGCCGCTTTATAATTTCGACAACGTGCGCGACGCGATGAAGATCGCGATGGATAACGAAGGCATTTCGCTGTCCCGCCGCCGCATCACCCTGTCAACCAGCGGAGTCGTTCCGGAAATCGCCAAAACCGCCGAAGAAATCGGCTGTATGCTTGCGATCAGCTTTCACGCCACCACTGACGAGGTGCGCGACAAGCTGGTCCCGATCAACAAGCGCTGGAATATCGAAGAACTGCTGGCCGCGCTAAAGGCGTACCCAAGCCTGTCGAATTCCGAGCGGATCACGTTTGAGTATGTGATGCTTAAAGACGTGAACGACACCAACGCTGACGCCCGTCGTTTGGTTAACCTGATTAGCGGCATCCCTGCCAAGATCAACCTGATCCCGTTCAACGAATGGCCCGGTTCGCCCTATCAGCGCTCGGATTGGGAGCGGATCGAGAAGTTCGCCGACATCATCTATAAGGCTGGTTATGCCTCCCCTATCCGCAGACCACGAGGCGAAGACATCATGGCCGCCTGTGGTCAGCTAAAGTCAGCAACCGAACGCGCGCGCAAATCGCGTAAACAGATCGAGGCCGAGGCCGGTTTAAGCTGAGCTATCGCAATAGTTGCGAAGATTCTGCGTTGCCGTTAACCTAAAAGAAAAAACGAGCAGGCAGTTTCATGGCACCGGATGGTTCTGAGGGTTTTAACCCGAAAGAAGAAATTCAGAAAACATATGCCAATGGCAAATACTGGGAAAAGCGCATGGATATGCTCTATTACCAGTATGTTGACTATATCGTGCGAACTTTGGGTCATGATGCGCAGTCGATGATTGACGTGGGAACTGCCAGTTGCCCCTATCTTGAATGGTTCGACTGGATTCCCGAAAAAGTCAGCTTTGACATGGCAACGCCTTATCAATCCGAAAATGTCGTCGGAGTTCAGGGCGACTTAATGAACTATGACTTTGGTCGAGAGTTCGATATTTTGACGTGCTTACAAGTGTTGGAGCATGTTCCCGAGGCTGGTAAATTTGCAAGGCGGTTGTTGGAAATCTCGAAAACCGTAGTAATTTCAGTTCCGTTTAAATGGGGTGCCGACACGGTCCGCGACCATATACACGATCCAATTGATGGGAAGAAATTGCGCCGATGGATGGGACGCAAGCCGAACTATTCGATTGTGGTCGAAGAGCCGTTTCGCAAGCCACGACGGCTGATTGCAATCTATGATCGCGATCCAACAATATGGTACGGGCGCAAGAACGACAAATTCCGCATCCCGAAAAACCGCATTACTGGTTAATTATTTCCTCACGACTCTATGATTGCTTGGCAGCATGATTAGAAATGACCCATCCCCGAAAGATAACTGGCGCAAGATTTTTGATGTCTACAAATCAAGCGCTCAAGCCAAGCCGTCAACGCGTCGAACCGACATAGAACAAGACCCTTTTGCACTGTTCACGGCGCAGGTCCGTCAGACTGGAAAGTATCCCGACCGGCTAAAGGTCACGTCCATCGCTGAATAGCGGCCACGGCGTCGTCTGCGGTTTCCACGAACTCAAATAACTCAAGATCTTTGGGCGCGATTGTCCCTGCTTTGCACAGGGCGTCCCAGTTGATCACGCCTTCCCAGAATTCCTTACCAAACAAAAGGAAGGGAATAGGGTCCATTCGTCCAGTCTGGATCAGCGTTAGCGATTCAAATAGCTCGTCCAGCGTTCCGAACCCACCGGGGAATACGCAAATTGCCTTGGCGCGCATCAGAAAATGCATTTTGCGGATCGCGAAGTAATGGAAGTTGAAGCAAAGCTCTGGTGTTACGAATTCGTTCGGCGCTTGCTCGTGCGGTAGCACGATGTTCAACCCGATTGACGCACCGCCCGCTTCAGCTGCACCACGGTTTCCAGCTTCCATAACGCCCGGCCCGCCGCCGGTGACGATCACGTTTTCCCGGCCATAGCTGCGCATGCTTTTTTCGGTCATGATTTTCGCGAACTTGCGGGCCTCTTCATAGTATTTTGACAGCTTGGCCATGCCTTCTGGCACGTCGCCACTGTTTTCGGGTGAACGGATGCGGGCCCCGCCGAACATCACAATAGTGCTCTCAATCCCTCGTTCATCCAGCACCATTTGCGTCTTCAGCAGCTCTAGCTGCAAGCGGACCGGTCTCAGCTCGTCCCGACACAGAAATTCGCGATCACCAAACGCCAACCGATAAGCCGGAGCACGCGTTTGAGGCGTTTCAGGAACAGCATCGGCGGCGTGCATGTCTTCGAGGGCTGCAGGAAAGCGGCGTGGGCGATTTTCATTCATGATAGGCTCTCTTGTTTGCGCGTTACTTCGAGTCTATAGGCGTCTCGAAAGAACAACCAGTCACGACTTGGAGGGAAAGTCATGTCGAACGCCCAGCTAGAAGCCGCTATCGAAAGCGCATGGGAAATCCGTGATACAATCACACCAGCAACCACCGGTGAAACCCGCGAAGCGATTGAGGAAACTCTGAACGCACTCGACGGCGGTCAACTGCGTGTTGCCGAGAAAACCGACGGTGGCGACTGGCACGTAAACCAGTGGGCCAAAAAGGCGGTTCTGCTTTCTTTCCGTCTGAACGACATGGAACAGATCGAAGGCGGTCCGGGCAATGCGGGTTGGTGGGACAAGGTGCCTTCCAAGTTTGACGGTTGGGGTGACAACCAGTGGAAGGCAGCGGGTTTTCGCGCTGTGCCGGGTTCGATTGTCCGTCGGTCGGCTTTCATTGCACCAGGCGTTGTATTGATGCCGTCGTTTGTGAACATCGGCGCTTATGTCGACGAAGGTTCAATGGTTGACGGATGGGCAACCGTTGGTAGCTGTGCACAGATTGGTAAAAACGTGCACCTGTCGGGCGGCGTCGGCATCGGCGGTGTTCTTGAACCAATGCAGGCAGGCCCGACGATCATCGAAGATAACTGCTTTATCGGCGCGCGTTCGGAAGTCGTAGAAGGCTGCATCGTTCGCGAAGGCTCGGTTCTTGGCATGGGCGTGTTCATCGGCAAATCGACCAAAATCGTGGACCGCGACACTGGCGAAGTGATGTACGGCGAAGTGCCGCCATATTCGGTTGTTGTTGCTGGCTCGATGCCAACAAAGAACAACATCAACCTGTATTGCGCAGTCATCGTAAAGCGCGTTGACGCAAAGACACGTAGCAAGACCGGTATCAACGAACTGCTGCGCGACTAAATCCAAGCGCGAGTGAGATTATAAGGGCCGTCCGCGACAACCGCGGGCGGCCTTTTGCTTGCCAAAACCACAGTGCCACGGTAGTGCGGCGCCATGAGTAAAGAGAAGAAACCCAGCCGCCAGCAGGTCTATACCCTGCTTGTTCAGGTCGGTCGCAAAGATGGCGACGGGCTACCCGACAAAGCGACGGGGGCAGGGCTGATGCTGTTCGCCTCGGGCGTTGACGAAGCCGAAGCCGTTCGCGAAAGCGTTGCGATCCTGAAGCAGGCTGACATGAACCCTCTTGATGTGACCGGCTATGGCACGTTGAAAGACCGCGAAGAGCTGGGCCACGAAATGGGCGATGACGAACGCGAGCTGATGCAGCGTGCGCTTGAAGAAAACTCGGTCATCGTGGCGCAAGTAGAACCGTATTTCGACTAGGCCATGACCACCGATCTTAAAGCTCAAATTCCAGCATGGGTTGACGGGGAACTAACCCCCGTCGGCAAGCTTGAAACCCATGAACGGGGGCTAAAGCATCCTGCGGTTTCTGTGATGATTATGGCGGGTGATAGTATGTTGATCCAACGCCGCGCGCTGGGGAAATATCATACACCGGGTCTGTGGGCGAATGCCTGTTGCACTCATCCGTTCTGGGGCGAAGACCCTCACGCCTGCGCTATCCGGCGATTGGATGACGAACTGGGCATCAAAGATCTGGAATTGACCCATCGCGCAAAACTTGAATATCGCGCTGACGTTGGCAAAGGGATGATCGAATACGAAGTCGTGGACCTGTTCGTTGCTTGGACGGATCAGACATTGCCCCTGTCGCTTAACCCCGAAGAAGTGATGGATACGCGCTGGGTTGCGATCGACGACTTGAAGGCGGAGCTAGACCAAGACCCGACGGGTTTTACCCCTTGGTTCAAGATCTACCTGAACGATTTCGCCTATACCCTAACCCAGCCGACCGCTGGCTAGCGTCCGCGCCGCAAACTCTGGCAGTTCGTGACGGGTGGCGTCCCCGTGATCAGGCAAAAGTTCGACAGGTAATGCGCCAAGCAAGCTGATCGGCCGTTCTGTTGCGTTGCGACGGATGCGTCCGATATTTACGCTGGCCAGAATAGCGCCTTGGGAAAAAATGCCAGCAGGCTTGGCGAGCACAAACTGACAATAGGTTCTAAGACCCCATTCCGGGTTGGGCTGGCGGCGGGTTTCCAAAAGCCCCGCTGGGATGTGAACCGTTGACCCACCGAATGCGTATTCCACGTCCGCGCCACCGAACACAAAGCCTTGGTGATGTGCGACTGTCATATGCCGCTGCAGCCCATGAAACGGGGCATGGAGCCGGACAGGGGCAAACGCACCCGCCATTGGAAGCGAACGCGAAACCCGCGCGAGAACGGTTTGCACACCCAAATCGGTTTCAATTTGATCGCCGGATTTGATCTCACCAGCCCGTTTTTGCCCCGTGGGCGTATCAATCAGCGTCAGCATATCAATGCCGGGCATCGGGCCGATAGGTTCTGGCCGATCCGAAATTGCCATGAACGACACCGGCGTATCAGGTACTCGCAGCGCCATTTCCAACAGGTCGGCTTTGAATGGCGGCGGGGCGTTCGTTATCGTCACCGTTTCGCCGTGGAAGTTGCCGGTGTTCGAAACCGTCAATCGCGCCGTTCTGCTGGGTGCGTCCCATGCATAAGTGACAAGCATATCCGTCAGGGCGGATTTGTAGGCGATGGTGGATTTCACCACGCACTTTTCCTGCCCCTCATAGGCAATCGTCAGTTCATGGTTGCCCCGATCATCAAGCCGAAACGACAGATCGCGCTGCCACGGGTCCGTCGCCGAAAACGTGATCAGGGGATCCCCGAACATGCAATCTGTCGATCTAAGCTGGAACTGAATTGTGCCAGATGGCAGCAAATTTTCGTTCGTGTGTCGCTCGTCTGGCGAACACCACGATCCTGCATGTGTCTGATAGGCAAACCAAGCCATACTGCAAATCCCCACCGATCCGTGACCCGGACCTTGTACTTGGGGTTGGGGTTGGGGTTGGGGTTGGGGTTTAGTGTAACGAATCGCGTGGACTCCGCCAAGAGCAGAAGCGCGGGTTTGCGCGTCGGATCGAAGCGGTATAGTCAGTTCTCAACGAATTAGAGGACGAACAATGACCCCTGTTGATCCAATTCAGTTAACCGCTGACCTGATCCGCTGCCCTTCGGTTACGCCAGAAGAAGGCGGGGCGTTGGTGCTGCTTCAGGACTTGCTGGAAGACGCCGGTTTTGATTGCACGCGCGTGGATAGAAACGGCACATCTAACCTTTTTGCGCGTTGGGGCGAAAAGGGCGCGGCAAAGTCGTTCGGGTTTAACGGACATACCGATGTTGTACCTGTCGGGGATATCGGCGCGTGGACCAAGCCACCGTTCGGGGCGGAAGTTGACGGCGCATTTATGTACGGTCGTGGGGCCGTTGATATGAAATCCGGCGTGGCTGCCTTTGCCGCTGCGGCTGTGGATTTCGTTCGCCAAACGCCACCCGATGGCGCGGTCGTTATGACCGTCACTGGCGACGAAGAAGGCGTGGCCACCGACGGCACAATCGCCTTGCTCGACTGGATGGATGCCAACAACGAAAGCATGTCGGCATGCATCGTGGGGGAACCGACTTGTCCGGATAAAATGGGCGACATGATCAAAATCGGACGGCGCGGTTCTATGACTGCTTGGTTCTCTGTACGGGGCGTTCAGGGCCATGCCGCCTATCCACATCGCGCGGTGAACCCGTTGCCTGCGGTCGCGCGACTGGTGGATCGGCTGGCAAGTCACGAGCTTGATCAAGGCACCGATCACTTTGACGCCTCAACCCTTGCTGTCGTGAATATCGACACCGGCAATGAAGCGACCAACGTCATCCCTGCTAAAACCAAGGCCATCGTGAATATCCGTTTCAACGACACCCACACGGGCGCTGGGCTAAGCGATTGGCTTCGCTCAGAGGCCGCCAAAATCGCAGATGAATACAGGGTCGAGGTTGCTACCGAGATCAAAATATCAGGCGAAAGCTTTGTCACGCCCCCCGGTGATCTGTCTGCGATGGTGTCTGCCGCTGTTGAGGCTGAAACAGGCCGCGTGCCTGAATTTTCGACCACCGGCGGCACGTCGGATGCACGGTTCATCAAAAACCACTGTCCAGTTGTTGAGGTCGGCTTGGTTGGCAAGTCGATGCACCAAGTCGACGAACGTGTTGAAATCGCTTATATCCCGCAGCTTAAAGCGATCTACACGCGCATTTTGCAGGACTATTTCGCATGAGTTTGGTGATTGAGCGCAGCGATGATTTGGAGACCTGTCTGGATATCCGCTTTGCCGTGTTTGTCGATGAACAAAACGTTCCGGTCGAACTTGAACGCGATGAATACGACGCAACTGCACTGCATATCTTGGCGCAGGAAAACGGTGCTCCGGTTGGAACAGCGCGGATAGTGCTAAAGGGCGACACGGGCAAAATCGGCCGTGTCGCAGTGCTGGCGGACCAGCGCGGGACAGGATTGGGCCGCAAGCTGATCGAGGCGTGTTTGGTCGAACTCAGCACCCTTCCAGACATCACCACCGCCAAGCTCGGGTCACAAATCCATGCTCTCGGGTTCTACGAAAAGCTGGGCTTTATCGCCGAAGGACCAGAGTTTGACGATGCTGGCATCCCCCACAGAATGATGAGCCGCCAGGTCTGATGCGCCATCTGGTGGTCATGCTAAAGGAACCCAAGGTCGGCACGGTCAAAACCCGCCTTGGCAAAGACATCGGCATGGTCGACGCAGCATGGTGGTTCCGGCATCAGACTTCGGGTTTATTACGACGCTTGCAAGACCCGCGATGGCAAATCTGGCTGGCGGTTGCCCCGGATGTGGCGGATATCAAAAGCCGCGTTTGGCCCACGCATTTCCCCCGTATCCCACAGGGCCAAGGCAACCTCGGCGAGCGTATGGCACGGATGTTCCGCAGCATGCCGACAGGTCCAACCTGCATTATCGGCGGCGACATTCCCGACATCCAACCCCACCACATCCACCGCGCATTTCGGGTGCTGGGTGTCCATGACGCGGTGTTTGGCCCCGCCAATGACGGGGGCTATTGGCTTATTGGGATGAAACGATCATCTGCTTTGCCACCGCCCGTATTGCAGAACGTTCGATGGTCCACAAAGCACGCCTTGGCCGACAGCGTGGACAGCCTTAAGGACATGCGCATCGCCTATGTCGATCAATTGCAAGACGTGGACACAGCCGCCGACCTTGCGCGTATTTCTAAATGACCTTTCCCATTTGGCGTGATACGGCACCGCAATGAGCCAGCTTCCTACTAAAGAGCAGATCCTCGATTGGATTTCCTCGAACCCGACCCTTACCTCAAAACGCGACATCTCGAAGGCTTTCGGGATCAAAGGCGCTGCGCGGATTGATCTTAAACGGATGCTGAAAGAGCTGGAAGAAGAAGGCCATCTTCAAAAGCGCAAAAAGACCTACCGCGATCCGGATCAGTTGCCGCCGGTTAGCGTGTTGCAGATTTCTGACCAGACCGAGGACGGAGACCTTTTGGCCCGTCCCGTAGAATGGCAGGGCGATGGCGAAGAACCCGTTGTCCTGTTCGTTGCCAAGGCAAGCGATCCGGCTTTAAAAGTCGGCGACCGCATTCTTGGTCGGTTGCAGGTGGTGAAAGGGCTTGATCACCACTACGAAGCCCGCCTGATCCGCCGCATTGGCACCAACCCGCACAAAATGCTCGGCGTGTTCCGTAAGCGTGCCGAAGGTGGACGGATTGTTCCCATCGACAAGGGATCTGACAAGGAATGGATCGTTCCAGCTGGCAGCGAAAACGGTGCCAAAGACGGAGAGTTGGTCGAAGGCCAACAGACCGGGCCCAAGGGGCGCATGGGGCTACCCAAAGCCAAAGTCACCGACCGCCTGGGCGACCCGTCGAAACCCAAAGCGATCTCTCTGATCGCCATCCACCAGCACGATATCCCTGACGATTTCCCCGATCCGGTGATCGCCGAAGCAGACGCCATGAAGCCGGTTGGCCTCAAGGGGCGCACCGATATGCGTGACTGGCCGTTGATCACCATCGACCCAGCGGATGCGCGTGACCATGACGATGCGTGTTGGGCCCATGCCGATGATGACCCCAAGAACCAAGGCGGCCATGTCATCTGGGTCGCCATCGCCGACGTCGCCCATTACGTGCGCACCGCCACCGAGCTGGACCGCGAAGCACGCAAGCGGGGCAATTCAAGCTATTTCCCCGACCGCGTCGTGCCTATGCTACCAGACCGCCTGTCGGGCGATCTTTGCTCGCTCCACGAAGGCGTGCCGCGCGGATGCGTTGCCGTTCGGATGCAGATCGACGCCAACGGCAATAAGCTGTCGCACCGCTTTGAACGCGGCCTGATGCGGTCCGCCGCATCGCTGTCTTACGAACAGGCGCAATCCGCGATGGACGGTCAACCGGACGACCAATGCACCCCGCTGATGGACAACGTGATCCGCCCGCTCTACGCCGCCTACGAGGCGCTCAAAAAGGCCCGCGCCGCACGGCAGCCGTTGGAGCTGGACCTGCCAGAGCGTAAGATCATCCTGTCGGACGACGGCAAAGTCGCCTCGGTCAGTTTCCGCGACCGGTTCGATGCCCATAAGCTGATCGAAGAATTCATGGTGCTGGCCAATGTCGCCGCTGCCGAAACTCTGGTCGCCAAGCGCACCCCTCAGCTGTTTCGCGTGCACGAAGAACCTGCGCCCGAGAAGCTGGAATCGCTGCGTGAAACAGCGCAATCTTCGGGGCTGAGCCTCGCCAAAGGGCAGGTGCTGCAGACCCGCCACCTCAACCGGTTGCTGAATGCCGCTGCTGACACGGATTTCGCCGAGCTGATCAACATGTCGACGCTACGATCCATGACGCAGGCCTATTACAGCCCGCAGAATTTCGGCCACTTCGGTTTGGCGCTGAAAAGCTACGCGCATTTCACCTCGCCCATCCGGCGCTACTCAGACCTGATTGTCCACCGCGCCTTGGTCTCGGCCCATGGTTGGGGTGATGATGGCCTAACCACTGAAGAGATCGATCGGCTTGAAGAAACGGCGACCCATATCTCGGAAACCGAGCGCCGTTCAATGGTGGCAGAACGCGACACCACGGACCGCTACCTTGCGGCGTTTCTGTCGGATCGGGTTGGCGCCGAAATGGCTGGCCGGATATCTGGCGTGCAACGCTTCGGGGCCTTTATCCGTCTGGACGACACAGGTGCGGACGGGCTGATCCCCGTGCGCTCGCTTGGGTCAGAGTTCTTTCACTACCACAAGGAAGACCAAATCCTTGAAGGCTCGGACAGCGGCTTGCGGATTGGCATTGGCCAACGCGTTCTCGTGCGCCTGACCGAGGCCGTTCCTGTGACCGGTGGCTTGATGCTGGAACTGCTTGAGCTTGACGGCAAAGCCCCACCCCGTGGTCGACGATCGTTTGGCAAGGGCAAACCAACGCGGCGAAGACAGGGCTCAGCTAAAAAGAAAAGCGACAAGATCAAGCGCAAGGTCGAAAGACGACGGAGGTAGGGGGCTGTCTGCCCCCTTTGAAATACTATAAAACTCAGTATAATAAGAAGCATATATTGAGAAACATATTTTTGTAGTCCATTTAGTATACCATATATGGGAGAAACGTGCC
>CAYZAY010000049.1:0-17162 GCA_964476515.1 uncultured Rhodobacterales bacterium
GCGAGGGGCTGGCCCCTCGCCCTGTCTTTGCAAAGGTTATCAACAGATTTTCACTTGCGACCAAGCCCTAAGACTGTGAAAAACGTCTAAACCAATCAGGGAACAGATATGGCGCATATTATCGTAGTGGGTAACGAAAAAGGTGGGGCAGGAAAATCCACCGTTTCCATGCATGTCGCCACGGCGCTCGCGCGGATGAGGCATAAGGTCGGGGGGCTTGATCTCGACCTGCGCCAACAGACATTCGGATCGTATATCGAAAAGCGTGTTTCCTACATGGAACAGCACAGCGTCCTGCTGCCGACGCCTGATTATTTGCCACTGCCGGATGTTGATAAATCGACGCTCGAGCCGGGCGAGAATATATATGACGCGCGTCTGACCTCTGCAATTGCCGAGCTTGATCCGACGTGTGACTTCATCCTGATCGACTGCCCGGGTTCACACACCCGTTTATCTCAGGTCGCGCATTCGCTGGCGGATACGTTGATCACACCGCTGAATGACTCGTTTGTGGATTTCGACCTGCTCGCCAAAACAGACGAAACCGGCGAAAACATTCTAAAGCCGTCGGTCTATTCCGAAATGGTCTGGACCGCGCGACAATTGCGGGCACAGGCAGGGCTTAACCCGATTGACTGGATCGTCGTGCGCAACCGCTTGGGCGCGCAGAACATGGTCAACAAAAAGAAGATGGCCGAGGCAATCGGCAAACTGGCCGAACGCATTGGTTTTCGCACCGCAGACGGTTTCAACGAGCGCGTCATTTTCCGCGAGCTGTTTCCACGCGGTCTGACACTGTTGGACCTACGCGATATCGGCGTCGGGTCTTTGAATATTTCCAACGTTGCCGCGCGACAGGAATTGCGCGACCTGATCGTTGCCCTGAAGCTTCCCGGAGTTGAGGTGAATTTCTAGGCGTGGACCAGCTGGACGACTATCGCACCGCCCTTGGCGACACTTATGTTCTTACAGCTAAGGACACTGCCAAATGGTCGCGAGACTGGCCCGGAGCGTATCACTGGACGCCTTTGGCAGTTCTGAGACCCGCCAACACAAAAGAAGTCTCGCAAGCGGTCAAAATCGCCAACAAGTTAGGCCATAGTATCGTGCCCGTAAGCGGCATGACTGGCCTTTGCGGCGGAGCCAGTGCCGAAGGCGCGGTGATGATCTCACTCGACCGGTTGAACCGGATCGAAGATATCCGCCCCGACGCACGAATTGCGATCGTTGAAGCGGGCGTCGTTCTGTCCACAGTGCACGACGCCGTGGCCGAGCATGACCTCGTCTTTCCTCTTACCTTTGGCGCAAAAGGGTCGGCACAAATCGGCGGGGCTTTGTCCACCAATGCTGGTGGCTCGAACGTTGTACGCTACGGCAATACCCGCGATTTGTGTCTTGGGGTTGAAGTGGTTTTACCCAACGGAGAAGTCATGGATTTGATGTCTCAACTGCACAAAGACAACACCGGATATAACCTCAAGCATTTGGTGATTGGGGCCGAGGGCACGTTGGGTATCATCACCCGCGCCGTGCTAAAACTGTTCCCCATGCCCAAGGCCTATGCAACCGCAACGCTTGCCCTTCGTAGCTTGGATGACGCGTTGGATTTGCTCAACCGACTGCAGGAAGAAACCGGAAGCGCGGTTGAGGCTTACGAATTCATGCCCAAGTCCTATATGGACCTTTATAGGAAGCGCATAGACGGCGCGCGGATGCCGTTTGATCAGGATTATGACGTTAATCTGCTGGTCGAGGTCGGATCGACCATCCCGTCGGAATGTAACGTATCCGATGATGGGTCAATCCCGCTTGTGTCACGTCTTGAAAATATCCTTGGCGACATGCTTGAAGCGGGTGTTCTGCTGGATGCGGTAATTGCCAAGAACGAAGGCGAACGCCGCGCGATGTGGGAACGGCGCGAATGCGCAGCCGAGGTTCAACTGGCCAACCCACCGTTTGTAGGCACGGATGTATCGGTGCCGCTCGATAAGGTGGCAGAGTTTGTTGAAGTTTCGGAAATCCGAATGAGTGAGTTGATGCCCGACGCTGTGATCTCGAATATTGCGCATTTGGGGGACGGCAACACGCATCTTGTGGTCGAACTGGGCAAGGGGAACGAAGCCCTCAAAGCCCCAGTGATGGAGCTGATCGAAGAAGTCGCACAGCAGTTTGGCGGTAGTTTTTCAGCGGAACATGGTATCGGACTGTCCAAGCTTTCATCCATGAAGCGCCGCAAAGACCCGGTCGCTCTGGCCGCCATGCGTGCAATCAAACACGCGCTTGACCCCAACGGGATCATGAACCCCGGCAAAGTTCTTCCAGACGCGTAAAGCCCTCTTTGTGGGCATAAGGACCTAGCAAATGTCGAACCCACATGTAGTGATCGCAGGCGGTGGCATAGGCGGCCTATCAGTGGCCCTGACACTGCATCAGATCGGTGTGTCGTTTACGGTTTATGAAACCGTATCCACACTTCGCCCTCTTGGGGTTGGCATCAACCTTCAGCCCAACGCGGTACGAGAGCTTTACAATCTTGGTATAACGGCTGACGACCTCGACACAGTGGGGTTGCCGGTCAAGGAATGGGCGTTGGTCGGCCTGAACGGAAACGATATTTACGCTGAACCGAGGGGCGGATTGGCCGGATACAACTGGCCGCAATACGCCGTTCATCGCGGTAAGTTTCACATGATGCTATATCGTAAACTGGTTGAGCGCGCGGGCGAAGATGTTGTCCGGCTGGGGCATCAGGTGGTTGGCTATGAACAGACCAGCGACGGTGTTGATGTCCAGATCTTCAACAGTGATGGCACTGAATCCCGAGCGTCAGGAACGCTATTGATTGGCGCGGATGGCATTCATTCCAAGGTTCGCGCGCATATGCACCCTGACCAACCCGCAATCCATTGGGGCGGTGCCGTGATGTGGCGGGGAACAAGCCGCGCCAAACCGATCCGAAGTGGGTCAAGCTTTGTCGGTCTGGGGACGCACGAACATCGGATGGTGATCTATCCGATCTCACACCCCGATCCCGACACGGGACTGGCCGAGATCAACTGGATTGCCGAGGTGACCTATGACGACCCGTCGGCCTTTGATCCCGAAAGCTGGTTCCGGCAAGTTCCTTTATCGGACTTTGCGCATCACTTCGACAGTTGGAATTATGATTGGCTGAACGTGCCTGAACTTCTTTCAGACGCCGAGGTTGTCTACGAAAACCCGATGATTGATCGTGATCCAATTCCGACATGGCAGGACGGCGCAGTTGCTCTTATGGGCGATGCAGCGCACGCGATGTATCCCACGGGTTCGAACGGGGCGTCGCAGGCGTTGATTGACGCACGGGTACTCGGGGCGTGTTTGGTCGAACACGGCGTGGGTGAAGACGCGCTTTCTGCCTATAACCAACAGCTTTGCGGTCCGGTGTCAGACCTTATTCTGCGGAATCGGGGGGCTGGGCCATTCGGGCTATTGAACGTGGTCGATGAAAGATGCGGTGGCACATTCGACAACATTGACGATGTGATCCCAAAGGCAGAGCGCAACGATTTCATGGCGAAATACAAAGCGGCGGCGGGCTTTGCCATTGAAGAGCTGAACGCAGCGGATGACACGATTGCCAAAGGGGCAGTAGTTGGTGGCGTGTCGGGCTAAAGCCCGACCTACGATTGACCCGGTAGGGTGGGTTTTCAACCCACCAATTCCTATCGCCAGCTAAAGAAATCCGGTCCCGCTTGCGCCAGCATATCCTTTGCCATCGCAGCGCCGGTTTCGGCACCATCTGCAATCGCACACACACGTTCGTCCGAAATCACCTCTGATCCGTCAGGGCGCAATACTTCCCCACGCAGGCGAAGTTGATCACCTTCCAAGGTCGCCAGTCCGGCAATCGGGGTTTCGCACGACCCATCAAGTGCCGCGAGGAAAGCCCGTTCCGCCGCCAACCGCTGACCGGTTTCAAGATCATGGATCGCCGCCAGCATCTCTTCCACGCGGGGATCGTTTTCACGCCGCTCAATGCCAATCGCGCCTTGGGCAACAGCTGGCAGCATGTCGTCGATTTCGACCGGAGTCGCAGGAACGTCCTCCAACCCCAAACGATTCAAACCCGCTTGCGCAAGGAATGTCGCTTCGGCCACCCCATCGCCAAGCTTCTTCATCCTCGTTTGCACGTTGCCGCGAAATTCTACGACCTTCAGATGCGGAAACCGGTGCAACAGTTGCGCACGACGGCGCAGCGACGAAGAACCAACCTCGGCCCCTTCGGGCAAGTCGGCCAGCCCTGAGTATTTCAGTGACACAAACGCGTCCCGCACGTCTTCACGCGGAAGATAGCAATCCAACACCAACCCGTCGGGTTGCGCCACTGGCATGTCCTTCATCGAATGAACGGCGATGTCGATCTTACCCGACAGAAGATCCTCTTCGATCTCTTTTGTGAACAGCCCCTTACCGCCAATCTCTTTAAGCGGCTTGTCCGCGTCGATCAGTGTCCGGTCGTCTCCGGTCGTTTTAATTACGACAATCTCGAACGCCTCTTCCGGCAGATCGAATGCCACGCCCAAACGACGGCGGGTTTCATACGCCTGAGCAAGCGCCAGCGGAGATCCACGAGTGCCGATCTTCAAGGGTTCAGCGGGGGAAGGCAAATTCAATGTCATAACGCCCTGATAGTCGCGGCAGGTTGTCCTGACAAGCGGGTGACGCTTGACATTGGCGCTTTGTCGCGGGACGACGTGGGCCAAGCAAAAGGATATAGCATGGCCGAGAAAACAATCCTCCGCGCGCTGGCGGGTGAAACACTTCCTACTCCTCCGATCTGGATGATGCGCCAAGCCGGTCGCTATCTACCGGAATATCGGGCGACACGGGCGCAAGCCGGGGATTTCCTGAAGCTATGCTATAACCCCGAACTGGCCGCCGAAGTGACCCTTCAGCCGATCCGCCGCTATGGCTTTGACGCCGCGATCCTGTTTGCCGACATCCTGTTGTTACCACAGGCTTTGGGCGCCGATCTGTGGTTCGTCACCGGAGAAGGCCCACGGCTTTCCACGATCACCGCAGATGCCGATTTTGCCAAGCTTGGCACCAAGGACGACATCCACGAAACGCTGAACCCAGTCTATGAGACGGTGAAAATTCTGTCGAAAGAGCTGCCCAAGGAAACCACATTGATCGGTTTCGCTGGCATGCCGTGGACTGTGGCTACCTATATGATTGCCGGTCGTGGCACCCCTGACCAAGGGCCTGCGCATGCCCTGAAAGCTGAAAACCGCGCTTTGTTCGAACAAGTTATCGACCTGTTGACCGAAGGCACTATCGAATACCTGTCAAAACAGATCGAAGCAGGGGCCGAAGTTGTAAAGCTGTTCGACAGCTGGGCCGGATCGCTAAAGGGCGAAGATTTCGACCGTTACGCGTTGGAACCTGCCAAGAAGATCACTTCAGAACTCAAAGCGCGATTCCCAGATACCCCTGTGATTGGCTTCCCGCGCGAAGCAGGCGACCGTTATATCGGCTTTGCCAACGCAACCGGCGTCGATTGCGTAGCGCTGGACAATTCGGTGTTGCCAGAATGGGCGGCTGCAAATGTTCAGAAAGACGGCTGCGTGCAGGGTAACCTCAAATCATCGCATATGGTGACAGGAGGTCAGGCACTGGTTGATGAAACCCGCGCGATCGTCAAAGCGTTCTCAAACGGACCTCATATTTTCAACCTCGGACACGGGATCACGCCAGACGCGGACCCTGAGAACGTTCAGTTGATGATTGACACCGTTCGCAACGGATAAGACAGACTTTTGCCTGTCGTGACGTGGGCTCTTGCGAGGCTCAAATGATCAGACAATTAGCAGCAGTGGCGTCAATCTGCCCCGAACATATGCAAAACTGTTGATTTGTTTTCGCTATCAATTAAGCTGGGCCATATAGGGCAGGGCAAGAACATTGGAAGTTGTATCATTTACGTATGAAAACGCAGTTGTTCTCGGCCTTTTAGGGCTTACTGTTTTTCTATTCGTTTCGGAAATTGTGCGTATCGATCACGCGGCAATTCTTGTGATGGTCCTTCTGGGTCTAACCAGCTACCTGCCCGGTCTTGAAAACATCGCTGACGTGAACCAGCTTTTCACAGGCTTTTCATCAAACGCAGTTATTTCAATCATCGCCGTTATGATCATCGGCGCGGGGCTTGACCGAACCGGCATTATGAATTCGGTCGCGGCCTATATCCTGAAAATCGGCGGCACATCCGAAGCACGGATCATCCCTGTGATCTCGGGAACCGTCGGACTTATCTCTAGCTTTATGCAAAACGTTGGCGCTGCAGCTTTGTTCCTGCCCGTCGTCAGCCGCATTTCCAGCCGTGCGAACCTGTCTATGTCCCGTCTGCTTATGCCCATGGGGTTCTGCGCAATTCTTGGTGGTACGCTGACTATGGTCGGATCATCGCCGATGATCCTGCTGAACGATCTGATGGTCGCCGATGGCGAACCACTTGAACCGTTTTCGCTATTTGCCCCCTTCCCTATTGGCGTCGCCTTGATGCTCAGTGGTGTGCTCTATTTCGTTTTTCTGGGCCGCTGGGTGCTGCCATCAGATTCAAACCTCGAACACACCGGATCAGTTCAAACTGTCAGCGAATACCTGAAACAGACCTACAAGCTGAAAGCCGATCTGGTTGAGGTACGTGTACCAGAAGGCAATCTATTGGTCGGTCACAAGCTGAACGACGTAATGTATGCCCACGCGATTTATATCATCGGCACGTCCTATTCCGGCCAAAAGGTTCTAAACCCGCGCGTTGATACGGAAATCCTTGCTCCGTGCCATTTTGCGATTCTTGGGCGTCGAAGGGTTATCGAAGAGTTCTGTGATATTTACGATCTTGAAATCCTTCCTGAGCTTGAAGATTTCGCAGAAGACTTTTCACCAACCAAAGCTGGCGTCGCTGAACTGGTTGTACCTCCGGGGTCTTCGATCCTTGGCAAAACACCTAAAGAACTTCGTTTCCGCAGCACCTTTGGCATGAGCCTGTTGGGCATTCACCGTGGCGAAGAAACCATGAGCCACGTTGAATCTGACGAACATCCTTCCACGCAAATTGGTTCGATCCCTCTACAAGCGGGTGATACGCTGGTCGTGCAAACGCCATGGGATCTTCTGTCAAAACTGCGCTCGAACCGTGACTTTGTGATTGTCACCAGTGATTTCCCCGAAGAAGACCTGCGCCCCCAGAAACTGGGTTGGGCGGTGTTGTTCTTTGCAATTGCGCTTGGGTTGATCCTGTTCTCGGACCTTCGATTGTCGCTGTGTCTTCTGGTTGGGGCCATGGGCATGATCACGACCCGTGTCCTGTCACTCGACGAAGCTTACGAAGCCGTAAGCTGGACCACCGTGTTTCTCTTGGCCTCGCTGATCCCGCTGGGAATGGCCGTGCAGGACACCGGCACCGCCGCTTGGATTGCACAGAATATCATTGCGTTGTTAGACGGCTGGCCCACGTGGTCGCTTCAGGCAGGGTTGGCGTTACTGGCCACCGGTTTCACGCTGGTTATGTCAAACGTCGGGGCGACAGTTCTTCTTGTGCCCTTGGCAATTTCAATCGCCCAAGCATCCGGTGCCGACCCGAGGGTTTTTGCGCTGGCCGTCGCCATCTCGACCTCGAATTCGTTCATTATTCCGACCCATCAAGTAAATGCGCTGATCATGGGCCCCGCGGGATACACAGTCCGAGATTTTGTCAAATCCGGCTCGGTGATGACGGTCATCTTCCTTGTCGTTTCAAATGTCATGCTGAACGTGGTGTTCTGACCCAGCAATCTGTTTTGCCTTGAACATTTGACCGTGACTCCGGCAAATATCGCCTAAGCTGAACCGCAACTTGCAGGACCGACATGTATAACGCCAACTACCTTGCCCATCGCCTTGTCTCTGCTGCCACTGACGATATGGATCGCGTGTTCATCGAACACGGGCTGACAGGTGAAAAAACAAGCTACGCCGCGTTTTTCGCCAATGCCGAACGAATGGCCGCCGCACTGGTGAATGCAGGCGTTTGTCCGGGCGATCGGGTTGCCGTTCAAACCCCCAAAACCATCGCAATGTTGGAACTCTACGTCGGCACGGTTCTGGCAGGAGGCGTGTTTTTGCCGCTGAACACGGCCTATACGCCAACCGAGGTCAGCTATTTTCTGGGCGATGCCAAGCCTACTGTCTTTGTCTGTGATCCCAAATCCTTGGACGCCCTAACCCCCGTGGCGGAAGCGGCCGACGTTTCGAAGATCTGGACCCTGAACGCATCTGAGAAAGGTACGTTGGTCGATGCCCGCAACGCCGAAGATGCGGGTTTCAAAGCGGTTCCACGCGACGCGCTTGATTTGGCAGCGATCCTTTATACGTCCGGCACAACGGGCCGTTCCAAAGGGGCAATGCTGACCCATCGGGCTTTGGCGTCCAATAGCGAGATGCTCAAGGATTACTGGCATTTCACCAGTAACGACGTGCTGATCCACGCTTTGCCGATTTTTCATACCCACGGGCTATTCGTGGCCACCAATGTTGCGCTGATGACGGGCAGTTCGTGCCTTTTCCTTCCCGGATTTGATGCGGACGCGATCATCAAACTGATGCCCCGCGCGACGGCGTTGATGGGCGTGCCTACGTTCTACACACACCTTTTAAAGCAACCCGAACTGGCCGACGCGTCCAAAAACATGCGTCTGTTTATTTCCGGCTCTGCCCCATTGCTTGCCGAAACCCATGAGCGGTGGAACGCCACCACCGGTCACGCAATCCTTGAACGCTACGGGATGACCGAAACCAATATGAACACGTCCAACCCGTATGACGGTGAACGTCGACCTGGGACAGTTGGCTTCCCCCTGCCCGGTGTTGAGCTGAAAATCTGCGATCCAGCAACGGGTGCTATTGTGTCCGACGGTGAAATCGGTGTTCTCGAAGTTCGCGGGGACAATGTTTTTGCAGGTTACTGGCAGATGCCCGAAAAGACCGCCGAAGAACTGCGAGACGACGGGTTCTTCATCACCGGTGACTTAGGCAAGGTCGACAGCGACGGCTACGTCCACATCGTTGGGCGCGGCAAGGATCTGATCATTTCGGGCGGGTTCAACGTCTACCCCAAAGAAGTCGAAGAAGTCATCGACGACCTAAGCGGCGTTCTGGAAAGCGCCGTGATCGGCGTACCCCATCCCGATTTTGGCGAAGGCGTTGTGGCCGTTGTCGTTCCCGACAATTCAACCGGACTTGATGAATCAGTCGTTTCGGACGGGTACACCAGCAAGCTTGCCAAATTCAAACACCCCAAGCACGTCGCAATCGTGGATGAGCTTCCCCGCAATACGATGGGGAAAGTTCAAAAGAACTTGCTTCGGGATTTTTTTAAGGATCAGTTCAGTTAGGATTTAGTGAACCGCGACGGGCGTCAAATCGTTCTGACGGGCCAAAACAAACGCCAGACTGCGATCTTTAACAAGTGCAAGCCGCTCACCTTCTTCGTTGTGAACCGCATACAAGATTTCCGCGTCGCCAATCTGTTCGCGAATTTCATCAGGAAGGTCTTCTGGGTTCACTGAACGCACATAGACAATCCGATCTTCCGCATCTGCTCCGAAATCGAATGTGTGGTCCATGTTTACCCTTTCTTAATATTGATGGTCTGAACGATAGTCTCGGGCTGAGCCTTGGTCAGATCGACGTGCAGCAGACCGTTTTCAATCACAGCTTCGCCAACTTCAACTCCGTCCGCAAGGACAAAGCTACGCTGGAATTGACGCGCTGCAATTCCGCGATGCAGGAATATGCGGCCTTCGCTGTCGTCATGCTGGCGGCCTCGGATTACAAGCTGTCGATCTTCTAGCGTGATCGCTAGGTCTTCTTCACGAAACCCAGCCACAGCCAAAGTAATCCGGTAAGACGTCGCCGAGGTTTGTTCGATGTTATACGGGGGGTATCCGTCGTTGCCGGATTTTGCTGTGCGCTCAACAAGGCGCTCAAGCTCGTCAAATCCAAGCAGATAGGGGTGTGCCCCCAAAGTCAATTTCGTCATAGACACGTCCTTTACGATCAAGCGACAGTCGATTTTGGCCCCTATTCAGGCAACCGTTCTCTTAAATATGGGACGTCTTTAAGCCATGTGCAAGAGGTTGGAAATATTGCAGGTTTAGGATAAAATCGAACCAAGCGAACAACCCAAACGATTGGAAGCACCAGAATGAACGCCGGTTTCGAACTCGCCATGAAAACCGACGATGTTTTGCAGGTCGAATTAGAAGTTTTTAAGCAAGAACACCGTGATCTTGATGAGGCTATTACGGCGCTGATCGAAAAGGGTACTGCGGACCGTTTGACCATCCAGCGCTTGAAGAAAAAGAAGCTTCATCTGAAAGATATCATCGCCCGAATCGAAGACCGGCTGACCCCTGATATCATTGCGTAAATCAGTTGCATAAGCACCGGTTGTGATTATAGTGCGCCGCTCTTGAAGGAGATGGTATATGAGCGCTGTGAAAGTAGGCATCATCATGGGCAGCCAGACAGACTGGCCAACGATGAAAGAAGCCGCCGATGTTCTGGACGAACTGAACGTCCCTTACGAAAAGAAAATCGTCTCGGCGCACCGCACCCCAGACCGTCTTTGGGACTATGGCAAAACGGCCGTTGATCGAGGTTTGGACGTGATCATTGCGGGCGCTGGCGGCGCTGCTCATCTGCCGGGCATGATGGCGTCAAAAACCCGTGTGCCAGTGATTGGTGTGCCGGTTCAGACCCGCGCTTTGTCGGGTGTTGATAGCCTCTATTCCATCCTGCAAATGCCGCGTGGGTTTCCTGTAGCTACGATGGCCATCGGTGCAGCTGGCGCCAAGAACGCGGGTCTAATGGCGGCTGGTATCCTTGCGTTGCATGATGCGGACCTTGCCCAGCGCCTTGATCAATGGCGCGCTGACCTTTCAGCTTCTATCGCGGACGAACCTGTTGATGAGTGACACCCCCCTCGCCCTTGGCGCAACGATCGGTATCATTGGCGGTGGCCAGCTGGGCCGAATGCTTTCAGTTGCGGCGTCCCGTCTGGGCTTTAAAAGCCATATCTTTGAACCCGGCGCGAACCCGCCAGCGGGTCAGGTCGCAGATCAGGTAACAACCGCGGGCTATGACGATGAAGTCGCGCTAAAGGCATTCGCTGAATCCGTCGATGTCATCACCTTTGAATTTGAAAACATTCCAACCGCAGCGCTGGATATCGTCGAGGCCATCCGCCCCGTTCATCCGCGCCGCGAAGCGCTGCGCGTGTCACAGGACCGCTTGACGGAAAAAGCGTTCTTGTCCGAGCTTGGCTTGCAAACGGCCCCCTACGCAGCGGTAGACGATGACGTCGATCTGGCCGAAGCCATCGAAGAAGTCGGCCTTCCTGCCATCCTGAAAACCCGCCGTTTTGGCTATGACGGAAAAGGTCAGGCCCGCATCATGTCGACCGAAGACGCACCTCAGGCGCTTGCTGACATGGCTGGCGCGCCGTCGGTCCTTGAAGGGTTCGTCAATTTCAGCCACGAAGTGTCGGTCATTGCGGCCCGTGGTCAGGGCGGAGACGTCGCCTGTTTTGATCCCGGTGAAAACGTCCACAAGGACGGCATTCTAGATACAACTACGGTCCCTGCCCGCCTACGCGCATCGCAGCGCACAGATGCGGTCTTGCTGGCGGCGAAAATCCTCAACCACCTGAAATACGTCGGTGTCATGGGTGTTGAACTGTTCGTCACGCCACAAGGTCTGATCGTCAACGAAATCGCACCGCGTGTTCACAACTCGGGTCACTGGACCCAAGACGGCTGCGCAATTGATCAGTTCGAACAGCATATCCGCGCGGTAGCTGGCTGGCCCTTGGGCGATGGTCAGCGTCATAGCGATGTGGTGATGGAGAACCTGATTGGCGACGATATGGATCGCGTACCTGAGATTGCGAAAGAGCGTGACGCAGCACTGCACCTTTACGGCAAAGCGGAAACCAAACCGAGCCGCAAGATGGGTCACGTCAATCGCATCCAGCGATCCTAGTCCGACGGGGCCAACACGTCGGAATCAAAAACCGTTTTGCTCCAGTCCAAATCACCGTGAAACCATCCGAATTGAAGGAAATGTAAAGTTTCGGCGATGACGCTTGGACTTAGCATCATAAACGTATGGGTAACAGGCAGCTCAATATGATCCGTCATCCCGTCAAGCTTGGTTGAGGCAACCGATACCTTGCCGTCGTCCGGCCCGTCGATCAGCGACGAGAAATAGGGATTAATCGATTGCGTCCCTGCGATAATTCCAAGGTCAAAATCAGCAGCTGGCAGTGAGTTCGGCAAACTATCCGGATCGGTTCCAAGCTGTATGCCCGCCGGACCGTTGATTTTGCCAAACGCTTTGAAGTTGCCAAATTCATCAACGATTTCCGACCCTTGGTTCGGCGGCCCAAGCATAACAACGCGCCCCAATTGTTCGGGTCTGTTGTCCACCATCCATTGGCGCAACAAGATCCCCCCCATCGAGTGGGTCACGAAATGCGTCACCTGCCCGTTACATTGGGCAACCGCATTGGGCAACGTCTGGGCAACAAGCTCTTCAACCGGTTCGCCTGTTGAATTGTAACCGGGCCGGACAACCACATAACCTTTGTCCTCAAGCGCCAGTTCCATCGCCAGCATCGAGTTTTCGGTGCGCGCCAATCCATGCAACAGCACAACGCATTCCGCCGAAACGGCGGAGGGTATCAAGAACAGGACTAGTAAGAGCGCTCGCATATACTTGAGATAAGTGGTGAACGATGGTTAGAAAAGGGCAGTTTACCTGTCGTCAGGGCATACAGAGGGAACAAAGCTGGATGAAATACTCCCATATGCGCGTAAGCACACGGGCGATCATACTTCAGGACAACAGATTGCTTCTGGTGAACGCCTACCCGACAGGTCAAAGCGATCTTTGGTGCGCTCCTGGTGGAGGGACTGAACCCGGCGCTTCATTACCCGACAATCTGGCGCGTGAAGTCCATGAAGAAGTCGGGCTAACCATCCATGTCGGCGCGCCCTGCCTTATCAACGAATTTCACGAACCTAACTCGGGGTTTCATCAGGTTGATATGTTTTTTCGATGCACGATTGTCGATGGAGAGATTGATCCCGAATGGACAGACCCAGAAGGTATCGTGACCGAACGCAGGTTTTTCACACGGGAAGAAATGCAGGATATCCGCTTTAAGCCCGATAGTCTGGCACGCGTGGCTTGGGGCGAAACGCCGTTAAGCTATGATCCACTGGAAGTGCTTGTAAAGTAATAGGGGCGGGAAAATCCCGACCCTTTTAGGTTTTATCTGGCAAAGAACCTTGGACTGAAAAGCTGGTTGATCAACACCCCGATGCCGCCCAACGTCAGCGCCATCACGAACAGCCAGCCAACGAACGGTGCCAAAGCAATGACTGCGACCGACAACGCCCCGACCAGAGCAGTAATCGCACGATCCAACAGCGTATCCGGTTCAGCCATCCCAACAAGAAGCCTTAGCCCGACACCAAGCGTATAGGTGCCAACGACATAACCAAGGAACGCGCCGATGCCTGCGATGAGTAGCAGGAAAGGGAACGCCACAAGTCCGACGAGCGTCAAAGCCGAGACGATGGCCGCGCCAAGCGTCACGGACAGCCCCAAGAAGCCAAACCAGAGCATTTGGAACGGGCGATCAAGCAAAGACTGACGCATACGTGCCAACCTGTCAGGGGCCACCGCCGCAAGTAGCGCTGCTATAACTGCCACGAACAGAACGCCCGAGAAGAACCCTTTGAGGACAAAACGTTCGGTTTCCTGAGGGAACTCTTCGGTCAAATGGCGTTCGATATCACCAGCCACCGATACGCCGGACGGGACGTCGATATCATCCTCATCTTCTTCGTAAAGGTGGAGTGTTCCACCAATAGTCACCCCATCCGCAAACCGAACATCATAGCCGGTCAGATGAAGATCACCCGCGATGTTTCCGTTAATATTCACGGTTTCGCCGCCCAATACGGCTTAGCCACCGACGTTACCATCAAGCTCGATCCACGCCCCTGCGGCTCTGACGTCTCCGGCGACATCACCGATGATTATGTTTTGCCCGCCGGTTGTCAGATCCCCGCCAATTGGGGCGCGGATTTCAACAGATTGGCCAAAGGCGTAGACGTCTCCGTCCACAGGACTTTCAATTTCAATGGTTTACCCAGCCAGCGCCGCACCACCTGTTGCAGGCGCATTAACCGTGATGTCATTGCCCGCCATAAACAGGTCGTCTGCTGTGCCTGTATCATGCGAAACGCGGTATCCCACTGCAAACACGTCTTGCCCGATTGTTGCACGGGCTTGGTCTTCCTGCGCCTGTACGGCCGCGCCGACCAAAATCAAAATCGTTGTTATTAGTGCTCTCATAAAACCCCTCCACACAATAAAGTGAATACTAATTACATAGATGGGTGTGGTGATGGGGATTGCAACGCCCTGACAAAGATTTTCTCTGGCATAGTAAGCCCGTTATTTAACGTCGCATCGAAACGAGGACTCCGCCAACGACAAGAGCCGCAGCAATGATGAACCGAAGGGTCAACGGCTCGGACAGGAACACCATTCCCCCGCCCATCGCGAATATCGGAACCGTCAGTTGGGCGACGGCAGCACGCCCTGCCCCTAGTTCAGGGATAATTCGATACCAAAGCGCATATCCCATCCCCGATGTTATGACACCCGATGTAAGCGCCAATAAGATGCCAGCGGTCGATAGTTGCCCGTTTGAAGTCACCATGACCGCGACAGCAATGGCAATGGGTGCTGCAAGGATGAAGTTCATCGCGGTTGCTTGGGTCGCGTCAACCTCGACTCTGCCTTGCAAGGAATAGACACCCCATCCAATACCGGCGGCAACCATCAGGGCAGCGTATGTTGGAAGGATCGAAACATCCCCACCCGGCCAAAGCAGCCAGATCAAACCCGCCATAGCCAAGCCTGCGCCAACCCAGCGCATCGCTGGCAAGGGTTCGCGGGCGACCAATGCGCCGCCAAACATAGTCACTTGCACCACACCGAACAGGATCAACGCCCCAAGCCCCGCATCAAGTTTTAAATAGGCAAGCGAGAACCCAAAGATGTAAACAAGCAACCCGCCCACGCCAATTGCGCGCCCAGTGCCACCAAGTTTGAATCCGCGTTTTGAAACCAGAACCAAAAGCCCAAGCGCCACCGCACCCGAGGCAAGCCGGATCGCGCCAAACTCAAGCGGGTCCATGCCATAAGCGCCAACAGCCGCGCGATTCAAAACCGAATTCGCTGCAAAAGCCAGCATGGTAAGGATAGAGAGTGACAACAGTCGCATCTGTTGATGGTGTCACGCATTCAACAATCGGGCAATCCGTGATTTGGCACGATCACAGGATGCCCCATAAACGAACAAAGGCGCCCGAAGGCGCCTTTGAAATACTTAGCCGATTAGGCTGGCTTACATCATGCCGCCCATGCCGCCCATGTCAGGCATTGCAGGTGCGCCACCCTCAGAAGGCTTGTCCGCAACCATTGCTTCGGTTGTGATCAACAGACCAGCGATCGAAGCTGCATCTTCAAGAGCAGTACGGGTAACTTTCATTGGGTCGATAACGCCAAAGCCGAACATGTCGCCATATTCTTCAGTTTGTGCGTTAAAGCCGAATGCAACATCGTCGCTCTCACGGATTTTGCCAGCAACAACTGCACCGTCAACACCAGCGTTTTCTGCGATCTGACGAAGCGGTGCTTCCAGCGCGCGGCGAACGATAGCGATACCGGCGTTTTGATCCGAGTTTGCACCCGATACATCGTTAAGACCTTTAGCAGCCTGAACCAGAGCAACACCACCACCAACGATGACGCCTTCTTGTACAGCAGCGCGAGTTGCGTTCAGAGCATCGTCAACACGATCTTTGCGCTCTTTAACTTCAACTTCGGTCATGCCGCCAACGCGGATAACGGCAACGCCACCAGCCAGTTTGGCAACACGTTCCTGAAGCTTCTCACGGTCGTAGTCCGAAGTTGTTTCTTCGATCTGCTGACGGATCTGGTTAACGCGAGCTTCGATTTCGGCTTTTTCGCCTGCACCATCAACGATAGTTGTTTCGTCTTTGGTGATCTGAACTTTCTTGGCAGTACCAAGCATGTCCATAGTAACCGACTCAAGCTTCATGCCCAGGTCTTCCGAGATCACCTGACCACCGGTCAAGATCGCGATGTCCTGCAGCATTGCCTTGCGGCGATCGCCGAAGCCAGGTGCTTTAACAGCCGAGATTTTCAGACCGCCGCGCAGTTTGTTCACAACCAGAGTTGCCAGCGCTTCGCCTTCAACATCTTCTGCAATGATCATCAGAGGCTTGGTCGACTGGATAACAGCCTCAAGCAGTGGAACCATTGGCTGGAGAGACGAAAGCTTTTTCTCGTGCAGCAAGATCAGACAGTCGTCCAATTCAGCTGTCATCTTGTCAGCGTTGGTGACGAAGTAAGGTGACAGGTAACCGCGGTCGAACTGCATGCCTTCTACAACGTCAGTCTCGGTTTCAAGACCTTTGTTTTCTTCAACGGTGATAACGCCTTCGTTGCCGACTTTCTGCATTGCGCCAGCGATCTGCTGACCAATTGCTTCTTCGCCGTTAGCCGAGATTGTGCCAACCTGAGCAACTTCGTCGCTGTCTTTAACTTCGCGAGCTGCTGATTTCAGAGCTTCAACAACGTTAGCAGTCGCCACGTCGATGCCGCGCTTCAGATCCATTGGGTTCATGCCCGCTGCAACCGACTTCATGCCTTCGCGAACGATTGCCTGAGCCAAAACTGTTGCGGTTGTTGTACCGTCGCCAGCTTCGTCGTTGGTGCGCGATGCAACTTCTTTAACCATCTGTGCGCCCATGTTCTCGAACTTGTCTTCAAGCTCGATCTCTTTAGCAACAGATACACCGTCTTTGGTGATGCGCGGTGCGCCAAACGACTTGTCGAGGACCACGTTGCGGCCTTTCGGGCCGAGGGTCACTTTTACAGCGTCAGCGAGTACATTAACGCCGCGTAGCATTGCATTACGCGCGTCTGTATCAAATTTTACGTCCTTAGCAGCCATTGTGCTTGCT
>CAYZAY010000050.1:0-17036 GCA_964476515.1 uncultured Rhodobacterales bacterium
ATCACAACCTCGGCCCCCAAAACGATGGTCGAAAACTCTGGTGGAACGGGCAAGACATGCGGTGACAGTTCAGGCCATGCGCCCAACTGAATCCATTCAGTATTATCGCCAAAATCCAGATACGCCGATTTGTTGGGGGTTGAATTCAAAACCGATACATCCCCGCCGAATTGAACCTGACCAATGGCCGGCTTGAAAACAGCAAATAGGGTGCCGGTTGTTGACAATACCTCAATAGGGTCGGGCGCATCCATTTGCGCAATACTCTGCTGTGGATCGGACTTCTCACCCAGCAAATCTGCAATATCAAGCTGTGGCCAATAGGTATATCCCCACCACGCCACGGCCCCCGCGATGGCGACCCACACAACGGTCTGGAACAGTCGCATACGGCCAAGATGCGACTTTGACTGTTCTGGAAACAGGGTCTTGTCCAAACGCGCCATTAAATCAGGCTGAGGCAAACGGTCAGCTAGACTGTCGGTGAGCACGATAAAGTCTTCGGTCCACGCTGCCACGGCTGTTTGCAGCGCTGGCTCCTTGATTAGTCGGGTCTCGAATTCTTCGTGCTCGGGCACGGGAATAACATCCAGAACATATTCGCCCGCCAAAATAACATCTTGTGAAGGACGACGCCCGGTCAGGTCGCCGTGAAGGCGCGACAAAGATCGTTGCTGCCAATTTCGGACAGTGGCGTAGGGGACGCGAAATTTCGTAGCAAGCTCGGAATACCGGATTCCGGAAAAATAGCTGAGCAGCAGTGCTTCCTGCCTGTCTTTTGGCAACCATCCCAGTGCTTTGCGCAGCAAGGGGGCTTCGCCGTCGCCCGCTGATGAAACGTTCTGCGAGGGCGTGATGCGCTGAAGCTCTACCGGATCAGGTGTTTCATCGCTCGCGTCGCGTCGCGCAGCGATTGCATATTCGCGTGCCATAGACAGAACCCAAGTAATGGGTGTGAGGCCCGAATCCCGCCAGCTGATCGCGTTTTGCCAGATTTCTATATAGGCGTTCTCAAGAACTTCGTCCGCCCAGTCGTCATCGTCCAAAATCGCTTTGCACAGGCCAAACAGGCGGGCAGCCGTAAGATCGAAAAGTTGATGGAATGCCCGTCGATCACCGCGGCCGACTGCGTTCAGGATAGACTCGAATTCTTCAAGACTGGCCATTCAACTTCTTTCTCAATCCACGCTATGGTGCCCAAATGACCCGGCCAGTTAAAGCACGGAAATCCTGCGCTTACCAGTGCGTCACCGACAACATCATTCTGCGCTTTTGCTTGCCTCTTTCATCAATATAATGCACGAGAGCTTAAACCCTGTTTCGGCGCGAAGAAGGTAAGATTATGGCTGACGGATTGATCGATAATAACGCAAGACCAACTGAGGATGTTCACGTCCGTGATGTATTCGGAATTGACACCGATATGGTTGTCAAAGGCTTTGCCGATGCATCAGGTCGCGTGCCTGAACTGGATCCAACTTACAAGTTTGATCCCGACACGACTTTGGCCATTCTTGCTGGCTTTAGCCACAACCGTCGCGTGATGATCCAAGGGTATCACGGCACAGGTAAATCAACCCACATTGAACAGGTTGCTGCCCGCCTGAATTGGCCTGCGGTACGTGTGAACCTTGATAGCCACATCAGCCGAATCGACCTTATTGGTAAGGATGCGATCAAGCTGCGCGACGGCAAACAGGTCACTGAATTCCACGAAGGCATTCTGCCTTGGGCGCTTCGCAACCCTGTCGCGATTGTGTTTGACGAATACGACGCCGGTCGTGCGGACGTTATGTTTGTGATCCAGCGTGTTCTGGAACATGACGGCAAGCTGACATTGCTTGATCAAAACGAAATCGTCACGCCGCACAAATACTTCCGCCTGTTTGCCACCGCGAACACGGTTGGTTTGGGTGATACGACCGGACTTTATCACGGCACACAACAGATCAACCAAGCCCAGATGGACCGCTGGTCACTGGTCGCGACGTTGAACTATCTGTCGATTGACGCGGAAACCAACATCGTTCTGTCCAAAGCGCCCCATTACAACACCGAAGCAGGACGCAACACGATCCGCCAGATGGTGACTGTTGCTGACCTGACCCGCACGGCGTTCATGAACGGCGATTTGTCGACGGTGATGTCGCCCCGGACGGTGATCAACTGGGCCTTGAACGCCGAGATTTTCCGCAATGTGGGCTATGCGTTCCGTCTGTCGTTCCTGAACAAATGTGATGAGCTTGAGCGCCAGACCGTGGCTGAGTTCTATCAGCGTCTGTTCGACGAAGAGCTGCCCGAAAGCGCGGCGAGCGTGAGCCTGGGTTAAGTCCGACACACCGGGGGCCAGCCCCCGGACCCCCGCAGTATTTTTAGCAAGATGAAGGAAGGAGGGTGTGATGTCTAAACCAAACGACAATCCGGCCGATCCTTTCAAAAAGGCATTGGCCGAGGCCACCAAGGTTCTGGCGGATGATGCGGATCTGAGCGTCAGCTACACGGTCGATCCTGCGGGTGTGACCGGAGATTCGATGCGGCTGCCTCAGGTAAGCCGTCGGATGACCCGTGATGAGGTTTTGCTTGCTCGTGGGACGGCGGACGCTTTGGCGATGCAACGGCGTTATCATGACGACGCCCTGCATGCGCGGTATGTCCCGCCCGGACAGATGGCGCGTGAAATCTACGAAGCTATGGAAACTGCGCGATGTGAAGCCATGGGCGCGCGGGATATGCCGGGCACAGCCACAAATATCGACGCCAAAATCGCGGCTGATGCTACGCGAAAAGGCTATGACCAAATCCGCGACCGTGCGGATGCGCCGCTTTCTGTTGCTGCAGGTTATCTTGTCCGCCATCTGGCAACCGGACGCGAGCTTCCCGAAGGGGCCGACAACGTCATGGAACTGTGGCGCGGCTTTATGGAAGAACAGGCTGGCGAGACGTTGGAAAACGTCGGCGACATGCTATCGGATCAGACGGGGTTTGCTAAATTCGCCCGTCAGGTGATTGAAGAGCTTGGTTACGGCGATCAGCTGGGCGAAGACCCCGACGATATTGACGACGAACAGGAAGATCAGGCGGAAGACGACGCCGAAGAACAAGAAGACCCCGATAGCCAAGGGCAGGACGATAGCGACGAAAGCGAAGCAGAAGCTGATCCCGAACAATCGCAGGAGCAGCAGCAGGACGCGACCGAAGCGCATGTTTCGATGGATGAAAACGCCGAAGACGACATGTCGGACGAAACCGAAATGCCGGATGGCGAAGCGCCGCTTGACCCACCGCCCCCTTCGCCGCATTCCGAGGCTGATCCAGACTACAACGTTTATGCCACTGATTTTGATGAAGAAATCGCCGCTGAAGATTTGGCCGAACAGGTCGAGCTTGAACGTCTACGGGCCTATCTTGATCAACAGCTTGAACCCCTAAAGGGCGCAGTCAGCCGCTTGGCAAACAAGCTGCAGCGCCGCTTGCAAGCACAGCAAAACCGGTCTTGGGAATTCGACAAGGAAGAAGGCATTCTTGATGCTGGTCGATTGGCGCGCGTTGTTGCCAACCCGACGACGCCTTTGTCGTTCAAGTGGGAAAAAGACACAGAGTTCCGCGATACCGTGGTAACGCTGCTTTTGGACAATTCCGGCTCGATGCGCGGGCGACCGATTTCGATTGCTGCGATTTGCGCCGATGTTCTGGCGCGCACGCTTGAACGGTGCAACGTAAAGGTCGAAATCCTCGGATTTACGACACGGGCCTGGAAAGGCGGTCAATCGCGTGAAAGCTGGCTGAACGACGGGCGGCCTCAGCAACCTGGGCGTTTGAATGATTTGCGCCATATCATCTATAAAAGCGCCGATGCGCCGTGGCGGCGGGTTCGCCCGAACCTCGGGCTGATGATGAAAGAAGGGTTGCTGAAAGAAAACATCGATGGAGAAGCGCTGGAATGGGCGCATCGCCGGATGTTGGCGCGGCCAGAGCAGCGTAAAATCCTGATGGTAATTTCGGACGGCGCGCCGGTGGACGATTCAACTCTGTCTGTAAATCCGGCGAACTATCTGGAAAAGCACCTGCGCGACGTGATTGAGATGGTCGAAAAGCGCAAACTGGTTGAACTGTTGGCGATTGGTATCGGACACGATGTTACGCGGTACTACGAACGCGCTGTGACAATCACAGATGTCGAGCAACTGGCTGGCGCGATGACCGAACAATTGGCGGGCCTGTTTGACAGCGACCCAAGGGCGCGCGCACGGGTTATGGGGATCAAACGCGTAGGCTGAACAAGCTTGGCAAGCGAATGATTTTGAGTATTTTTGCAAAGGTAAAGCACGGGGGACGCCCCTGATCAGGAGGGTTTTCATGCTGCAGTCTTTTGAGGTCACATCGGACCCAGTTGCCGGCATAGAACGATTGGCAAAACTGCGCGAGGTGCTGGCAGGCGAAGGGTTGGACGGATTTCTGGTTCCGCGCTCGGATGCGCATCAAGGGGAATATGTTGCCGCCCGGGACGAAAGGCTTTCGTGGCTAACCGGATTTACCGGTTCAGCGGGATTTTGCGCTGCATTGCAAAACGCGGCAGGCGTCTTTGTTGATGGCCGTTATACAGTGCAGGTGCGCGAACAGGTTGCGGATGTTTATACGCCCATCGATTGGCCAGCGACCCAGTTGGCAGACTGGTTAAAAGAACAGCTACCTGATGGCGGTGTAGTAGGCTTTGATCCATGGCTTTATTCAGTCGAGCAGATTTCCGATCTTGAGGCCCGACTAACCGATAGCGGCATTGAAATTCGACAGACCGAAAACCTAGTTGACGCGATTTGGCAAGATCAGCCCGATGCGCCCTGTGAAGCGGCGTTCGAGCATCCGTTGGAATACGCAGGAGAGTCGCGCCAAAGCAAATGTGAAAGACTGGCAGCAGAGTTGTCAAAGGCAGGCCAGTCCGCAGCATTGATCACGCTTCCCGATTCAATCATGTGGCTATTGAATATTCGTGGGGCAGACATCCCGCGCAACCCTGTTGCGCACGGCTTTGCGATCTTGCGCGACGATGCGTCGGTCGATCTGTTTATGGATGCTGCAAAACTGTCCACCCTCGATTTGCAGAACGGTGTACGGGTGCATCCTCAGGAAGATTTCCTAGAGGCTGTTGGCGGTTTAATGGGAAAGGTGTGCGCGGACAAAATCACGCTACCGTGCAAAGTGGCTGACGCCTGTGGGGGCGAATTGGTTTGGGATGGGGATCCTTGCGTTCTGCCCAAAGCATGTAAAAACGAAACTGAAATCGCTGGTATGGTTGATGCCCATCTTCGGGATGCCGTAGCGATGTGCGAATTCCTTGCTTGGGTTGACGCGCAACCGGCCGGAAGCCAGGCCGAGATCAGCGTCGCGACAAAGCTTGAAGAATGCCGTCGTTCGCTTGGTCAGCTCCACGACATCAGTTTTGAGACGATATCTGGCACCGGACCCCACGGGGCGTTACCTCATTACCGCGTGACTACGGAAAGCAACCTGACCGTTGAAGACGGGCATTTGTTGTTGGTGGACAGCGGAGGGCAGTATCTGGATGGCACAACGGACATCACGCGAACGATGGCAATTGGTGAACCGACGAACGAACATCGCGAATGCTTTACCCGCGTTCTGCAAGGCGTCATTGCGATCTGCCGTGCTCAGTTCCCGCGTGGGATATCTGGACGAGACCTGGATGTGTTGGCACGGTTCCCACTTTGGACCGTGGGTAAGGACTATGATCACGGAACAGGTCACGGTGTTGGGGCATTCCTTAGCGTGCACGAAGGCCCCCAACGAATTTCGCGCATTTCCGAAGTGGCCCTGCAAGAAGGTATGATTCTGTCAAATGAACCCGGCTATTACAAAGAAGGGCAATTCGGCATCCGCATTGAAAACCTGATTGTCGTCCAAAAGGCCGAGAAAATAGAGGGCGACGATGGTCGTGACATGCTGTCGTTCTTGAATTTGACCTGGGTGCCTATCGACAAACGACTGATCAAAAAGTCGATGCTTAGCCCTTATGAAATTGACTGGACCAACAGCTATCACGCCGATGTACAGGAAAAGATTGCAGCGCGGTTGGGTGATCAAACACGGCAATGGTTAGCCGACGCAACGTCGCCCCTTTGACAAGCACCTACTTCAACATGTAGGCATGCGTTTCGCACGTATGGAATGAGGTAGAGACATGGAAAATATTCGTATTCGCAAGGCTGATGGCACATGGGTTGTGCGCGCGGCTGGTGCTGTAATTGCTGAAAGCAAAGACGCACTAGAGCTGATCGAGAATGGCCATGACAGCGTTATCTACTTCCCCCGCAAAGCTATCGCGATGGCTTTCCTTGATGAAAGCGATCACCGCTCTGAGTGCCCACGCAAAGGGCAAGCGTCCTATTTTGACATCGCGGCTAAAAGCTCGACCATCAAAAACGCTGCTTGGAGCTATGAAACCCCCATCGAAGGCGCTTCCGCTATCAAGGATCACATCGCTTTCAGCGCAGAAAACGTAGCGGTCGAGCAACTTTAAGAATGCTCTTCCTTGGCCGTAGCAGCCAAGGCGCGATTATAGGCCTTCAAGCTATCAACTAAGAAAAGCACTCCGACAACATGCGGAGGGCCGTCGTCTTCGTTGACCTCGATCACGGGAAGCCATTCGCATTTCTGACCTTCAAGCTGGGGCAAGGCATCGCCAAGTGTGGCCCCTGCCCTGATGCCATGGCCCTTGCTGACCATTTCCCACAGCGCTTTTTGGTCAAGCTGGGTGCATTCGCTTATCGGTCTCATTATACCAGTCACGGTGAACATGTGCAGCAGATAAGCCTGCGGACCGGCTGCGATCTGAATGTTGCGGCGCGATAGCTGGGCCAGAAAGAACGACTTGTGGTTCAGGCCAGCCGACACCGCTGTCGATAGGGAAACCGCCAACATGACGGCAAGGCCCGTCTGCCAATCCCCAGTCATTTCAAAGATGATCAGGATTGTCGAAATTGGCGACCCAAGCACTGCGCCCGCGACAGCACCCATCCCCGCAAGAGCATAAAGCGTTTCACCACCCGAAACCTCAGGGAAGACACCGGTGGCGATGTAGCCGAATGAAAGCCCCGTCAACGCGCCGAGCATAAGTGATGGGGAAAAGACACCTCCACCCATGCGGCCTGCGATGGTGATCGTGACGGCCACCGCTTTGAGGATGGCAAACACCAACGCTTCGTGAAAAATGAGTTGCCCTGTCAGCGCTGCGCTGGTGGTTTCGTAGCCCACACCAATGATATGGGGGAACGATAGCGCAAGCACGCCCAGAAGTGCGCCAGCGACCATCGGGCGAACCCAACCTGGGATACCCAATCGGTTTTGTACAAAGCTGCCCCAAGAGTCGGCCCTATAAAGCGCCATCATAAAGACCGTAGCGACAAGACCACTGCAAAGCCCAAGCAAGGCAAAAGCGGGAAGCTCTTGATAGAACTCGATCATATTGGCGCTTGGTATTCTGAATTCGGTTATGTCACCAAACCAGAGCCGGTTGATGACAGTGCCCGACACGCTGGCAATCACAATTGGTGCGAAAGATCGGATCGCAAAGTGGCGAAGCACAACCTCCATTGCGAAAATCGCACCCGCAATCGGTGCGTTAAAACTGGCGGAAACCGCAGCGGCGGCAGCGCACCCCATAAGATCCCGACCCGTCACGCCGTTAACGTTTGCCTTGTGGCTTATCCAACTGGCGATCACCGCCGCCAAGTGAACCACCGGCCCTTCGCGCCCCGATGACCCGCCACTGGACAGCGTGATCATAGAAGCAAGCGCAGAAACCAAACCCTTTTTATGTTCGATCCTGCCATCGTTGATCGCCGCCCCTTCGATGACATCGGCAACCGTTCGGACCCGCCCGTCCTCGGTAAAGAAGTGGAGAAGTAGCCCAATCGCCAGACCACCCAAGACCGGCATGCCAACGATCCAATACCACGCGACGTCTTCGGCAAACGTGGCCAGTACGTTCACGTGCGGTACGCCGTAAAACCAAGCTTGTAGGTTTTCGATCCCTAGACGGAACCCAACCGCTGCCAACCCGCCGCCAATACCTACGCACAGCGCCAAGAGCCAGAACCGGACCATGTCCACGGCGTTGGCTTTCAACTGGCTGTTGTAAGACGGAAGTTCCACGTTGAACCCTGACGTTTTGTCTTTAATCTTGCTCTTGCCTTTGATGGCGCGGATCACCACCAAACCTTGTGAGGAAAGATGAGTATTTCAGAAGCATTAACAGAGCTTTCATCCTTACTAGAGCAAGGGCTTTCTCTGTCCAAGTCCGATTTGGACCTGCACGGCGCTTCAGAAAGCTATTTCGATACAATTCCACCCGATGCCGTTGCCTATCCGACATCAACAGACGATGTGGCCGAGATCGTTCGCATTTGCGCACGGCACAAAACACCCGTGATTGGTTGGGGCACCGGCACATCGCTTGAAGCGCAGACAACTCCGATATCCGGCGGAATCAGCGTTGATTTTTCCAAGATGAATGCGGTTCTGGACGTCCGCCCTGAAGACATGATTGCTCGCGTTCAGCCCGGATGTACGCGGGAAGACCTGAACACCCAATTACGCGCTACGGGGTTGTTTTTCCCCGTCGATCCCGGTGCAAACGCATCATTGGGCGGGATGGCTGCAACACGGGCAAGCGGAACTACTGCGGTTCGATACGGCACGATGCGCGATAATGTCATGGCGCTCGAAGTCGTTTTGGCAGACGGGCGCGTGATCCGAACTGGAACAGCCGCGCCCAAAAGCTCGGCTGGGCTTGATCTGACCGGCCTTATGATAGGCTCAGAAGGCACGCTTGGATTAATCACAGAGCTGACACTAAGGCTGCAAGGCCAGCCCGAAGCAGTTTCGACCGCCGTCAGCGCATTTCCCAATGTAGATAACGCTGTGAACGCTGTGATCGACACAATCCAAATAGGCCTGCCCATGGCGCGGATCGAACTGCTCGACAGCTCAACGGTTGCGTGCGTCAACGCGTATTCGGGCTTGGAGCTACCAGACGCCACACAGCTGTTGGTCGAATTCCACGGCTCCGAAGGCGCGGTCGCGGAACAGATCAAGATGTTCGGAGAGATTTGTGACGGTCATAGCGTTATCGAATTTGACTGGGCGACCAAGACAGAAAACCGGAACGCCCTTTGGAAGGCCCGTCACAACGCCTATTTCGCGATTTTGGCGTCGCGTCCGGGATCACGCGCTATTGTAACGGATATGTGCGTACCAATTTCGCGTTTGGCTGAAGCCGTGGAACAGACACGCGAAGATATCGATCGCTCGATCATCACCGGTCCAATACTGGGCCACGTTGGGGACGGTAATTTTCACGCGATCCTTTTGGTGGAAGAAAACAACGCGGATGAACTACGCGCTGCGAAAGAGCTTGCCAACCGCATGGCCGAACTCTCTCTTAAACTGGGTGGAACGGTGACGGGTGAACATGGCATCGGGATAGGGAAAATGCCGTTCATGGCGTCACAACACGGCGAGGCATGGTCAGTCATGGCGGACATCAAGCGGGCGCTAGACCCTGAAAACATCATGAACCCTGGAAAAATGGTTCAGATCAATTAACCGTTCAGCAATTCTTTTGCCGCAGATTTAGCTGCATCAGTAATCGTATCGCCTGAAATCATCCGTGCGATTTCGTCTACGCGTTCGTCGGTATCCAGCGGGGCAACCCGTGTCAGGGTCTTATTGTCCGTGACCTTTTTGCTAACCTGCCAATGATGCGCACCCTTGGCGGCGACTTGTGGGGAATGCGTAACAACAAGCACCTGCCCTCCGTCCGCCAGCGATGCCAGTCGTCGACCAACCGCATCCGCTGTTGCGCCACCTACGCCTCGGTCGATCTCGTCAAAGATCATCGTCAGACCTGCGTTTTCATCCGTCAGGCAAACTTTCAAAGCTAGCAAGAAGCGGCTGAGTTCCCCACCCGACGCAATTTTCGCCAATGGTCCAGCAGGCGCACCGGGGTTGGTGGCAACGGTGAACGCAATTGCGTCGGTGCCCGAGGGGCCTGCGTTGGAGGCTTCAACCTTTGTCTCAAAAATCGCCCGATCCATTTTCAGCGGGGCGAGTTCGGCCATCACTTGCTTATCCAAACGCCCCGCAGCTGCTTTGCGTTTTTGCGACAGGGACTTGGCCGCTGCATCATATAATTTCTGAGCTTTAGCCAAATCGGCCATCGCGTCGGCCAGTTTCTGATCGCCAGCGTCGATCCCACTAAGCTTGTCCGATAGCTCAACCCGCAATGTTGGTAGCTCATCTGGCTGCACTTGATGCTTTCGCGCCAAACCTCTAATCGCAAATAGGCGTTCTTCTATGATTTCAAGATCATGCGGATTGAAGTTAAGGTTATTTAAGCATTCCTCAACACCTTGCTGAGCATCCCCCAGTTCGGCCATTGCACGCCCTAATGCGTTGATCGCACTTTCCAACTGACCTTCGGCGTTATCCGACACACCTTCGAGCCAACGAGCCGCATCACCCAAAGCACCCTCTGCACCCTCTAGGCCCATAATTGACGATGCCTTGGCAATGTCTTCGCGAATACGCTCAGCCGACTGCATTAGCCGACGTTTGGCATCAAGCACTTCGTCCTCACCTGTCTGAGGGTCCAGCTCGACCAACTCCGCGACTGCGTGACGAAGAAAGTCTTCCTCTTCCTTTACAGCTTGGATGCTTACTTGCAGATCTGCCAGCTGGTTTTTGGCATTGGCCAGTTCGCGCCAAAGTCGTCGTGTTTCAACTCGGTCGTCCGCCAGATCAGCAAACGCGTCAAGTAAATCCAGATGCCCTTTGGGATTCAACAGCCCGCGATCATCATGTTGGCCATGCAATTCAATCAACGTTTCAGACAGGGCTCGCAACACTTCACCCGAACAGCGACGATCATTGACCCAAGCGGTTTTGCGCCCGTCCCGCGCATTCACGCGGCGCATGATCAGAGTGTCCTCGCACGATATCCCCGCTTCATCCAACACTGCCCGCGCAGGATGATCGTCAGACAACATGAATTCGGCAACCACTTCGCCTTGGTCTGCGCCTTCTCTGACCAACTCGGCTCTACCACGCCAACCAAGGACAAACCCAAGACTATCGAGCAAAATAGATTTGCCCGCACCGGTTTCGCCCGTTAGCACGTTCAGCCCGGGCTGGAACGCGAGATCCAGCCGGTCAATGATCAGAATGTCCCGGATTTCGAGACCAAGAAGCATGGCCGCCTCGTCCTAGAGCCAGTTGCCCTGAACAGTCTGGCGGTATATCCGCGCCAGCCATCCAGCACCGGACCCTGCTGCATCAAGTCCTTGTTGATCCAGCAGGATCAACGCATCAGCGTACCATTCGTCATCAGCGAAATCCTTAGCAAGGATCGCAGCGGCGTTTTGCGCCTCGCCCGTCAGCCCAAGGGCCATGTAAGCCTCAACCAGTCGATACAATGCTTCAGGGGTATGCCGCGTGGTCTGGAAATCTTCGACAACAACGCGGAACCGGTTCACAGCGGCAACATATTCCTGCTTGCCCAGATAGAAGCGCCCGACTTCCATTTCCTTGGCAGCAAGGTGATCAAACGCCAGATCAAAGCGTGGCTTGGCCTCGGCGGCATATTCGCTGTCAGGATGGTTTTCGATAACCTTGCGCAGCTCTTGTAGCGCATTGATCGTCAATGCTTGATCGCGACCCACATCATAAATCTGGTCGTAATAGCTAAGTGCAATCAGATACTGCGCCCAGTCAGCATCATCCAAGGTCGGATAGAAATTCAGGTAGCGCTGCGCAGCTGCGCGGCTATCCGAGTACTTTTTATCCAGATAGAGCGAATACGCCTGCATCACCAAGCCGCGGCTTGCCCAGTCCGAATATGGGAACAGACGTTCGATTTCGCCAAAATAGTTTGCAGCCGTTTCGTGACCTCGGCGCTGCAAGGCACGTTCACCGGCCTGATAGATTTCTTCCGCGCTTAATGTCTCGACGTCTACGCTTGCAACGCTTTGCGCCCGATCACATGCAGTGGCAGTCAACAATGCCAGCACAGCAAGGATACGTAAGGATGGCTTGATGCCTGTCATCGAATTTTGCCCCCGTTGGATCAGCAGCTGATCGCAATCGTCTCCAACGGTCCTAGCACAGAAAAATCCGGTGCAAAATCAATTTGGAAGTATTTTTGGCCCTGATCAGGCGACAGCGCAGATATCCGCTTCTTTTACGCCCGCTCCGGGCAGCAAAGCACGCTGATAATCGCTTAGCTCAACGTAGCGCCATGCGCGTGGGTTGCTAAACAGTTCACGCAACAGCGTGTTCGTCAGGGAATGTCCGGCCTTGTAGCCAACATATTTGCCAAGGATTGGGGCGCCAGCAAGTGCAAGATCGCCGACCGCGTCCAGCATTTTGTGGCGCACAGGTTCGTCTTTGTGGCGTAGTCCACCCGGGCTAAGGATAGTTCCGTCGTCAAAGACCACCGCGTTTCTTAGCGTTCCGCCCATAGCAAGCCCGTTGGCGCGCATGGCATCAACATCGCTTTGGCGACAGAACGTGCGGCTGTCACACAATTCACGTGCAAATGCGCCATTGGACAAAATCAGTTCTTTATCCTGACGCCCGATTGCCGCTTCGTCAAAATCAATACTGAACTGAACGATCATCGCATCCGAGGGTTCGAATTTTGCGGTCGCATCACCGTTCGTCACCGACACCGTATCAAGAATCTCTATCGCCGTGACTGGGGCACCAAGCTCTCGTCGGCCGGCGTTAATAAGGCTGCGCACAAACGGCAGCGATGATCCGTCGAGGATCGGAACCTCAGGACCGTCAAGTTCAAGCAAGGCGTTGTGGATACCACACCCACAAAGGGCGGCCATTACGTGTTCTACGGTAGAAACCGAAACTCCGTCGTGATTGATCAGGCGTGTACAAAGCGGGGTGCGATCCACGATATCCCATTTGGCTGGGACACGCTGATCAGCATCGCGAACATCCTTGCGATGGAATACAATGCCGTGATTTTCCGGTGCTGGAAGAATACGCAACACAGCAGGGCGGCCCGAATGCAATCCGGTCCCTTTAAACTCGACGCCATGTTGAAGCGTTGTCTGCACGTATTTCCCCAATCAAACCGACTACGAATAACCGGCAACAACCCCCTAAACGTCATCGCAGATTCCCTCAACTCAAACTTTGTAACGTTCTGAAACATCCATGTTGCATTCAAAGCACCAATCCGCCGAATAGAAAAAGCCGCCCAAAAATGGATGGCTTTTCAATGCGTTATAGGAAGATGACTAGTTAGCTTGCCGACGCAAGAAAGCTGGAATTTCCACACGATCATCTTCTTGTGGGTAGTTATCCTGATCTACTTCGAACTGGTTAACAGGTGGTTGACGCCGCTGGAACTCGGCTGGTTTTTCCTGTGCCGCCTGTCCAGACATGCGATTGATCAGCGAATTTATGCCAAAACGACGCTCTTGCGGTTCGGGCTGTGCGAACGGTTGTACCTGCGCCGGCTGGCGTGGTTCCTGCGTTTGCTCAGGCACTTTGTTCACCGCACGATAGAGCCGTTCCATTGTTGCAGACGACGGGGTTCCGGGTGCTGCAGCCTGTACTTGCTGAGGTTGATAGGCAGGCTCAGGTTCTTGTGCGACTGGTTCTTCGCGGAAGATGTCTTCGGCCTGTTCAGCGGCAGCGGCGGCTTCTTCCTGTGCCAGACGATCAAAGAAGTTCGCGTTCTGAACTTCTTCTGCGCTTGGCTGTTCCGCGACCACTGCAGGTGCTTCTTCAACAGTTTCTGCAGCTGGCATTACACGCTCTTCAGGCTTGGGCTGAAGAGGTTCAGCCAAGGTGCGGCGTGCAACAGGAATATCCTGCACCATTTCGTTAGCATCGATGCCGGTTGCAACAACGCTGACGCGCATATTGCCTTCGACGTTTGGATCAAGGGTCGAGCCAACGATGATGTTTGCGTCTGCATCAACTTCTTCGCGAATGCGGTTTGCAGCTTCGTCCAGTTCGAACAATGTCAGATCGTAGCCGCCAGTGATGTTAATCAACACGCCCTTGGCGCCGCGCAGGCTAATTTCATCAAGAAGCGGATTGGCAATAGCTTGCTCCGCCGCTTGGATAGCGCGATCTTCGCCAGATGCTTCACCGGTTCCCATCATCGCTTTGCCCATTTCGTCCATCACGGCGCGAACATCAGCAAAGTCGAGGTTGATAAGGCCCGGACGAACCATCAGGTCGGTCACACCTTTGACGCCTTGGTACAGAACGTCGTCTGCAAGGCTGAACGCTTCGGCGAAAGTTGTGCGTTCGTTAGCAAGGCGGAACAGGTTCTGGTTCGGAATGATAATCAGCGTGTCGACGACTTTCTGCAGGGCTTCAACACCCTCCTCAGCCTGACGCATGCGCTTGGCACCCTCGAATTGGAAAGGCTTGGTCACAACGCCGACAGTCAGAACGCCCAACTCGCGTGCTGCTTGTGCGATGATTGGCGCAGCACCGGTTCCGGTGCCCCCGCCCATCCCAGCAGTGATGAAGCACATATGCGAACCAGCAAGGTGGTCGACGATTTGTTCAATACTTTCTTCCGCAGCGGCAGCGCCAACCTCGGCCCGCGCACCTGCGCCAAGACCTTCGGTCACTTTGATACCGATCTGAATCTTGTTGGGTGCCGTGTTCTGCTGAAGCGCCTGCGCGTCAGTGTTTGCGACGACAAAATCCGCCCCTTCGAGCGACTTTTCAATCATGTTGTTGACGGCATTGCCGCCTGCTCCACCCACACCGAAAACGGTGATACGAGGTTTCAGCTCTTCCTGGCCCGGAAGGGATAGATTCAGAGTCATTGCTGGTTCCGCCTACTGCTGCGCGACCGCTTTTTCGGTCATTTACTGCCTGTTATCCCTAGAGAATAACCAAATTCCCTTAGATCGTCACCCTAAAAAACAGGTTTCACCCACAAAATCTGGGCGACCTTGTGGGTTGATTCGCGAAATTTCGCTTAGAATCCGATATGTTGTGGCTACCAGTTCTCGCGGAACCACCGTACCGCGCGCTTCAATGAACGTGCCGGATAGCTTTCGGCGGGTATTTCAAAGTCCCACCATTCATCTTTCGGGTGCGCAGCGAATAGGCTGAGGCCCACAGAAGACGAAAACGCAGGACCAGTTGCAGCCTGAGGCAGCCCGTGAACGCGCAACGGTCGACCTAGCCTTACCTGTCCGCCAAGGATCTTTGACGCGAGCCCATCAAGACCCGGAATCTGGCTTGCGCCACCAGTCAAAACAATCTGCTGACTGGGCATGTGATCAAAGCCAGCAACGTCGAGACGCTCCTTAACCTCTTCCAAAATCTCTTCAACCCGAGGGCGCATAATGCCGATCAACTCGGATCGGCTGACCGTCCTGCGATCTTTTTCCCAATCGCCGCTATCACTGCCGATCTCGATCATGTCGCGATCATCCATGCCGGTAGCGTGAACACCACCGTAGAAGGTCTTGATCCGCTCTGCAGTCGCCGCAGGCACAGATAACCCCATCGCGATGTCGTTCGTCACGTGCTCTCCACCGATCCGCACGGAATCCGCGTAAATCATGTGCTTTTTCATAAAGATCGAGATGCCGGTGGATCCGCCACCCATATCAATACAAGCCGCGCCAAGTTCTTGTTCGTCTTCAACAAGACAGGAAACGCCCGACACATAGGCCGATGACGCAATTCCCGCCAATTCAAGATCGCAGCGTTTAACGCAGTGGATGATGTTTTGAATAACAGTGTGGTCAACGGTCAGCATGTGCATATCTGTCGCCAGTTCCTGCCCCACCTGCCCGCGTGGGTCGTTCAACCCGCTGCGGTGATCAAGCGCAAAGTTAATCGGATGGGCATGGATGATTTCCCGTCCGTTGCCATAATCCGGTACATCACAGGATGCCAGAACACGCGCGATATCCTGTTCGGTCACCTGATCGGCTTCGACTTCGATCCGCCCTTCAAGACCATAGGAACGCGGATGAGCGCCCGACAGACAGGCAATCACATGATCAACTCGAATGTTCGCCATTTTCTGGGCTGCCTGCACCGCCGTGCGAATAGCGCGTTCGGTTTCCTGCATGGCGTCAATTTCACCAAGCCGCATGCCGCGCGACCGCGTGGTCGCTGCGCCGATCACCCGAAACCCGGCTTGACCTGCCATCGACCCGATGCCTTCGGCCTCGTGGAATGTCTCGGTCCCGTCGAACCTAAGCACAAGACAGGCCACCTTGGACGTCCCGATATCGAGAACGGCCACGACGCCCCGTTGAATAGCGGCTTTCCGCATAGCGCGCATGGCACGCTGTGTTTCGCAAAATTCACTCATTGGTTCTGGCCTCCTGAAATAGCGGCTCTGGTTTTTTGGATTTCATCCATAACATCCGGTGCAACACGGATCGTCGGGCGATCCGGATTGCGCATGTCGATAATGTCGATGCGGCGGTCCAACAGGTCCTGCATCTGCGCCCGTGCCATCACACGCTCTAGCGCGGCGACGGCCCCTTGGGTCGGCAACAATATGCGCTGCCCATCGTCAAGAACGACATCCCAACGCCGGTTGCCTACACGCACAAGACCGCGAATTTGATCGTGAATAGGCGCGGCAACGGCGAACAAGCGACGCGCCTCTACGGCTGCTTTGTCAGCGCCTTCGCCCGCAATCAACGGAAGATCGGCGCGATCCGTGCGTGCATCAAGCGGCCCAACCCGAAGCCCCATAGGATCCAACACCTCTAGCCCGTCACCGCGCCGCCAAACGATTGCAGGTTGGCGTTGGCTAACGGAAAACTGCAGTATGCCGCCGGGTCGAATTTGAATTTTTGAATCAGCTACGGCATCTAACCCCATGGCCCTCAATCGCATTTCTTCCAAATCAAGGTCCCAAGAGCTTGTCGGAAAATCAAGCGCCATGATTTCGCGAATGTCTTCGGCAACTTCGTCAGAAGCACCTTCAATAGACATCAGCT
>CAYZAY010000051.1:0-16920 GCA_964476515.1 uncultured Rhodobacterales bacterium
GGAACCGTATCCCTGACGAGGTGCGGCGCAAAGTTGTGAAGCTGGCGCTAAAGAAGACCGAACTGTCGCCGCGCGAACTGGCGGTGACCTTCACAGACCAGGAACGGTATTTTGTATCGGAATCCACCGTTTATCGAGTGCTTAAGGCACATGATCTGATCACCAGTCCGGCCTTCATCGTACTCAAGGCGGCCAATGAGTTCAAAGACAAGACGACTGGGATCAACCAACTTTGGCAAACCGACTTCACCTATCTCAAGGTTCTTGGCTGGGGCTGGTTCTATCTCAGCACGATCTTGGACGATTACAGCCGCTACATCATCTCCTGGAAGCTTTGCACGACCATGAGGGCAGAGGATGTGACTGAGACACTGGGCTTGGCGCTGCAAGCATCAGGTTGCGATCAGGTTCATGTCGTCCACAAGCCACGTCTTCTCAGCGACAATGGATCCAGTTACGTCTCTGCTGATCTGGCTGAATGGTTGCAAGACAAAGGCATGAAGCACTCGCGTGGCGCACCGTATCATCCCCAAACGCAGGGCAAGATCGAGCGTTGGCATCAAACCCTCAAGAGCCGCATTCTGCTGGAAAACTACTTCCTACCGGGCGATCTCGAAGTCCAAATCGAAGCCTTCGTCGATCACTACAATCACCAACGTTACCACGAGAGCCTGAACAACGTCACACCCGCCGACGTCTACTTCGGTCGAGACAAAGACATTCTAAAACAACGGGAAAGGACCAAACGAAAGACATTTGAAACGCGCCGCTTGCATCACAACCAACGCGCCGCATAATCACACCAACCAGATGAGCCGAACTCTCTCTTAGTTTAGTCAGCCTTTGGACCCAAAAAATCTGACGACGGACACTGTCCGGCGCACGGATTTGCATTCCAACTCATCCAGGATCCCCTTTCAACCCCGGCTTCCTACCACCTGAAACATCCGCCCCACCAGAAGCCAAGTCCTTGTCAGAAGGCTATCTCTCGAGGCGGCACGAGGTTGACTATGTTTCGGGTGTAGAACGGCAAGTCCGAGAGTCTTCGTCTGGGATCACGCGACATCTCCATACAGGAATCGAATGGCTTTACGAAGCGCGCGATGTCATGTCGGTGCATCCCGACGAACCGAATTCGGCCAAAATGACTGCAGAACGCTGTTTTGCCTTTGAACGTGGCGAGTGGAAGGGCCGGACTGACACAACAATCACGGTGCGTGCTGAGAGAGACAATTGGAAACTGGAAGGTCGAGTCAAAGCCACCGATAATGAAGGCGTAGTTGTCGACCGAACCTGGTCGGAGTCTATCCCGCGTGATCTGGTGTGACTCCGATTTAAAAAGTCACGCCGTAGAGACTCCACCCATATGTGAAAGCCAAAAGTAGCATCCGCTCACCGTTTTCATCGACGGCGCTCTTGTTCGGTGCAGGCCGGAATACCAGAAACGTCATCTCGATGTTGTGGTCGGCAAAATTGAAACCCGCAACATATGCCGCCGCTTTGGCCTTTCACCACAAGCTGCAGACTCGCCGGTATCCCAGCTTCGGCGAGATCTGGATGCACTTGGGTGGGATGAGCAGCGCCCTATCACAGTTATTTCAGACGGAGAGGCTGCACTACCTAACTTAATCCGCAACGCAGCCGGTGGAAAGGTACGACACATCCTCGACTGGTGGCACATCTCGATGCGGGTTAAGCATGTGGAGAACGCAATCAGCGGCCTCGTGCAAAGGAAAGACTTCCCGGGAACAACCGCGATTTTTATGACTCCGGTCGAGACATCAAGATGGAACCTTTGGCACGGCGAAGTCCAGACAGCCGGCACGCATCTTCAATGGCTTATGGACGACTGCGTAAGGCTTGCAAAATACGACCTCGCGGTTCGGGATCAAGCCCAAAGGGCGCTTTCTTGTTGCCAGTATCTGCACAGCTATCTCGCAAACAATAGGGGTTCACTCATAAATTATGGATGGCGATATCGCCGGGGCTTGCCGATTTCAACGTCTCGGGCCGAAGGATGCGTCGATGACATTGGAAATGCGCGCATGGGTAAGCGCAGACGCATGCGGTGGTCACCAGAAGGTGCACATAACATGGCAGTCGCACGAGCCGCAGTTCTCGACGGGCGCTTGACAGTCTTAGACACCACGATGGCAGCTTAAACCCCCAAGTTTTGCCCACTTCCTGACAGGAGTACGACCCTCGGCATCCTTATAGACGCCAACACCCAGATCGAGCTTGTCGGTCCTCGGATCAGCCCGAAACTGCTTCATCGTCAGCATGATGCTATCTTGCGCGTCGAGAGTAAGGGCATTGAACATGGCTGTGCTCTTAGGCTGCTTGCGGGATATAGGCCGTCGCTTCGATCTCGATGAGGGCTTCGTTCTCGACCAGATCGTTGATGATCAGCATCGACATCGCAGGAAAATGCTTACCGAAGACCTGACGATAGGCTTGACCAACCTCACGCTGATGGGCGACATATTCTGCTTTGTCTTTCACGAACCAAGTCAGACGACCGATGTTTTCAACATCCCCTCCCGCAGCGCGTACGATTTCAGCGATGTTGGTCAAGGCCTGTTTCATTTGGGCAATGAAACCACCCTCGACAAAATTCTTGTCCTTATCCCAGCCGATTTGACCACCGATATGCAGGGTGCCGTCCGGCATCAGCATTCCGTTTGCGTAACCAAGGGCGGGCGCCCAGCCTTCTGGGTGAATGGTTTCGGGCTTCATGAGTTGATCTCCATAATTCCGTAAATTTTAGACCGGATATCCTCTGGCCATTTTTGGGGCCGCCTGTCTTCTCCGACAAACACGAGTGTTTGTTCGGCTTCGAACCGCAAATCACCGTCTGCGATAGCCTGCGTATTAAAGGAAAGACTGGAACCACCCATGGACTTGATCGTTATTTGCAAATCCAATTGATCCCCCAGAAAACACGGGGCTTTGAACTTCACGTCTATTGCTGCGGTCGGCACACCTTGATCGGGATGAATGGCTTCAAACGGCCAATCCAGAAGCTCGTTGAACAGTGCCTCAACCGCGTCGTTGATCATCTCAAAAAACCGCGGATAGAACACAATTCCTGCAGGGTCGCAGTGTTTGAACAACACTTTCTGAGAATACTGAAAATGCATCAGCGCCTAGAAAGCTTTGTATGTCTGTATCGTATGGGTCCGCTCAATGCCTTCAATGTTTAGAAGGTTGTCATTAATGAAGCGGCCGATATCCTCGCCCTCCGAAACGTAAAGTTTCAAGAGCAAGTCATAAGCACCGCTAATAGAATAAAGTTCTGAGTGAAATTCCCTCAGGCCAATTTCGTCTGCAACATTGTATGCGGTCCCGGGGCGACAGCAAATTTGTACAAATAAACAGGTCACAATTTCTCTCCTTAGGTTACGCGCGATCTGATTTGGTACTTGGGATCCCGCCAAATATCCTCATGTATGACGCGGCCAAGTATGTCGACAGCAGCCCTTACATCACTCGCATCTAGATAGAGCGGCGTGAAGCCAAAACGCATGATATTCGGAGCGCGGAAATCTCCGATAACGCCGAGATCAATAAGGGCTTGCATAGCCGCGTACCCATCTTCGAACGCGAACGACACTTGCGATCCGCGGGTTTGTGGGTCGCGGGGCGATGCCAATTCTAACTGCGGGCACCGGTTTTCGACTTCTGAAATGAACAATTCGGAAAGCTCAAGCGACGCTTCTCGAATGTCGTTCATTTCCACACCCTCCCAAGCGTCCAAAGCCGTATCTAGGATCGACAATTGAACAATCGGCGGTGTGCCAACGCGCAGACGCTCTGTTGACATGGCGGGCCTGTAGCCAAGCTCCATCGCAAAGGGTGCATCATGCCCCATCCACCCCGCAAGGGCAGGCTGAACACTTTCAACAATGTCAGGGCGCGCATAGATGAATGCTGGCGCACCCGGACCACCGTTGAGATATTTGTAGGTACACCCGACGGCGAATTCCGCATTCGAACCAGCCATGTCTACTGGCACGGCACCCGCACTGTGCGCCAAATCCCAAATCATCACCGCTCCAGCGGCGTGCGCTGCTTTGGTGACAGCGTTCATGTCGTGCATACGGCCCGAGCGGTAGTCAACTTGGGTCAGCATAACCACCGCAATGTCTTCGTTGATCGCATCAAGGACGTCTTCAGGTGCAGGTGTGTGCAGTTCATACCCTTTGTCAATTGTGCCAATCAGGCCTTGGGCCATATAAAGATCGGTTGGGAAATTTCCCTTGTCAGACAAGATAACTCGGCGATCCGGACGCATCTTCAACGCCGCAGCTAGTGCCTGATAGACCTTAATAGAGAGCGTGTCGCCGGTGGCAACCGATCCAGACGGAGCACCGATCAGCCGCCCAATCCGATCTCCAACTCGCTGGGGCAAGGATATCCAATCGGCTGAGTTCCAAGCTCGGATCAGTTCCGATCCCCATTCACGCGAGATAACTTCAGCCGCACGTTCCGTGGCACCTTTGGGCAAAGGGCCCAGCGAATTGCCGTCTAGGTAAATCACCCCTTCAGGGATATCGAAAAGCTCTTTCTTGGGTAGCATCAAAGCTCTCCTCTAAGGTGCCAGAGTTCCGGGAATAGTTCGACGCCCAGCATTCGACGTAGATATTGAACACCCGATGTGCCGCCAGTTCCGCGCTTGAAACCGATCACCCGCTCAACTGTCGTGACATGATTGAAGCGCCAGCGGCGGAAATAATCCTCTAGATCAACAAGCTTTTCACCAAGCTCATAAAGCATCCAGTATTCGTCAATATTCTCGTAAACGACCTTCCAGCGTTTCTGGATTTCAGGATCGGCTTCATGCGGCGCATCCAGCTGCGGTGCGGGTAGGTTCTCTTCGTGCCCGTCAATGGTGCGGAACAAAAGCGCCGTCACCTCGTCGTAAAAGCTAGGTCGAGCAAGCTCATCCGTCAGGGCCTGATGAACGTCGGGAAGATGGCCGTGTGGTTTAAGCATATTCGGATTTCGGTTACCCAAAACATATTCGATCATCCGGTACTGGTAGGACTGAAACCCCGAAGACGGCCCCAACGCCTCTCGAAAACGGGTATAGTCTGCCGGCGTCATTGTGCGCAGCACATCCCAGGCGCTGTTGAGCTGTTCGAAAATTCTGCTGACACGTGCCAGCATCTTGAACATATGCGCCGTATCCTCGGCAAGCAGAGCTTGCCGTGCGGCCGCCAGTTCATGAATGGCCAGTTTCATCCATAGCTCGCTGGTCTGGTGCTGGATGACAAAAAGCAATTCGTCATGCGCGTCCGACTGCGGCTTTTGATGGGCCAAAATGTCTTCTAGGTGCAAGTAATCCCCATAGGACATCGCATCCTTGAACCCCATTTTTGCACCGTCTGTTTCGGGATTATACGCTTGATTGCTCATGATGTGGTTCCCCGCAGTTTGAAACGTTGGATTTTCCCGCTTTCGGTCTTAGGTAGTTCTTTGGCAAAAACGATTGAACGCGGGTATTTGTAGGGTGCGATCGCTGCCTTGACGTGGTCCTGCAACAGTTTTGTCATTGCATTCGACGGTATTTCGCCCGCGCCCAAAACCACATGAGCCTGAACAATTGTGCCACGCTCTTCGTCCGGTGCACCAATAACCGCGCATTCGGCTACAGCTTCATGCGCCAGCAACGCAGCCTCAACCTCGGGTCCTGCGATGTTGTAGCCAGAGCTTACGATGATGTCGTCGTTGCGAGCAGCAAAATGAAAATAGCCTTCTTCATCTCGTGAAAACGCATCACCCGAAATATTCCAGCCGTTTTGTACATACTCAGCCTGGCGTTCGCCCCGCAAATATCGGCATCCGGTCGGGCCACGCACAGCAAGCCGGCCAACCTCACCAGGGGCAACTTCGTTTCCGTCGCCATCAACGACTTTGGCTTCATAGCCACTAACCGGTTTGCCGGTGCAGGCGGGTTTGTGGTCTTCGAAGCGGTTGGTGATGAAGATATGCAAAAGCTCGGTTGCACCGATTCCGTCAAGCATTGGTTTGCCAGTCTTGGCCATCCATTCGTCATAGACAGGCCCCGGCAAGGTTTCACCAGCCGAGACCGCAGCACGGAGCGAGGAGAGATCCGCACCTTCTTCCATTGCCCTAATCATCGCGCGATAGGCGGTTGGGGCCGTGAAACATACCGTGGCTTTATACTTCTCGATAATCTCGATCATGTTGGGTGGAGACGCGTTTTCCAGCAATGTTGCCGCGGCTCCAAAACGAAGTGGAAAGATCGCCAGACCACCAAGACCAAACGTAAATGCCAACGGAGGCGAACCTACGAAAACATCATCGGGCTGAACGTTCAGCACCTCGCGCGCATACCCATCTGCAATGATCAAAAGATCACGGTGGAAGTGCATCGTGCCCTTGGGTTCTCCGGTCGAACCCGAGGTAAACCCGATCAACGCAACATCGTCCTGACTGGTTTCAATCGCATCGAAATGCACTGGCTTTTCGAGTGCAAGCCGGTCCAACTCGGCGTCATGATTGGCTGTGCCGTCAAAGCCTACAACCGTTTTCAAAGTGTCACTGTTTTTAGCGCATGTGATCATCTCGTCCATCAGACGCGTGTCACAAAGCGCGTGAGTGATCTCTGCCTTTTCAACATACTTGCTTAGCTCGGCCGCGCGCAGCATAGGCATGGTGTTTACAACCACTGCACCAACCTTAGTTGCCGCCAACCAACAAGCGACCATGGCAGGGTTATTGGCAGACCGGATTAAAACTCGGTTGCCGGGCTTAACCTTCAGATCATCTACCAACACGTGGGCCAAACGGTTGGTCCAATCTGTAAGCTCCTTATAGGTCCGTCGGCGTCCATTCCCGATTAAAGCCGTGTTGTCCCCAAGGCCAGCATCAACAATGGCATCAGTCAATTCGACCGCTGCATTTACGCGTTCTGGAAATTCGAAGCCATCCAACAGCAAGGCTGGCCATTGATCTGAGGGGGGCAGATTATCACGGGTGAATGTATCGATATGGGCAGAATTGTTAAGCATTGCACTCACTCCTGATAATTGGCCATAGCTTGCCGCGCGATCACGACGCGCTGTACGTCCGAGGCGCCTTCGTAAATTCGCAAGGCTCTGATTTCGCGATAAAGCTTTTCAACCGTTGCACCTGATCTCACACCGTCGCCGCCGTGAAGTTGCACCGCTTTGTCGATGATCTGTTGCGCCTGATCGGTGGCGAAAAGCTTGGCCATAGCGGCCTCACGCGTCACGCGTGGGGCGCCGCTGTCTTTGGTCCAGGCAGCGCGGTAAACCAGCAAGGCTGCCGCATCTACATCAAGCGCCATATCCGCAATGTGCCCCTGCACCATTTGCAGATCAAAAAGAGGGGCACCTTGCACGTTACGAGAGCTCACACGTGCAAGGGCCTCGTCCAGCGCGCGCCGGGCAAAGCCCAGGGCCGCCGCTGCGACTGTGGAACGGAAAACATCGAGCACCGACATGGCAATTTTGAAACCTTGACCTGATTGCCCAATCATTGCTGAAGCAGGGATACGGGCACCCTCGAAACCTAGCGTTGCGAGCGGATGGGGAGCGATGGTTTCAAGCCGTTCAACTACTGTAAATCCCTTCGTATCCGCAGGCACAATAAAGGCCGACATACCACGTGCCCCAGGCGCATCGCCGGTGCGTGCAAAGACGGTATAAACGTCGGCAATCCCTCCGTTTGATATCCACGTTTTCTCACCGCTCAGGACATAGTGGTCTCCATCCAACGTAGCCGTCATCGTGTTGGCAGCCACATCCGAACCGGAACCGGGCTCGGTTAGCGCAAAAGCGGAAATCGCTTTACCTGACCTGGTCAACGGCAACCATTCGGCCTTTTGTTCTTTGGTTCCAAAAAGCGAAATCGCCCCTGTGCCGAGCCCCTGCATCGCAAAGGCAAAATCGGCCAATCCGTCATGGCGTGCCAAAGTCTCACGGATCAGGCAAAGGCTTCGCACGTCCAACTTGCCTTCCTCGGCCCCGGAATGCGCGGCAAATCCCGCATCACCCAACATGGATACAAGCGACTGACATGCAGCATCCGTATCCGAATGATCAATCTCGCCAAGGTTCGCGCTGGCCCATCCATCCAACGCATCGGCCAATTCGCGGTGCCGTTCTTCAAAGAACGGCCAATTTAGGAAGCTTCTATCCGCCATCAGTCCCCCTCGAACACTGGTTTTTCTTTGGCGACAAAAGCATGGTAAGCGCGATGAAAATCCTGCCCTTGCATGCAGATCGCCTGAGCCTGCGCTTCAGCCTCGATCGCTTGTTCGATTGACATGGACCATTCTTGTGCCAACATGGTTTTGGTCATCATATTCGCAAAATTCGGCCCGTCAGCGATGCGGCGCGCCAGCTTTTTCGCCTCGTCCATCAGAGCATCCTGATTCACCACACGGTTGAAGTAGCCCCATGCATGACCTTCCTCGGCCGTTATCGGACGCCCGAGATACAAAAGCTCGGCCGCGCGACCCTGACCAATAATTCTAGGAAGGATTGCGCAAGCGCCCATGTCACAACCAGCCAACCCAACCCGATTGAACAGGAATGCGGTTTTAGCTTCGGGTGTTGCGATCCTCAGATCAGACGCCATCGAAATGATCGCCCCGGCACCGGCACATATTCCGTCCACCGCAGCGATGATCGGCTTGCCACAATTCACCATCGCCTTGACCAGATCACCGGTCATGCGGGTAAAGGCCAGAAGCTCTTTCATGTTCATCTTGGTGAGTGGACCAATGATGTCATGGACATCACCGCCCGAACTGAAATTGCCGCCATTTGGGGCGAACACCACCGCCTTGACGTCGTCGGCATAGTTCAGATCGCGGAACCAATCACGCAGTTCGGCGTAGCTGTCAAAGGTCAGCGGATTTTTTCGCTCTGGGCGATCAAGCGACACCGTCGCAATGCCTTGGGCAATCTCGCAGTTAAAATGCGTCACGTCACTGCGCATAGGTTCTTATTCCTCCAAAGACGATGTCAGGTGGTCAAGGCGTAGAATCATCCCGTCGATGTCGTCGGCATTCAGCCCGCTCAAAAGCTCGTTGACCCAACTCTCATGCATTTTGGCATGACCAGAAAAGACGTTCTGACCTTTGTTAGTAAGCCGAACAAGATTGGCACGACGATCACCAGGAACAGCGAGACGAAGGGCCAACCCCTCTTTCACCAGCTTGTCCACAACGACGGTGACATTTCCGTTCGAGACACGAAGTTGCTTTGAGATCTCGCTCATCTTCAACCCATCGGGATTGCGGGCAAGGGCGGACATCACGTCAAAACGCGGAAGCGTCCAATCGCATTCAGCACGCAGGCGTCGGCGAACTTCGTCTTCAATCAAGCTGCTTGCTTTCAGCAGCTTCAACCAAAGTCTTAGTCGCTCTTTTGAAATAGGTTCCTGTGTTGGTTCGGAATTTGATTTCGTGTTCATATCTCACCCCCTGACAACGAAAGTGCTTGGCCGTTCACTGAACGGGCCGCATCCGAGCAAAGCCAAAGAGCAGTTCCTGCGACTTCATCAGTTTGGATAAACCGTTTCTGCGGGTTGCCCGCGTATAAGGCGGCGCGCGCCTTGTCTTCGCTCATCCCGGTCTTGTCGATGATATTGGCCACCGACCGGTCCAGCATCGGAGTATCGATGAAACCGGGGCAGATGGCGTTTACCGTCACGCCGGTCTCGGCCAGTTCCAGCGCCAGCGCGCGAGTCAGGCCCACGACACCGTGTTTGGCTGCACAATAGGCTGATACATAGGGATAGCCCTTCAATCCCGCGGTCGAAGCGATGGCGAGCATCCGTCCCCAGCCTTCGGTTTTCATGTCATTCAATGCGGCCTGCCAAACATTGGCGACACCAGCCAGGTTGACTGAAAGCATGGCCTGCAACTGCTCAGAGGTCATCTTGGCGAAGGGCACACTGTCCGCCGCGCCTGCATTGGCAACCACCACGGTGATCTGCCCGTTCAGCCCGCGCGCCTGATGAAAGGCGTCTTTCACCGCGCCTGCATCGGTCACGTCACAGGGGACGTAGCCGATGAACTTGTGCTGTTTGGCAACCGCGCGCAGGGGGGGGGCGCTGCGGCCCATGATGGTCACTTTCGCTCCGGCAAGTGCCATGGACTCGGCGATTTCCGCCCCGACTCCTGTGCCGCCACCGGTCACCACGATATGTCTGCCTGCGACGCTCATACCTTGAGAACCGCTTCGGCTTCACGCTCGGCCAGGCGCCATATCATGTCGCGCCCGGTTCGGTACGGTTGCGGCCACTCGGCTTCACGATCTCCTAGGTTGCTGCCTGTGTGCAACGTCCAGTAAGGATCGGCCAGGTGTGCCCGCGCCAGACAGACAAGGTCAGCGCGGCCTGCCATGAGAATCGAGTTGACGTGGTCTGCTTCGTAAATATTGCCGACAGACATGGTAGAGATACCGGTTTCATTGCGGATCCGATCAGAGAATGGCACCTGAAACATACGGCCATAGACAGGCTGCTCTTCAGACACGGTTTGCCCGGACGACACGTCGATGATGTCTGCGCCGGCAGCATCAAAGGCCTTTGCAATTTCCACCGCATCCTCGGGCAGGTTGCCATCTTCGCCGACCCAATCATGGGCCGAGATCCGAACCGACATCGGTTTGTTTCCGGGCCAAACGGCGCGCATAGCGTTAAAGACCTCTAGCGGAAAACGCAGGCGATTTTCAAGCGAACCGCCATATTCATCCGAGCGTTTGTTGGTGGCAGGCGACACAAAGCCGCCCAGCAAATAACCGTGAGCACAGTGCATTTCGATCATATCAAAACCTGCGCGCTCAGCCGCTTGCGCGGCTGCCACGAACTGGTCGAGCACCTCGTCCATATCCGCACGTGTCATTTCGCGCGGAGTGTCGCTGTTGGCCTTATAGGGCAAGGCCGAGGGCGCTACGATCTCCCAATTGTTCGCTGGCAGCGGGTTGTCGATCCCACCTTCCCACGGAACACAGGTCGAACCTTTACGACCCGAATGACCAATCTGACAGCAGATCTTGGCGCTGGTTTCGGCGTGCACAAAGCTGGTCAAGCGCGCCCAGGCTGCTTCTTGCTCGGCTGTATAGATGCCCGGGCAGCCCGGAGTGATCCGACCCGTGGGGGAAACGCAGGTCATCTCGGTGTAGATTAGGGCCGCACCACCCTTGGCGCGCTCGCCATAGTGGATCAGGTGCCAGTCGGTGGGCACACCGTCGACGGCCTTGTACTGCGCCATCGGTGACATGACGATCCGGTTCTTCAACTCCATGTCGCGCATCTTGTAAGGCGCAAACATCGGCATGCGCACCGGCGCATCCTCGGGTACACCTGCCCTAGTCTGGAACCACTTTTCCGCCGATTCCAGCCACTCAGAATCCCGCAAACGAAGGTTTTCATGGCTGATCCGCTGCGACCGGGTCAGCAGGGAATAGGCGAACTGCACCGGGTCCAGATCCAGATACCGTTCCACCTGTTCGAACCATTCCAGCGAGTTGCGCGCCGCTGATTGCAAGCGCAGCACTTCCAAGCGGCGTTCTTCCTGATAGCGTTCGAACGCACCTTCCATAGTGGGTTCGGAATGCAGCAATTCAGCCAGCGATATGGCGCTGTCAAAGGCCAGACGCGACCCGGAGCCGATGGAAAAATGCCCCGTCGCGGCAGCATCGCCCATCAGAACGATATTTTCATGGTGCCACTTGCCACAGATCACGCGAGGGAATTTCATCCAAACGGCTGACCCACGCAAATGCGCAGCGTTCGAGATCAGCTCATGGCCTCCCAGATGGGACTCAAAGACTTTGCGACAGGTCTCGACGATCTCTTCCTTGGACATGTCCTGAAAGCCAAAATTGTCCCATGTGTCCTGTTGGCATTCCACGATGAAGGTCGCAGTGTTGTCGTCAAACTGATAGACGTGGGCCCACATCCAGCCATGCTCGGTTTTTTCAAAGATAAAGGTGAAGGCGTCGTCGAATTTCTGATGGGTGCCCAGCCAGATGAATTGACATTCGCGCACGTCGATATCCGGCTGGAACTGGTCCGCCATCGCGGTGCGGGTGGCCGAGTTGATGCCATCGGAGGCAACGACCAGGTCGTAGTCGTCCTTGAAATCGGCCGCCGTGCCGAATTCTGTTTCGAACCGCAGCTCGACACCCAGTTCGCGGGCGCGCTCCTGAAGCAGGATCAGCATCTTCTTGCGGCCGATCCCGGCAAAACCGTGACCGCCAGATACAGTACGCACCCCGTCATGGACAACGGCGATGTCATCCCAATAGGCAAAATGATCACGGATCGCGGCGGCGCTTTTGGGGTCGTTCTGCTCGAGGTTTTCCAGCGCGTCATCCGACAGAACCACGCCCCAGCCAAATGTATCGTTGGCACGGTTGCGTTCGATCACCACGACCTCATGCGAAGAATCTCGAAGCTTCATTGAGATCGCGAAATAGAGACCAGCGGGTCCTCCGCCCAAGCAAGCAATGCGCATGATGTCCTCCTAGCAAACAGATCGACTCGCTCATGGCCGACCCTGTGTCAGGAAGCTTAGGTGAGTCGCATTTTTATTTCAAGTTTGTAATATTGAAGCTTTATCTTTATTCATTGATCCACTTATTGATTCTTTGATTGGAGACCTGAAATGACCGTGAGCGAAACTATCAACTCGCACTCCTCATCTCCGGAAACTGCACGCGCCAAACCTGCAGCACTGGTATGGGACGACCCCTTCTTGATGGATGATCTCCTATTCGAAGAAGAGCGCATGATCCGCGATGCGGCGCACGCCTATTGTCAAGACAAGCTGAAACCACGTGCGATCGAAGGAAATCGTCACGAAATCTTTCATCGCGAGATAATGTCTGAGATGGGTGAACTTGGACTGCTCGGGCCTACAATCCCGGAAGAATACGGTGGGGTCGGCGCAAATTATGTTTCCTACGGCCTTGTCGCACGCGAGGTTGAGCGCGTCGACAGCGGGTACCGGTCAGCAATGTCGGTTCAAAGCTCACTGGTGATGCACCCGATCTTTGCCTATGGCTCGGAAGAACAGCGGCAAAAATACCTGCCCAAACTGGCATCGGGCGAATGGGTCGGCTGCTTTGGCCTGACCGAGCCGGATCATGGCTCTGACCCCGGCTCGATGGTCACTCGGGCCAAGAAAGTCAATGGCGGCTATCTGGTTTCAGGCGCCAAGAATTGGATCACCAACAGCCCGATTGCAGATGTCTTTGTCGTCTGGGCGAAATCCGATGGGCACGATAACAATATCCGCGGCTTTGTGCTGGAAAGAGGCATGAAGGGCCTGAATGCGCCGAAAATCGATGGCAAGTTCTCCTTGCGTGCGTCGATCACAGGCATGATCCAGATGGATGAGGTCTTTGTGCCCGATGAAAACCTGCTGCCCAACATCCAAGGCCTGGCCGGTCCGTTTGGTTGTCTGAACCGGGCTCGCTATGGTATCAGCTGGGGCGCAATGGGTGCGGCCGAGGCCTGCTGGCACGCGGCACGCGAGTACACCATGGACCGCAAGCAGTTCGGCAAACCACTGGCCGCCATGCAGCTCATCCAGAAGAAACTGGCGGACATGCAGACCGACATTTCGCTGGGCTTGCTGGGATCGCTGCGCTTGGGGCGGCTGATGGATGAACACAAAAATTCGGCGGAACTCATCAGCCTGATGAAGCGCAACAATTGCGGCAAGGCGTTGGCCATTGCCCGCGAAGCGCGCGACATGCACGGCGGCAATGGCGTGTCGGACGAATACGGCATCATCCAGCATGTGATGAACCTTGAAGCGGTCAATACATATGAAGGCACGCATGACGTTCACGCGTTGATCCTTGGTCGCGGACAAACCGGATTGCAGGCTTTCCAATGACGGTACACTCGGGCATCGATTGGGAAGATGCGTTTTCAAACGCGGCCTATATTCAGGATGGGATGGGTTTTCCGACGCTTTGGACCGAACGTGCCGCGACGTTTAGGGAAAGTAGAGACTGCAAGCTGGATATCGCCTACGGCGAACATCAACGAGAACAGTTTGATCTGTTCATTCCGCACGGATCGTCAAAAGGTTTAATCGTCATCATTCACGGTGGCTATTGGCTCGATTTCGATAAGTCCAGCTGGTCGGATCTGGCAGAGGGTTCTTTGGCCCAAGGCTGGACTGTCGCACTTCCCAGCTACACATTGGCACCGGAAGCGAAGATTCCGGATATCACCAAACAGTTAGCACAAGCGATAAGCGTGGCAGCGGGTATGGTTGAAGGTCCCATTCGGCTAACCGGACATTCAGCCGGTGGACACCTTGCGACCAGAATGGTGTGCGAAAACTCGCCTTTGCCAGCTGAATTTGCGACGCGGATTGAGCGAGTCGTTTCGATCAGTGGTGTGCACGACTTACGGCCATTGCTGCTTCACTCAATGAACGATCAGCTTGGATTAGACCGGGAAGCAGCCACCGCAGAAAGCCCTGCCCTTGCCAAACCTCGGTCTGGCGTTGAGCTAACCGTGTGGGTTGGGGCAAACGAACGGCCAGAATTCCTAAGACAATCTGGCCTTTTGGCAGAAGCTTGGCGGAGGCACGGGCTTCAAACCCGTTTCATTGCAGAGCCGGAGCGCCATCATTTTGACGTGATCGATGGCTTGAAGTCGGCTGAGCACCCGCTGACGAAAGCCGTGGCTGGGGACTGAAAATGGCCGTCAGAATAACACATCACGACAATATCGCCGTCGTCACCATCGATAATCCGCCGGTGAACGCCACAGGTTTGGACGTCCGCAATGGTTTGCTGAACGCTTTAGCCAAGACCGAAGCTGATGACGCCTATGTTGCAGTGGTTCTTGCTTGCGCAGGCCGCACCTTCATTGCAGGTGCAGATGTCCGCGAGTTCGGAAAACCCCCGGCCGAACCACACTTACCTGACGTGTTGGCAAAGATCGAACAGGCATCGAAACCATGGATTGCAGCAATTCATGGTTCAGCGCTAGGAGGCGGTTTGGAAACCGCGCTGGTCTGCAGCCACAGGATAGCAACTACAGATGCCAAAATCGGTATGCCGGAGATCTCGCTTGGTCTTATCCCCGGCGCCGGCGGCACGGTTCGCCTGCCCAGACTTATCGCCGCAGAAAATGCGCTAAACATGATTGCGACTGGCAAACCGATTTCAGCAACTGAGGCGCTCAAGATCGGGCTGGTCGACCATGTGACTAAAGGCGACGTTCTGAACGAGGCAATCGCGCTTGCAAAGTCGGTCGCAACTGAACCCAAACCCACCGCCCTGATACAGCGCCCTTTTATGGTTTCCGAAGACAGCCAGAAATATGAAAGCACGGTCGCAAAAGTCCTTTCAAAGGCGGGCGGGCAGAACGCCCCTAGAATTGCTGTCGAAGCTTTGAACAATTCATGCAATCTACCACCAACGACTGCCTTGGTAGCCGAACGCGAATTGTTCCTGAAGCTGAAAGACGATCCACAATCGTCAGCTCTGCGCCACATTTTCCTTGCCGAGCGTAATACGACCAAAATCGAACGTCTTAAGGGCGTTCAGCCGCGCTCAATCCAGAATATCGGCGTAATAGGTGGAGGCACCATGGGGGCAGGAATTGCAGCGGCTTGTCTGCTTTCAGGCTTTGCGGTCACGATGGTCGAGCGAGACAAAGACGCGGCCACCGCAGGCAACGATCGCGTAACGAACATTCTTGATGGCAGCTTAAAAAGGGGCGTTATCGACGGCCTGCAACACGACGGACTTCTGAAATCATTTGAAACCTCAGATAACTACAGCGCGCTTTCAAATTCCGATCTGGTGATCGAGGCGGTCTTCGAAGACCTCAACGTCAAGAAAGAGGTCTTTCGCCAACTGGACAAATACACCCGCCCCGACACTGTCCTTGCGACCAACACCTCGTATCTTGACGTGAACGAAATTGCGAATGCGTCAAAGTCGCCGAACCGCGTGATAGGTCTGCATTTCTTTTCGCCTGCTCACATTATGAAACTACTCGAGATCGTTGTCCCTAACGCGATCAGCGACGATGTTTTGGCGACGGGAATCGCGTTTGCTAAGTCACTAAAGAAAATTCCGGTTCTGGCCGGCGTGTGTGATGGTTTCATCGCAAACCGCATCATGTCTGCCTACAGGCGTGAAGCAGAGTACATGCTGGAAGACGGAGCATTGCCTTGGGAAATCGATGCCGCAATGAAAGAGTTTGGCCTGCCTATTGGTCTGTTTCAGATGCAGGATCTCGCCGGCCTCGACATTTCCTGGGCTATGCGCAAACGTCAGGCTGCAACGCGCAACCCCAATCAGCGCTACGTAGATATTGGCGACAAGCTTTGTGAGATGGGGCGCTTCGGGCGTAAGTCAGGTCGCGGCTACTACATCTACAACAACGCCGGCAAAGCGTCGCCCGATCCCGAGGTCGAAGCGCTCATCCACTCGGAATCCTCTCGAAAAGGCATCGACCGGCAAAAACTAACCCCGGACAATATAATGGAACGGATTCTTGGTGCCATGCAGTCAGAAGCAGCTGAAATCCTTGAGGAAGGAATTGCATACAGTGGTGACGACATCGACGTAGTGATGGTCAACGCCTATGGTTTTCCTCGCTGGAAAGGCGGTCCGATATACATGGCGCAGGGGAACCGTTCAGATATGCAGGGTCAGCGGCTTGCAAAGTGAGACGCCAAAGCACTTCAGCCTCCATAGTAAAAGACTTTTGGAGATCGAGGCTACAGCACTACCCACTTTCACACCATAGTTTTTGTACGGTCCCAAGTTTGAGCGGGACTGTTGCATTAATCTGCGATTGACACCCATTTAGTATACTGAGCAGCCTGATCTGACTGGGCCAAGATGATTGTTAGTGCATGATTGGCCTCTG
>CAYZAY010000052.1:0-16762 GCA_964476515.1 uncultured Rhodobacterales bacterium
TGGGTGCTTCAGCAAGTTTTCAACAAACGCGATGTTCGTAGATACGCCGCGAATACGGAATTCGCGCAAAGCACGGTCCATACGGGCAATGGCTTTGTCAGGGGTAGGGGCCCAAGCGGTAATCTTGGTCAGAAGCGAATCGTAGTAGCGGGTAATGACGCCACCGGCGTAAGCCGTGCCGCCATCAAGACGGATACCCATTCCGGTTGCTGAACGATAGGCGGTGATACGGCCATAGTCCGGAATAAAGTTGTTCTGCGGATCTTCGGTGGTGATCCGTGTCTGCAGAGCGTGACCATTCAGGCGGATATCATACTGCGACGGTTTACCTGTCGCTTCGGCGATGCTTTTGCCTTCGGCGATCAGGATTTGCGCCTGAACGATGTCGATACCTGTGACTTCTTCGGTGACGGTGTGCTCAACCTGAACGCGGGGGTTCACCTCGATGAAGTAGAACTTGCCGCTTTCCATATCCATCAGGAATTCTACAGTACCAGCGCATTCATAGTTCACATGGCTACAGATTTTGCGGCCCAGCTCACAGATTTCTTCGCGCTGGGCTTCGGATAGATAAGGCGCTGGGGCACGTTCCACGACTTTCTGATTGCGGCGTTGAACCGAACAATCGCGTTCGTAGAGGTGATACATGCCGCCCTGTTTGTCGCCGAGGATCTGAACTTCGACGTGGCGGGCGCGGGTGATCATCTTTTCCAGATAACCTTCACCGTTGCCAAAAGCGGCTTCCGCTTCACGGCGGCCTTCCAGAACTTTTTCTTCAACTTCGTCCTCGGACAGGATCGGGCGCATACCGCGTCCGCCGCCACCCCATGAGGCTTTGAGCATCAAAGGATAACCAACCTCGGCCGCTTCGGCGCGGATGGCGTCCATGTCGTCGCCAAGAACTTCGGTCGCGGGAATAACCGGAACACCAGCCTGAACCGCAACCTTTCGGGCCGAGGCTTTGTCACCAAGCGCGCGCATAGTGGCGGCTTTCGGACCGATGAAGGCAATGCCGTTCGCTTCGCAGGCATCTACGAATTCGGGATTTTCTGACAAAAGACCGTAGCCGGGGTGAATTGCATCTGCCCCGCATTCTTTGGCAACGCGGATAATCTCATCAATGCTCAGATAGGCCGCAACCGGCCCCATGCCTTCGCCGATGCGATAGGCTTCGTCTGCTTTGAATCTGTGAAGGCCAAGTTTGTCCTCTTCCGCGAAGATGGCCACGGTTTTCTTGCCCATCTCGTTCGCTGCGCGCATGACGCGGATGGCAATCTCGCCGCGGTTGGCGATGAGGATCTTTTTGAACTCAGTCATGTTGTTTCCCCTCTGTGACGTTGCGTCACGACTATGACGATTCTGTAGCTCGAACAATGCGTAGAACTGCGTAGAGAAACAGTTGATATGGCGGCACTGTTATCGCTAACTGCGACCATTGTTAAGTAAGTCGGCGTATTTTTTCTGCATCTGCGAGATATTTAACCCCGAGTTGCCCCATGTTGGCACTTAGATCGCTTTTCAGGACTGTCGCGAAATGCCGCACGCCTGAAGGGCCAAGAGCGGCCAGCGCATAGTGCCATGCGCGGCCCATCATAACGAAGTCTGCACCTAGGTTCAGGGCGCGTAATATGTCTAGCCCACCTTCGGCTCCACTGTCAAAAATCAGAGGTAAATCAGTTGCTTCTCGGATTTTTGGAAGCTGATAGATGGTGGACGGGGCGGCATCCATCTGTCTGCCAGCATGATTGGAAATCCACAGGGCATCGACTCCAAAGGCTTGTAAATCAGGTACATAATCGGGATCGAGAACACCTTTTACGATAAAAGGCCCATCCCAATTATCCCGCAACCAACGCAAATATTCCCAATCGGGAGAGGTGCGAAGAAGATATCCGATATGCGCATTCGCTGGCAGAGATTTCGTATTCACATCGGAATACGGGGCAAGGTTTCGCATCTTTGGCATGCCGCTGCGAAGCATGCCAAGTGACCAAACCGGACGCTGTGCACACTGCCAAATCATGCGCGGGGACAGGCGCGGGGGATAGTTCAGGCCGGCCCGCATTTGGCGTTCTCTGCGACTGCTAACTGGGACATCCACAGTTAGGACCAAAGTCGAGAATCCGCTGTCTTTTGCCCGCTTCAGCATGTCCAACCGGATCGCTTCGTCTTTGGGGGGATAAAGCTGAAACCAGCCGTTTCCCTTGGTGATCGGACCGATGGTTTCCAATGTCTGGGCGGCTACGGTTGATAGGCAGTATGGGATGTTCAATTCGGTGGCAGCTTTCGCCAACTTGATCTCGGCATTGGGCCAGATAAGGCCGGACATACCGACGGGCGCCACGCCAACAGGCAGGTCGTATGTCTGGCCAAGAAACGAAGCGCTTACGTCTGGTGTGAATTCGCCATGCAGAATGGACGGCATCAGTTTTACATCGTCCAGATCCCGACGGTTCCGGTTGCGGGCCGCGTCTTTGCCGGTGCCACTGTCCAGAAATTCCCACACAAAATGGGGTAGGCGCTGTTTGGCGCGACGCTTGAGGTAGTTAAGCGAAGGGTATCTTTGGTCCAGTGACATGGGCGCTATAATCCGATTTTGACGCGCGATTACAAGAGCGGGGCGAGAGGCCAGCCTCTCGCGCTCTCCGGGATATTTGCTGACAAAAGATGATTGGAACATTGTGAGAACAGTTCTTTTCTTTCGAATGACCTTTGGCTAGATTGTCGGAATGAGTGATTTTGATGAATTCGATGCATTTGAAGGGGCTTCGCTGTCTGCGCGGGCGATGGCGGCACGGTCGGGGCCTACGCCCTATCTGGAAGAATTGAATCCTGCCCAGCGCGAGGCGGTTGAGGCTCTGGATGGTCCGGTGTTGATGCTGGCGGGGGCGGGTACTGGCAAGACGAAGGCGTTGACAACGCGCATAGCGCATTTGTTGAACACTGGGCGTGCAAACCCGAACGAGATCTTGTCGGTGACATTCACCAATAAAGCCGCACGTGAAATGAAGAACCGTGTCAGCCGATTATTGGGGCATACTGTAGAAGGCATGCCATGGATGGGCACGTTCCATTCGATATGCGTCAAGCTTTTGCGGCGGCACGCTGAATTGGTTGGGCTGAAGTCGAATTTCACAATTCTGGACACCGATGATCAGTTGCGGTTGCTAAAGCAGTTGATCCGCGCCGCTAATATTGATGACAAGCGATGGCCTGCGCGCCAATTGGCTGGGGTCATTGATAATTGGAAGAACCGCGCTTGGACGCCGGATAAGGTGCCTTCGTCCGAGGCCAGTGCCTACAACAATCGCGGCACCGAGATATATGAGCAGTACCAAACCCGTCTACGCGAATTGAATGCGGTCGATTTCGGGGATCTGCTTCTGCATTTGGTAGTGATCTTTCAAAAGCACCAAGACATCCTTGCCCAATATCAACGCTGGTTCCGCTACATCCTTGTTGATGAGTATCAGGATACCAACGTTGCCCAATATCTGTGGCTCAGGTTGCTGGCTGGGGGGCATAAGAACATCTGCTGTGTTGGCGACGACGATCAGTCGATCTACGGTTGGCGCGGGGCTGAAGTTGGTAACATTCTGCGGTTTGAAAAGGACTTCCCCGGGGCCAAGGTTGTCCGGCTCGAACAGAACTACCGTTCGACACCGCATATCCTCGCGGTTGCGTCGGGGGTTATTCGTGGGAACTCTGGCAGGCTGGGGAAAGAGCTTTGGACTGCCGCTGAAGACGGCGAAAAGGTTCGCTTGATTGGCCATTGGGATGGCGATGAAGAAGCGCGTTGGGTTGGCGAAGAAATCGAATCCATGCAACGCGGCACCCGTGGGATGCGGGCGATTGGGCTTGACGAAATGGCGATCCTTGTTCGGGCGTCCCATCAGATGCGGGCGTTTGAGGATCGGTTTTTGACGATTGGGTTGCCGTATCGGGTGATTGGCGGGCCTCGGTTTTATGAACGGTTAGAGATCAGGGACGCGATGGCCTATTTCCGGATGGTGGTTTCACCGTCGGATGATCTCGCGTTTGAGCGGATCGTGAATACGCCGAAACGCGGGTTGGGTAATAAGGCGCAACAGACCATCCAGATATGCGCGCGTGAAAGCGGGGTGTCCCTTTTGGACAGTGCGGCGATTGCGATTGAGCAGGGCCGGATCAAGGGCAAGGGTGCTAAGGAACTCGGCAGGCTTATCGTTGATCTGGCGCGTTGGGGGCGTATGACCGGCGACAAGGGCATGAGCCATATGGAGCTAGCCGAAGTCATCCTTGATGAAAGCGGCTACACGACGATGTGGCAGAACGACAAAACGCCAGAAGCGCCGGGGCGGTTGGAAAACCTGAAAGAACTGGTCAAAGCGTTGGAAAGTTTTGAGAATCTTCAAGGGTTCTTGGAGCATGTCAGTTTGATTATGGACAATGAAAGCGATGACGCTGAACAAAAGGTCAGTATCATGACGCTGCATGCGGCCAAGGGGCTGGAATTTCCGGCTGTTTTTCTTCCGGGATGGGAGGATGGGCTGTTCCCGTCACAGCGTTCGATGGACGAAAGCGGGATGCAAGGGCTCGAAGAAGAAAGGCGGTTGGCTTACGTGGGAATTACCCGCGCTGAAGAAATTTGTACGATCTCTTTTGCAGGTAACCGGCGCGTGTTTGGCCAGTGGCAATCCTCTATGCCATCGCGATTTATTGATGAACTACCCGAAGAACACGTCGAGGTGCTGACGCCTCCTGGATTATATGGCGGCGGATATGGTGCCGCTGCGTCCAGTGGTGAAGCGCGGGCAACGGCGGCGGATGGGTATAATTCACCCGGTTGGAAGCGCATGCAGGCACGCGCCAGCGAACGTCCGATCAGCCAGCCTCGCGAAGGTCGTAACACAGTCATAGATCTAGAAGCGGTGTCCGCTTTCAGCATGGGAGAGCGTGTTTTCCATCAAAAATTCGGTTATGGCGCAATTGTCGGAATCGAAGGAGACAAGCTTGAAGTTGACTTCGAAAAAGCTGGAATGAAAAAGATTGTTGCTAAATTCCTATCATCATCTGAAGAAATTCCTTTCTAATTGATAATTTTTCTTGTTTCGCATTGATGCAAGCATTAGTTGTATTTCAACTACAGGTTTAATTGGGAATCAAATGCAACGCTCTATACTGGTCATGTGGAACGCGGATCGCATCGGGGTAATGGTAGCCCTGTTTTTCGGCGCGACCTCTTGGTTTATGGTGTACTTTGTTCCGTCCAATCGACTTGACGTGCAAGACGCGCTTTCGGTCGTTGCGATTTCCATTCTACTGGGGCTGGGGACAAGTCGGGTGCTGTCGTACAATTTTGCGCTCATTGATCCTTTTCAGGATAGAATCGCACACCGTCTTGATGCCTTTTATCAGGGAAGCTGGTTCGGCTGCTGGCTGGCGCTGCTTTACTCCAAGGGCGACATCACAATGTTCGCGATCACGGCTCTGATAAGTTTCGTGGTTTTCGGTGGCGCGCGGTTGCGAATGAATCGCGAAAGACGTCGGCGTGGAATTGCGAGAATCGGTCAAGCGACTCGGCTGCGCGAACCTCTGGACCTGTCCAAGGGGCAGGGCCGTTGGATTGTCGAATATCCGGTTGTCGTTTTGATCGTTGTTGTCGCTGTTGGTTATGCCACGCGCAGCCCTTATTGGACCGCGGGCGTTTGGGCGATTGCTCTGTTGGGGGTGCAGCCGCTCTATCCTTCGCGTGATACGGGCCATTGGAAGTGGGGCGTTGCGGCGCTGGCGACGCTTAGCGCGCTTTCGGTGGGCGTTTTACTGTCGGGTCAATAGTCCCCAAAACGCGCCACTTAGTCAGTCTTGGCTGATCTGTCTTGCATACATTTCAAAGCATAAAAAAAGCGGTGGCACAGGGAGGATGTGCCACCGCTTGAATCTCAGAGGGGAGGGAGGAGAACCCCGTCTGAATTCGAATGTTTGTGGCGACGGTGCGGAGGGAGGAGTGCACCGTCGCCAGAGCCGATATGCGATTAGCCAGGGAGAAGGGGCCTATCGCTTCGGTATTTGTGCGGCAGCTAGGGAGGAGGAGCTGCCGCTTGGTCCGGATCGCAAAGGGAGGAGGCTGCGACCCAGAGAAAGAGTTAGGCTTTTGAGCCGTATGCGCAGTCGAACGCGATTTGTTCGATGTTGGTACGGTTGATGCCAAGATCATTCAGCTCACGCGATGTGAGAGCGTTCAGTTCGCGAACAGCGACGCGGTATTGGTGTTTTTGGATGATGCGGTCCGCCAGAACTTTGAGGACTTCAGCAAAGCGAATGCTGAAACCGGCAGGTGCATGGGTGTCTGCAAAAGTTGCCATTTTCGTATCTTTCCTAAATGCGTTAGCGACGTTGTCGCGTTTCTTGAGGTGATACATAGTGAAATGCTGCAGGTGCACAATCCGGAGAATCCTCAATCCCGCTATGCAGAAAATGCATATGTGGAAACTACGTAGATAAAGGGGCTTGCGGTTTTGGCGAAATGAATCACCTATGTCCGCAATTAGTTAGGAGAAGATGCGATGAGCGTGACCAAAGAAGACGTTTTAGAAACCCTTTCGCGGATGGCAGTGCCAAACGGGGGCGATCTTGTGTCTCGTGATATGGTGCGTGCGTTGACGGTTGATGGTGGCGATGTGCGGTTTGTAATCGAAGCGCCAAGCGCGGATGTCGCCCAGCAAATGGCACCGGTTGAAAATGCTGCGCGCGCGGCGGTCGAAGCGATGCCGGGGGTTGCGAAAGTGTCAGTTGTGCTGACCGCACATGGCCCCGCTGAAAAGCCGGCACCAAATTTAAAGGTCGGGGGCCATCCGAAGCCTCAGCAAGGGCCGATGCGTGTGGAAGGCGTGAAAAAGATCATTGCTATCGCTTCGGGCAAAGGCGGGGTTGGCAAGTCGACGGTGTCGTCCAATCTGGCGGTCGCCTTGGCGCGGCAGGGACGTAAGGTTGGGTTGCTGGATGCAGATATCTACGGGCCGTCCCAGCCGCGTATGATGGGCACGACCAAAAAGCCGGGTGCTTCGCCCGACGGTGAAAAGATTGTTCCGCTTGATGTGCACGGTGTGAAAATGATGTCGATCGGCTCCATGGTTGATCCGGATCAGGCGTTGATCTGGCGCGGTCCTATGTTGATGGGGGCACTTCAACAGTTGTTGGGCCAAGTCGAATGGGCGCCGCTTGATATCCTGATTATCGACATGCCCCCTGGAACAGGTGATGTGCAGCTAACGCTTGGCCAAAAGACCGAGATCAACGGAGCAATCATTGTATCGACGCCTCAGGATGTGGCGCTATTGGATGCGCGCAAAGCGATCAACATGTTCCAGAAACTCAAGACACCGATCCTAGGGATGATTGAGAACATGTCGTTCTATACCTGCCCGAATTGCGGAGACGAGGCGCATATCTTTGGTCACGGCGGTGTTGAGCATGAGGCCGAAAAGCTTGGTGTTCCACTGCTGGCGGCGCTGCCGATTGACCTAAACACCCGATTGGGCGGCGATGGTGGCACCCCCGTCGCGGCGGGTGAGGGGCAGATAGCAGATGCCTATCTGAAGTTGGCTGAGGGGCTGATAAAAGCCGATATGGCCTAGTTTACCCGTATATGGGGGTTTATGGGAAAGGTCGCCAAGCTGGCGGCCTTTTATCGATTCTTGGCTATGAATATGGGAGATTCGGCCAGATTGGCCGAGATTTTCGCACTTGATCAGAGAAAATGTGAAAATTGTTGGGAACTCATGGGTGGCTCTGAGTAGACTATATATAGTGCGTTTAGGAATGGTGACCCCAATTTATTGCCCTAAAAGCTGATTTTGTATCATTTCGCTCGCATTTGCTGTGCAGTGTGGATAGTGTATTCCCATAAATTTTCCTTGCTTCCCATGAATTCCCATGCCATCCATGTTGTCACGATGAGGACGGGCTCATAAGGGCGATAAGACCCAAAAGGCACCAAAGTCAGGTTTCATACAGGCACCCGCATTCATCGAACGTAGAGATCCGGCGCGCGAGCGAGCAGACATCCCCCCAGGTGGCGCGCGCAGCTGGACACCCCGCAAGGCGGGACGAGGGCGGCGGATAGGGCGGTGGCAGCATCCCTATCCGCCGTTTCGTTTCAAGCGGGTCGGTTAGTGAAAACGGGGGAAGGTGAGGACAGTGGGCCGCAAGCTAAGGTTCATAGGCGAGAGCCACCACAAAGTGGATGGTAAGGGCAGGGTGTCTATCCCTGCTGCTTTTCGTCGTGTGTTGGCTTCTGGCGATCCTGACTCTCCTGAAGGCGGCAACCCTCAGCTGGTCATCGTATATGGCGATGATAAGCGAAACTTCCTTGAGTGTTTCACGGTTTCCGCAATCGAAAAGATTTATGACAAGATTGAACGCCTTCCGCGGGCAAATCCGCGTCGCAAGGCTTTGCAGCGCTTGTATTCAACGCATGCGCTGTCAACGTCGGTTGATGAGACGGGGCGTCTAGTTCTCCCTGCGAAGCTCCGCGAAAAGATCGGCCTTGATGAAGGGGCGTTTTTTGCGTCAACCGGCGAGACTTTTGAAATCTGGAAGCCCGAGACCTATGACGAGGTATTTGGCGCGACACCGGATACAGAAGACGATTTTGATCCTGACGTGGATGCGTCGGTCTATTTGGATGGCGATGAGGATATATAAATATGTCCGCGCTGCCCGCCCAAAACGCTCCTCATGTACCTGTTCTTCTCCGCCCGCTTTTGCGGGCTGTTTCGCCTGTAAAGGGTGTGTGGCTTGACGGCACCTTTGGCGCTGGCGGGTACAGCCGCGCCCTGCTTGAAGAAGGTGCGGACAAGGTTATCGGCGTTGATCGCGATCCACTTGCTTTTGATATGGCATCGGAATGGGCGTCTGATTATGGCCCGCGACTAGAGCTGGTTCAGGGCGTGTTTTCGCGCATGGATGAATATGGGTCCGATCTTGATGGGGTCGTTCTGGACCTTGGCGTCAGTTCGATGCAGCTTGATCAGGCCGAACGCGGGTTTTCGTTTATGAAGGACGGCCCGCTGGACATGAGGATGAGCCAGAGCGGCGAAAGCGCGGCTGATCTGGTGAATGAATCGTCGGAAAGCGAACTGGCGGACATTCTGTATCTTTTCGGTGAAGAACGCGCGAGCCGCAGGATTGCCAAGGCGATTGTTCGCGAACGCAGTGTCGAGCCGATTACACGTACCTTGCGACTTGCCGGTATTATCGAAGGTTGTCTTCCCCGCTCAAAACCCGGTCAAAGCCATCCGGCGACGCGCAGCTTTCAGGGTCTGCGCATTGCGGTAAACAACGAATACGGCGAATTGTTCGAAGGTTTAATGGCTGCAGAGCGCGCACTAAAACCTGGTGGACAGCTTGCGGTGGTGACGTTTCACTCAGTCGAAGACCGGATGGTAAAACGCTTCTTACAGGCGCGTTCAGGCAGCGAAGGTCGCGCAAACCGCTATGCACCCGAAGCCGAGGTCGCGAAGCCCCAGTTCGAACTTTTCAGCAAAAAGGCGATTGGTCCTGATGATCAAGAGCTAGACGAAAACCCCCGCTCGCGCAGCGCCAAATTACGGGTAGCCCGTCGTACCGATGCGCCTGCAGGCAGCGTTGATGCGAAAAAGCTGGGTATGCCGATACGCAAGGAGGCGAGGAGATGAAGGTATTTGTCTACACCGTCATTTTCTTGATGGTCATCGCGCAGGGGTTTTGGGCTTATACCGAAAACTACGAAACCCAAAAATCACTGGCCGAGGCCAAGCGTCTTCAAATTGAGATAGCCAATGCACGTGCAAGTCTTGGGGTTCTGCACGCTGAATGGGCGTATCTGAATCGCCCTGATAGGCTTCGTGATCTTGTTGATATGAATTTCGACCGGCTGCAGCTTTTACCGCTGCGCCCTGAGCAGTTTGGTAAAGTTGCCGAAGTACCACGTAACGGTGTTTTGGCGGAAGATTCCATCGAGCGCGTCACTATTTCCGTGTTGGAGGTTGATGAATGATCCGCAAGCCTCTTCGACCTTTGGCATTGGTTCTTGAAGCACGGGCCGCGGGGCTAAATCCGCAGGATATTGAACGCGAAAACATTCGCGCTCGACATGAACAGGCCCGTGATGCGTCGCGCATGCGCGCTGAAAGTCGTTTGTTGGTGCTCATCCTGGCGTTTGTCAGCCTGTTTGCCTTGGTTGCGGTCCGCATGGGCACATTGGCGGTTTCTGAGCCGATGGAGCCCCAGACGGCATATTCTGGCCCGTCAATAGTCGCGCAGCGAGGCAATATCGTTGACCGCAAGGGTCGCATTCTTGCGACGAATCTTGATACGCATTCGCTGTACGCAACGCCTCAGGACATGGTCGAGCCAGAACTAGCAGCCCAGAGCTTGGCGCAGATTTTCCCTGATCTGGATGAGCAGGATTTGCTGCGTTGGTTCACGGGTAAGCGCAAATTTTTGTGGGTAAAGAAAAAACTCAGCCCCGAGCAGAAGCAAGCGGTGCATGATCTGGGTGAACCTGGTCTGAAATTCGGTCCTCGCGAAGTACGGCTTTATCCCAACGGCACTTTGGCATCGCACGTTCTTGGTGGTGCCAGCTTTGGCCGCGAAGACGTTGCCGCCGCTGAAGTTGTTGGCGTAGCGGGTGTCGAGAAGATGTTTGATGCCTTCCTGCGCGACCCTGCCTATGCAGGCAAAGAGCTTGAGCTGACAATTGATCTTAGCATCCAGTCCGCCGTCGAAGAAGTGATCCGCGGTGGCATGAAGTTAATGAACGCCAAAGGCGCAGCAGGCATTCTGATGGACGCCAACACAGGCAAAATCGTTAGCCTTGTAAGTCTACCGGACTTTGATCCCAATGATCGCCCCGCGCCGCCGACCGAAGGTAATCCAGCCGATAGCCCGCTGTTCAATCGTGCAGTACAGGGTGTTTATGAACTTGGGTCGACCTTCAAGATATTTGCTGCTGCGCAGGCGTTGGAAATGGGTTTGGTGACGCCGGATACGATGATTGACATTCGGGGTCCGCTGAAGTGGGGCAAGTTCCGGATCACGGATTTCCACAACTATGGCAAAGAGTTAACTGTACACGATGTCATCAAAAAGTCGTCGAACATCGGGTCCGCAAGGCTTGCTTTGATGATCGGTGCGGACAATCAGCAAGAGTTTCTAAAGTCGCTGGGTCTGTTTGAACCAACTTCGGTTGAAATGGTCGAAGCTTCGGGCGGGCAGCCAAAGTTCCCGAAAGATTGGAAAGACATTTCCACGATCACGATCAGCTATGGCCACGGCTTGTCGGCAACCCCGATGCATCTGGCGGCGGCCTATGCAACGCTGGTTAATGGCGGGTTCAAAGTATCCCCTACACTGATGAAACAGGATTACTATGAACGTGGTCCAAGGGTCGTCAGCCCCGAAACATCGCGCCAGACGCGGGAAATGCTGCGCTCAGTTGTGAAAGAAGGAACAGCAACGTTCGGTGATGTGCCGGGCTATGCGGTGGCTGGTAAAACAGGGACAGCAGACAAGGCCAAGGAAACAGGTGGCGGATATTACGAAGATCGTGTGATCTCGACTTTTGCCAGCGCGTTCCCCGCCCAAAATCCGAAATATGTGCTGGTGGTCACGATGGACGAACCCGAGCTTGCAACAGGCATCGAACCCAAGCGCACCGCAGGTTGGACGGCTGTTCCGGTGGCGGCAGAGATAATTACTCGGGTCGCTCCGCTATTGGGGCTAAGACCAGAGATTGAACCCACCTCGCAAGCGGGTGTAACAAGCGCCACGAACTGATCTGGGAAATGGTATGGACGGGCAGACAAAATCACTAAGTGCATTGGGTCTGACAGCGCGTGGTCGCCGAGAGGCTGAGATCACCGGTCTTGCTGTGGACAATCGTTTGGTTGAACAAGGGCATCTTTTCGCAGCTTTGCCCGGCGTGAATGTGCATGGGGCAAAGTTTATTCCTGCCGCGCTAGACGCCGGTGCCAGTGCTATTTTGACCAATGCCGCAGGGGCAAAAATTGCAGAACAGGCATTGGAAGCGTCAGACGCGGCCTTGATCGTTGTTGAAAACCCAAGACAGGCTTTGGCTTTTGCTGCTGCTTTGTGGTTCGGCGCTCAGCCCGAGGTGATGGTCGCTGTAACTGGTACGAACGGCAAAACTTCGGTGGCCAGCTTCACGCGCCAGATTTGGAACGAACTGGGGATTGAGGCTGTAAATATCGGAACCACGGGTGTTGAGGGGGCTTGGGAATACCCCCTGAAGCACACAACACCCGAGCCGATTACCCTGCACCAAGCTTTGGCTGCTGCCTCGGCGGCGGGAGTGGATCACGCAGCGATGGAGGCATCAAGCCACGGGTTAGAGCAGCGTCGCTTGGACGGGGTTCATCTTGCAGCAGCGGCGTTCACAAATCTGACGCAGGATCATCTGGATTATCACGACAATTTTGACGCCTATTTCAATGCCAAAGCTGCATTGTTTGATCGGGTATTACCGGAAGAAGGCGTTGCGGTGATCAATATCGACACGACCTCGGGCATTGATATGGCGGATGTCGCGATGCGGGCGGGGCAGGAACTGTTGGCCGTAGGCAAAGCGCGTGAGGCAGACTTGCGGCTTTTGGCGCAGCGGTTTGACGCGACTGGTCAAGAAGTGCGGTTGGCCTATGGTGGGCGTATTCACCAGATGAAACTTAAACTGATAGGCGGTTTTCAGGCTGAAAATGCGATGCTTGCGGCTGGGCTGGCAATCGCGGCTGGATGCGATGCTGATTTGGTGTTCTCGATCCTTCCGCGTTTGAGGCCGGTTCGTGGGCGGATGCAACTTGCTGCAACGCGTGGCAACGGGGCGGCGGTTTTTGTTGATTACGCGCACACGCCAGATGCAGTTTCGACAGGGCTTCAGGCGTTGCGTCCCCATGTGATGGGGCGGCTGATTGTCGTTCTGGGCGCTGGCGGTGATCGGGATACGACCAAACGACCGTTGATGGGCGAGGCGGCAGCGGAACATGCCGATCTGGTGTTTGTGACCGATGACAACCCACGCAGCGAAGACCCTGCCGTGATCCGAACTGCTGTAATGCTGGGCGCCCCTGATGCTGTTGAGGTTGGCGATCGGGCTGAGGCTATATTACGCGCTGTTGACGCGCTTGGTCCTGGGGATGCGCTACTAATCGCAGGCAAAGGCCATGAGACGGGTCAAGTCGTCGGCGATGATGTGCTGCCCTTTGACGATGTTGAACAAGCGAGCATGGCGGTTGCTGCGCTGGATGGGCGTCTGGCATGAGCCTTTGGACCGCCAAGGATGCCGCTGAAGCGACGGGGGGGGCGATCACCTGTGATTGGGCTGCCTCGGGTGTGTCAATCGACACGCGAACGATTGCGTCCGGTGATTTGTTTGTCGCCCTGACGGATATCAGGGACGGTCACGATTTTGTCGCTCAGGCTCTGGAAAATGGTGCGGCGGCCGCTTTGGTCAGCCGTGTGCCTGACGACGTTGCTGATGATGCCCCGTTGTTGATTGTGGATGATGTATTGGCTGCGCTGGAAGACTTGGGCCGCGCATCGCGGGCGCGCACATCGGCGAAAGTTGTCGGGGTCACCGGTTCGGTCGGAAAGACCTCGACCAAGGAAATGCTTCGAACGGTTCTAAGCGGTCAGGGCAAAACACACGTTGCCGAGGCAAGCTACAACAACCACTGGGGTGTGCCGCTGACCTTGGCGCGGATGCCAAGGGATACCGACTTTGCCGTGATCGAAATCGGCATGAACCATCCCGGTGAAATTGCCCCGCTGTCGAAGATGGCGCAACCGCATGTGGCGATGGTGACAACCGTTGCGCCTGCGCATCTTGAAGCGTTTGATAGCATCGAAGGGATTGCTGTTGAGAAGGCGGCTATATTCGACGGGTTGGTCGATGGCGGAACAGCGGTGATTAACGCCGATGTTGAGACCTCTGGTGATCTGCGAGCGAAAGCCGAAAGTGTTGGTGCAACAATCGTAAGTTTTGGCGAAGACGAAAACGCAGATGCGGTCGCTTCGGGCATAACGATTATCGATCAGGTGACGATGGTCAGAGCGCGATTTGGCGATGAAGAAGCCGTATTTAAAATCAACGCACCGGGTCGGCATTTTGCCTTGAATGGATTGGGTGCGCTTGGTGTCGCGCAATGTCTGGATCTTGATCTGGCGGTCGCAATGGCTGACATCGGCCAATGGCGTCCACCTGCCGGTCGTGGAACCCGCGAACGCATCGTTATGGATGTGGTGGAAGATCAGCATTACTTCGATCTGATCGACGATGCCTTTAACGCAAATCCCACATCAATGATCGCATCCCTTGAAGTTCTGGCCGCAGCCAAACGTGGTCCTATGGGGCGACGCGTTGCGGTTCTTGGGGATATGCTTGAACTTGGGCCGGATGAGATGGCGATGCACGCTGATTTGGCGAAGCACACAAGCCTGACCGACGTCGATGTTGTTCATTGTGTTGGACCCAGAATGAAGGCGCTTTTTGGCGCTTTGTCCGAAGTAAAAGCTGGTCGCTGGACCGAGACCGCGCAAGAAATGGCCGCTGTTGCGCATTGCTTGCTTAGGGCAGGCGATGTATTGCTGGTGAAGGGTTCTAAGGGGTCGAAAGTATCGCTTGTCGTTGACGTGGTCAGGAAATTAGGCCATTCCGCGCCGGTCTCGGAAGAAGAGGATATCTGAATGCTGTATTGGTTGACCGCGCTGTCTGATGGCGGTGACGCATTTAACCTGTTTCGCTACATCACGTTCCGCGCTGGTGGGGCGTTCATGACGGCGTTGCTGTTCGGGTTCCTGTTCGGGCGACCTTTGATCAATGTCCTGCGTCGCAGGCAGGGTCGGGGCCAACCGATCCGCGATGACGGACCCGAGGGTCATTTCGTCAAGGCAGGAACGCCGACGATGGGCGGCTTGCTGATCGTGGGGGCGTTGCTGACGTCAACATTGCTGTGGGCGCGCTTGGATAACCCGTTTATCAGGCTGATTTTGTTCGTGACAATCGGTTTCGGGGCCATCGGGTTCTGGGATGATCATGCGAAGGTTTCAAAGCAGAATACCAAGGGCGTCCCTGGCAAGGTGCGCATCGTGCTGGGTGTTTTGATAGGTGGAATTGCGGCTTGGTGGGCGTCTCTCTACCACCCCGAAACGCTGCAATATCATCTGGCTTTGCCTATTTTTAAGGACACTTTGGTCAACCTTGGCTGGTTTTTCATTCCATTCGGGCTTTTTGTCATTCTTGGCTCTGCCAATTCTGTGAACCTGACGGACGGGTTGGATGGTCTTGCGATCATGCCTGTGATGATCGCGAGCGGCGCTTTGGGCGTTATTGCTTATGCCGTTGGTCGTGTCGACTTTACCGAATATCTGGACGTCCACTATGTTCCCGGGACTGGTGAGATTCTGATTTTCGTTATGGGCGTCATCGGCGGTGGTCTGGGCTTTTTGTGGTACAACGCCCCGCCTGCGGCTGTTTTCATGGGCGATACAGGATCGCTCGCGCTTGGTGGCGCGTTAGGTGCAATAGCCGTGGCGACCAAGCACGAGATCGTTTTGGCGATTGTCGGCGGTATTTTTGTGGTCGAAGCGCTGAGCGTGATCTTACAGGTTGCCTATTTCAAACGCACCGGAAAGCGTGTGTTTCTGATGGCGCCAATTCACCACCACTATGAGAAAAAGGGTTGGGCTGAGCCGACGATTGTGATCCGGTTCTGGATTATCTCGTTGATCTTGGCCATGATCGGTCTGGCTACGTTGAAAATTCGCTAACGCGATTGGGAGTTTTACCCCCAAATCCCCAAGGGTATTTTTGGCAAGATGAAGAGGCGCGGGATTAGTTTTTGGTGATACCGGTTAAAGGATATGCAGGCCGTAAGGTCGGTGTTTTGGGGCTTGGGCGCTCTGGGATGGCGGCTGCGCAAGCTTTGCGTGAAGGGGGTGCCGAGGTTCTGTGTTGGGATGATACACAAGCTGCGCGAGAGCGTGCCGAGGCCGAGGGCTTTGAGCTTACCGAATTCGCGCGTGGCGGGCTTGAGGGCGTGGATGCGCTGATCACCAGCCCGGGAATTCCGCATCTTTATCCTGTTCCAAACCGCCACATTGCGGCGGCTTATGAGGCCGGTGTGGTTGTGGACAATGACATCGGGTTATTTTTTGCTTCGTTCGGTGGGGCCGAGTGGAACAGTTTTGAGGTGATGCCCCGTGTTGTCGCGGTTACCGGTTCGAATGGGAAATCCACGACGTCTGCGCTGATCTCGCATTTGCTTTTTGAGGCGGACAAGGACGTTCAGCTTGCAGGCAATATCGGGCGTGGGGTGTTGGATATTGATCCCCCCAGTGACGGTGGGGTCGTTGTGCTTGAGCTGTCATCTTATCAGACGGAACTCGCGCGGTCGCTGACGCCTGATGTGGCTGTGTTTACCAATCTGTCACCAGATCATCTTGATCGACATGGTGGAATTGGGGGCTATTTCGCCGCCAAGCGACGACTGTTTGCCGAAGGTGGGCCGGATCGGGCAATTATAGGCGTGGATGAGGCTGAGGGAGAATTTCTTGCCGCCCAGTTGGCCACAGGACCAACCGATGATCGTGTTATTAGAATTTCGTCGGCCAAAAAACTGGCTGGCCCCGGTTGGCATGTTTTCGTGCGCAAAGGGTTTTTGGCCGAGTATCGCAAAGGGCGTCAGGTCGCGAGTATTGATCTGCGCGGCATCAAAGGGCTTCCCGG
>CAYZAY010000053.1:0-9199 GCA_964476515.1 uncultured Rhodobacterales bacterium
CTGAAGCCATCATAACCATGGATCAGAGGCCAATCATGCACTAACAATCATCTTGACCCAGTCAGATCAGGCTGCTCATTTTCGGAGCAGCGATAACACAAATCAACCTGACCCGAACGCTCGGGTTGACCTTAATGGTGGCCGGAATAGGACTGACCAGGTTGACGTGACTACTTCGCTGCAAGCGATGTGATCAGATCCCAAACAGGTTGTGAGACCTCAACCGGATCAATCGTAGATTTGCGGGCACCCGGTATACGTGCGCCTTCCTCGGCAGCGACGGCATCTGCCACTTGCTTGATCCGTTCACCAAAGGCTGACGCGTCGCTTGGGTCGATCAGGATATAGTACTGCCCAAGGTCATGCGGTTCGCCTGTTGGCGCTTTCAGCGGCTTCACATCCATCGACGCCAGCGATCCTGTCAGACCTGCTGCAAGAAATTCTGCCATCAGACCAAAGCCCCACCCTTTGTACCCGCCCATCGACACAAGGGATCCTTTGATAGCTTCGTCAGGGTTGGTGGTCGGGTTACCATCAGCATCAAGTGCCCAGCCTTCAGGAATGGACTGACCCGCGGCTTTCGCCATGGTGATCTTGCCCAATGCCACAGTGGTGGTCGACTGGTCGAACTGCATCGCAATGCCGCCGTTGCCGTCTGGCACAGAAAACGCAATCGGGTTGGTGCCGATCACGCGGGACTTCCCGCCGGGGGGGGCTACAATTGGGGTCGCGTTGGTAAAGCCGAACCCGATCATGCCAGCACGGGCGATCTGTTCGGTGAAGTAGCCCAAAGACGTACATGTGTGCGCATGGCCAACCGCAAGCGTTGCCACGCCGTTTTTTGAAGCCGCTTTCAGCGCCTCGGGCAAGCCTTTTGCAAAAGCCGACTGCGCAAAGCCAAACTGGGCATCAACAGACACAACGCTCGGCTTTGGGCGTGTGACAACTGGTACTGCAGACCCCTTAACACGGCCGCTTTCCAGCTGCTGGCAATAGCTTTCCACATAGTAAAGACCGCAGATTTTGTTGCCCACAGATTCAGCAACCTTCACCGCATCCGCGACATGATCCGCGATCCATTCATCCGCCCCGTGGGCCATTAGTGCGGTCTTGGTAACGCGTTCGATTTCCTGAAGTGAGATTTGCGGCATGGGTCGTCCTTAAATTTTAGTCAGCGTGCCAGCGTCCAGTTGGAAGGTCATATCCATCCGTTCAGCCAGAGCGGGATTGTGAGTTGCGATGAGCGCTGCGAGACCTGTATCACGGACAACTTTCATAAGAGTGCGAAATACGACATCTGACGTATCAGGATCAAGATTTCCTGTCGGTTCATCGGCCAAAAGCAACGATGGCCCGTTCGCTAACGCCCTGCAAAACGCCACCCGCTGTTGTTCGCCACCGGACAAGGCGGTTGGTCTATGCGTCGCGCGATCGGAAAGTTCGACCGCAGTAAGCAATGCGTGCGCCCGTTCGTTGGCATCCGAATTTGAAACTCCGTTCGCAAGTTGCGGGAGCACGATGTTTTCGAGCGCCGTGAACTCTGGCAACAGATGGTGGAACTGGTAAATAAACCCGACCCCTTCGCGCCGCATCCGCGTACGTCGCCGGTCCGATGCTTTCGCCATACTCTGCCCGTTAATCACCACCTCGCCCTGATCAGGCGTATCGAGCAATCCGGCCACATGCAGTAAAGTCGACTTGCCCGCACCCGATGGTGCAACAAGGGCGGCGACCTGACCGGCCTCAAGCGTCAGATCAGCCCCGCGAAGCACAACGACTTCACCCGCTTCACCGCGTTTATACGCTTTCTCGATACCTTTGAGCTGCAGAACCGGATCACTCATATCGCAACGCCTCGACCGGGTTCATACGCGCCGCGCGGCGGGCCGGGAAAATGGTGATAACGAAGCTTAGGCCAAGGGATAGCGACACCGCTGAGACCACATCGCCGACCCTTAGCTGCGCTGGAAGATTATAGATCCCGCGCACAGACGGATCCCAGACCCCTCCGCCTGACAGATGGTTAACGGCGGAAAAAATCGGGTCGATGTAGATGGTGAACAGGCACCCCAGAACAACGCCGACCAAGGTGCCGACGACGCCAATGGACGCCCCGCAAATAAAGAACACCCGCAGCACCGCGCCTTCGGTAAGGCCAAAGGTGCGCAGAATTCCAATATCCCGCCCTTTGTTTTTAACCAGCATGATGAGACCCGAAACGATGTTCATCGTCGCGATCAGCACAAGGATCGACAGGATGATAAACATCACGTTGTCTTCGATCTCAAGCGCCCGAAGGAACGCCCCGCTGGCATCCTTCCACGTCCAGATAAGCGTGCGTTCTCCGCCTGCGGCCAATAGGGCCAACGTCATGTCTTCGACCTGTTCAGGTGCTTCAACCCGCACCTCCAGCTCGTCCACAACACCTTCGCGGTTAAAGAACGTCTGAGCTTCGGCAAACGGCATGTAGATGCGCGTTCGGTCGATGTCATAGCGACCAGCGGTGAAGATGTACGTCACCGGATAGGATTTGATCCGCGGGCTTGTCCCGAACAACGTCTGTAGCCCGTCCGGCGAAATCAGTTTAATCTGGTCCCCAACCGAAATCGCCAGTTCGCGCGCAACACCCGACCCAATAGCCACCCCGTTCGGGTACTCATTGATATCCCCAATTGAGGTTTCAGCGTCGGCAATACGATCAAGACCAAGCAGGTTTTCATGGGTCATCCCATAGACCTGTACCCCTACCGCTCCGCTGGGCGAGCTGACCATCACTTCGCCCCGAACCAATGGCGCAACACTGGTCACACCGGGAACCTGCCGGATAGATTCAGCGCGTTCGTCGTAGTTTGAAATCGTGCGCGTCGCGACGCCGTTCACATCAATCTCAACTGTGTTGTAGATCGTAGCGTGGGCGTTCGCCCCCAGAATCGTATCGACAAATTCAGCCCGAAAGCCCGAGCGCACCGCCAAAGTGGCGATCAGGGCAAACACCGCCAGCGCGATGCCGATAAGGCTGATCCACGTCATCACACTGACGCCGCCTTCGGATTTGCGCGCACGCAGATATCGCCAAGCGATCATCCATTCGTAGGCTGAAAACGGTTTTGGGTTGGCCATGTCTGCTCGTGTCAAAAGTTTTGCGAAACCTGCGCTTTATGCCCTGTGAGGTCAAGAAAAGACCAGAACTCAGGCGGTGATTCGCCGCGTGTGTCGCAATTCCGTTGGCTGATCGCATTATCTAACCCATTGAAATTTATAAATAGCATCAAATAAATTCGACACCGTGTACAGATTATTTGACACGGTAGATTTCCCGAGTCATAGCGTGTATAGGATTTTTGACACCACGTCGTATAAACGCGACACGAGGAATGAAATAAATGTCACACGAAGAAAAAAACACGGTCCTTCAGATCATCATAGGGCTAGCCGTCAACATCTGGGTCATCTTGAAGGTCAAAAGCCTTTACGCCTCTGGCGCGATGGACGGGCCGGACGCAATCCAGATCTGGGCCGAAACCATGTTCTGGGTCATTATCTACTCTGTAGGTTTCGGAATTCTATTGGCCATCCTTGGATCGATCCTATTTGCCATTATCGAGACCGCAGTCACTGGTGAATCCGACCAAAAATTCATTACCGATGAACGCGATAAAATGATAGCCAAAGTGGGAAACACTGTCACAGTCGGCTTCACCGGTTTTGGCTTTGTCGTGCTGATCGCAGGCATCAAGTTCGGGTATCGGCCAATTGATTGCCTTGTGATCCTTATGTTCTGCTTCTCAATCGGAGGTCTCGCAGGCGAGCTTGTAAAATTCGCTCGCTACCGTATGAGCATCTGACCATGGCGAAAAAATCCAAGATCACCAACACCATCCGCCGTCTGCGCTTTGATGCTGACGAGATGACGCAAAAAGCGCTGGCAGATCAGGTGGGCGTCACCCGCCAAACCATCGTCGCCATTGAAAACGCCAAATACTACCCGACGCTTGAACTGGCCTTCCTGATCGCCCGCGTCTTTGGCAAAGAAATCAGCGACGTCTTTACGATTGAGATGGACGAGTAAATAAGCGCAGCCCGAAAAGTGGGAACCGGTTTTCGGGCTGCGCGACACTAAATTCGCCCATCCACCCCAATTGCTAACGCTTCCTTCAAAAAGGAGTCCCGACATGGTCCTTTCCATGAACACCCGAGCTATGCCCTACATCATCGGCACGCTCTGCCTTATCCCAATCGGCGGCACTCTTTATCGCCTGTCCGAAATCATCCTGACCGGCCATTGGTCCTTTGACTTCAATCCCGAACTGGTCGACCGCCTGCCGCTTTTCATCCATGGCGTTGCGATGCTGGCATTCCTTGTTGGCGGCGCGGTACAGTTCATCCCCCGCATCCGCACCAAGCACCGCACACTCCACCGAGTTCTCGGTCGGATTGCAGGCGTAGGGGCCATCATCGGCGGCCTTAGCGGCATTTGGATGACGCTTCTCCACCTTGAAATCAGTACCCCATTGTTGCTGGCAGGTCGCCTGCTCTTCGGGTCTGCATTGATGGGTTTCACAATTCTCGCGATCCGCGCCGCCATGAAAAAACGTTTCGTCGAGCACCGCGCATGGATCATTCGCGCCTACTCAATTGCCTTTGCGGCGGCCACCCTGCCCTTCATCTATCTGCCGCTTTTCCTGATTTTCGGCGAACCAACACCAGTACTCGACGACGCCATTCAGGTCGCCGGTTGGATGATCAACCTCGCCATTGCTGAAAAGTTCCTGATCAACCGTCGCACCAGAAAAGGAGTGCCCGCATGATCCCCTCAACCATGAAAGCCGCCGTCCTGACCCGTTTTGGCCCTGCCGACAACATCATCGTCAAAGACGTCCCGACGCCTAAGATCAAAGCCGGTCAGGTGCTTGTTCGGGTCCACGCCAGCAGCGTAAATTCCGGTGATGCACGGATCAGAGGCAAGAACGTCCCCAAAGGCTACGGCCTGATGGTCAGTCTGGTCTTCGGCTTCAAGAAACCCCGCTTCCCGATCATGGGGATGAGCTTTGCGGGAGAAATCGTTGCCACCGGTGCCGACGTCACCAACTACACCATCGGAGATCGGATATACGGCAGCACGGGAATAACCCTCGGTGCGCATGCGGAATACATCGCGCTAAAAGCAAAGGCGGACATCACAAAACTGCCTAACGACGTGTCTTTTGAGACCGCCGCAACCCTGTCGTTCGGCGGCAAGACCGCGCAATTCTTCCTTAAGCAGAAGGCAAAGCTGAAGGCCGGCGAAACCATCCTCGTCAACGGCGCATCAGGTGCAGTCGGTTTATCAATGACCCAACTCGCCAAACATATGGGCGCAAAGGTCACGGCTGTCTGTTCCGAGGCAAACCATGATCTGGTTCGCAAATTCGGGGCCGAGAGCGTCGTCGATTATCGCACAACCGATATTGCGAAGCTCGACCAAAAGTTCGACGTCATCGCCGATTGCGTCGGCACCGCCCCCTATGCCCGCATGCGTAACCGGCTCAACAAAAACGGGCGGTTGCTGATGGTGGTTGGCACGATGGGTCAGGCTCTTGCGGCTCCGTTCCAGTCGCTCTTTACCCCGCACAAAGTCATGGGAGGCACGGCTGAGGCCAGCCCCGAAGATTTGAACTGGCTGGTTGATATGCACAAGCAGGGTCATATGACCCAAACCGTCGATTCCAGCTTTCCACTGCCTGACATCGCCTTAGCCCACGCCCGCGTTGATACAGGACGAAAGCGTGGAATGGTCGTCGTCACGATGCCCGTGCTCGACGCAACGCACGCTGCTGCAAAGGCTGGTTAACTCTTGGTCTGCATCTTCCTCACCAAGCGCTTAAACGGGTTCGGCCCCTAAAACCATTGGGGCCAGCCGATATACCAAACGATCGATAGGTGCAGGGGTGACGCCCTGCTAGGCAACATAACCCGAACCTCCCTAGGCGGGCCCGCCACTTCCTCAAAGATCAAAAAAGAAAAAACCGGCTCGGGATCACTCCCAAACCGGCAATTCTTGTGTCCAAAAATATACCCCGCCGGAGGCTCCCCAGCCTTCAGCGAAACACACCGTTAATGGTTCGCGTAAATCTCGATAATCTTCGCAACCGCCGCTTCCGGAGCCATCTCTTCGCTTTCGCCAGTCCGGCGCGAGGTCAGCTCAACCACACCATTCTTCAAACCACGCGGGCCAACGGTGATCCGCCAAGGCAAACCAATCAAATCCATCGTCGCGAACTTGCCACCTGCACGTTCCTTGCGGTCATCATAGAGCGGCTCAAGCCCGGCTTTGGTCATTTCTTTATAAAGGCTATCACACGCCGCATCCGCTTCGTCGTCGCCCTGCTTCAGATTCACGATCCCACAATGGAACGGCGTTACGCCTTCTGGCCAGATGATACCTTTGTCATCGTGCGACGCTTCAATGATCGCGCCCAACAGACGCGACACACCGATCCCGTGCGAGCCCATGTGAACCGGAACATTCTTTCCGTCCGGTGTTTGAACAGTCGCGCCCATGGCTTCGGAATACTTGGTGCCAAAATAAAAGATCTGACCAACCTCTATCCCACGCGCCACCTTGCGGCGCTCTTCAGGTACGTCGTTAAATTTCGCTTCGTCGTGCGTTTCATCGGTGCGTGCGTACTTTGAGGTGAACTCCTCAAGCACCGCCTGACATTGCTCGACGCTGTCATAGTCGATCTCACGGTCGCCAAAGGTCAGATCGGTCACGGCGCTGTCATAGAACACCTCGGATTCACCAGTGTCTGCCAGCACGAGGAACTCGTGCGTATCGTCCCCACCAATCGGGCCGGAGTCAGCCCGCATTGGAATCGCCTGAAGGCCCATGCGCTCATAGGTGCGCAGATAGCTAACCAAGTGGCGGTTGTACGCGTGCAGCGCGTCTTCCTTGCTCAGGTCGAAGTTATAACCGTCCTTCATGTAGAACTCGCGGCCACGCATCACACCGAAACGCGGACGAACCTCATCGCGGAATTTCCACTGAATTTGATAGAGCGTCAGAGGTAAGTCTTTGTAGCTACCTACATGCGCGCGGAAGATATCTGTGACCATTTCTTCGGCGGTCGGCGTATAAAGCAGATCACGGCCATGACGATCCTGCATACGAAGCATTTCCTGACCGTAATCGTCATAACGTCCGGATTCACGCCACAGATCAGCAGACTGCAAAATCGGCATCTGGATCGGAATGTGACCCGCACGGGCCTGTTCTTCGTGAACGATGTTCTCGATCTTGCGCAGGACTTTGAAGCCCATCGGCAACCAGGAATAAATCCCAGAGGCAGCTTGCTTGATCATACCAGCACGCAGCATCAACCGGTGGCTGACGATCTGCGCCTCGGCAGGGTTTTCTTTAAGGACAGGCAAGAAATAGCGGGACAGGCGCATTTCGGCTCCTAATTGGTGTTGATAAACTCCACCCCGTTTAAGTCGCTCGTCCCCGCTTCACAAGAGCCGCGTCAGCCTGCGTACCGATCCGCCGCCAAAAGCCTATCGTAATTCGCATCATCGAACTTCATCGAGGTGCCGTTGTCGATGTCGAATAGCGTGCGATCAACCTCGGTCAGATTGCCGAGGTACACGTGCAAACCCAGCGCAGGTTCGTCCGAAATGCATGACACCGAATGGATCGCGCTAGGACCGATAGACACCACGCTGCCCGGTTCCAGTACAACCTCGCCACTGCGGCGCACACCACCGTCGGGGTCAGCTTCGAAGAAATCATTCCGCTCGCGCCCCTGATACACACAGATCACCGCTGACATCTGATGATCATGCGCGGGCACCGAAATGCCGGGTTCAAAACAGGTGCGCCAAACCGAAACCGTATCGTCTTCAAAAAGGATCTGATCGCCGATCAATTCGGGCGGAAAAGCATCGGCAACCGCGTTCGGGTCTTGCATGACAGTGTCGATATAGTCCCGAAGCGTCTTGGGTGCATCATCGCCCACGGCAATTTCTCGCATGTCTTTTACAAAGGTTTCGACGTCAAACTTTGCCATAGGTGGCCTCTGAATTGTATCGGTTGGTCACGTCATCCTTGCGATCAATGGCCGATCAAGTAAAGCCTCATCGCAGTCCCCCCTTGAAACACAAGGCTGATCGGGCGATGTGTAATGCAGATCAGTCAACGGGGTTAACATGGCATTTCCAATCCAAACTCAGGCAAAATACTGGAGCATTGTTGCGGTGGTTTTCCTGCTGCTGCTTTGGTTCCTTGGGGATATCATGCTGCCATATGTGATCGGGGCGGCGATTGCCTATTTCCTTGATCCGGTCGCGGACCGGTTCGAAAACCTCGGCCTGTCGCGTGTTCTGGCAACGGTCATAATTTCGGTCGTGGCCCTATTGATATTCGTCGTCGTAATTCTGGCCGTCATTCCGACGCTGATCGAGCAAGCGATCAATCTTTTCAATATCGCGCCCGCGTTGGTGGCTGACCTGCAGGCGTTCTTAACCAAGCAATTCCCGTCCCTGATGGATTCTGAATCCGTCATCCGGCGGTCACTGAACTCAATCGCCGAAGGCATTCAGGCCCGCGGAGGTGAGTTCCTGAACACCGCTTTGGCTTCGGTTTCCGGACTGGTGAACGTGGCGCTTCTGTTTGTCATCGTGCCTGTCGTGTCGTTTTATCTGTTGCTTGATTGGGACCGCATGGTTGCCAAAATCGACGATTTACTTCCGCTTGACCACGCACCTGTCATCCGTCAGTTGGCGAAAGACATCGACGATACACTGGCTGGATTTATCCGCGGTATTGGCACCGTAAGCCTGATCCTCGGAACTTACTATGCGATTGCATTGATGGTGGTTGGCTTGCAGTTCGGCCTGATCGTCGGATTCCTCGCTGGTCTCGTCACCTTCATACCCTACGTTGGCGCACTGTTCGGAGGCGCATTGGCCATCGGGCTTGGGTTGTTCCAGTTTTGGGGCGATTGGGTCTCGCTCGGGTTAGTCGCCGGTATCTTCGTCGTCGGCCAGATGATCGAAGGCAACGTTCTAACGCCAAAGCTGGTGGGAAGCTCTGTTGGTCTTCACCCCGTCTGGCTGTTGATCGCACTGTCTGTTTTCGGTTCAATCTTCGGCTTCATCGGCATGCTGGTTGCTGTTCCGGTTGCCGCCGTTCTCGGCGTCGTTGTTCGCTACATCGCAGACC
>CAYZAY010000053.1:9224-16269 GCA_964476515.1 uncultured Rhodobacterales bacterium
GTCGGCTATATAAAGGTCTCTCGGACGGCGAATAATGGCTACACAGCTTCCTCTTGATCTTCCAACACGCACCGCGTTGGGACGCGACGATTTTTTCGTGTCTCCGTCCAATGCGGTTGCGCTCGCGTCGCTGGAAAGCTGGGGCAACTGGCCAAACCGCAAGATGATCCTGACCGGCCCTGCGGGGGCGGGCAAAACCCATCTGACGCATGTTTGGGCCGCCGCTGCAGACGCCCGCATCATTCCGGCGACCGACCTTGCAACAGCGGATATCTCTGAACTCGCCCAAAGCAATCTTGCTGTTGAAGACATTCAGTCAATTGCCGGAGACACAGCGAGCGAAGAAGCCCTGTTTCACACGCACAATCTTGTGCTGGCCGAAGGGAAGCATCTTCTTTTGACATCAACCCATGCGCCCTCGCGGTGGGGAATTGCGCTTCCAGACCTCAAAAGCCGCATGGAAGGCACCAATGTTGCGGCACTGGATGAACCCGACGACAGCCTGTTAGCGGCCATGCTGACCAAGCTGTTTGCCGACCGCCAACTGATGCCCAGCCCCGAAGCTGTGACCTATCTGCTGCGAAACATGGAACGCTCTGCCGCCGAAGCTGTGCGCATCGTGGCTTTGATGGACCGCCGCGCCCTGTCCGAGGGACGTAAAATTTCTCGCAAACTGGCGCTTGAAGTCCTGCAAAATCCGGATGCATTATAGTGCCTAACGCGGTTTTCGTTAGACCTGACTGAAGGTCTCGCGAAAACCGTCCCGCCAAATTTTAATGCCACGACGTTTCGCGAAAACTTGATGTCTCAAGTCTATCGTGAAACGCTTTAGTCAAATGGTTGACATGAATCACCGGTAGAAAGTGCAAATGACTCAGGCCGACTTTCTAAAACACGCCATTCCCCAAGCGACCGAGATCGCTGATCTGGACCCGTCCAGCCCACAGCGATTCTTTAACCGAGAGATGTCTTGGCTGGCGTTTAACTGGCGCGTTTTGGAGGAAGCCGAGAATAACCGCGTACCTCTTTTGGAGCGTATCCGCTTCCTGTCGATATCAGCAACCAATCTGGATGAATTCTATACCGTCCGCGTCGCAGGGCTTTTACAACTGGCCCGCGCAGGCAACGCCACGCCTGCTGCTGATGGCTTATTGCCACTAGAACAGCTGGTTCTAATCAACGCCAACGCCCGTCAATTGATGGTTCGCCAACAAGCCGCCCTTGGGGCGCTTTGTGTTGAAATGGACAAATCCGGCATTCATATTCTGAACCGCGATCAGCTTAATGACGACGATCTAGTGTTCTTGCAAGATTACTTCCTTGAACAGGTTTTCCCTGTTCTGTCGCCGCTTGCAATTGATCCGGCCCACCCGTTCCCGTTCATCCCGAACGAAGGCTTTTCGCTGGCACTTCAACTGGAACGCATCAAAGGCGGCCGACCCCTTCAAGCGCTGCTGCCGATCCCGCAACAGCTGCGCCGCTTTGTGACCCTACCATCCACAAAAGAAGGCGTTTATCGGTTCCTGCCTTTGGAAGAACTGCTTCTGGTTCACTTTGACAGCATGTTCCCGGGCTACAAAATTAACGGCCACTGTGCATTCCGCGTGCTGCGTGACAGCGATCTGGAAGTCGAAGAAGAAGCCGAAGACCTTGTTCGCGAATTCGAGGTTGCTCTCAAAAGGCGTCGCCGTGGAGAAGTTATCCGGCTGAAGATTTCGGCGGATGCCCCAAAGACTTTGAAAAAGGTCATCAAACGCGAGCTTCACGTTGCCGAGGACGAGGTTGTCGAAATCGAAGGCATGATCGGCATCGCCGATCTGGGCGAGCTTGTTTTGGAAGAACGCCCCGACCTTTTGTGGCCAGCATTCGCGCCACGCGTTCCCGAACGTGTTCAGGACCACGAAGGCGACATGTTCGCAGCGATCCGCCAAAAAGACATGCTGCTGCACCACCCGTATGAAACCTTTGATATGGTGGTCCGCTTCCTGCAACAGGCTGCACGCGACCCTGATGTTGTGGCGATCAAACAGACGCTTTACCGGACATCAAAAAACTCTCCGATTGTGTCGGCCCTTTGCGAGGCCGCCGAGGATGGCAAATCGGTCACGGCACTTGTTGAGCTGAAAGCCCGCTTTGACGAAGCCGCCAATATTCGCCAGTCACGCCGTTTGGAACGCGCCGGTGCGCACGTGGTTTATGGTTTCCTAGAATGGAAAACCCACGCAAAAATCTCGACCGTTGTCCGGCGCGAGGGCGACAAGCTGGTGACCTATACCCACTATGGCACGGGCAACTATCACCCGATTACCGCGAAAATTTACACAGACCTTAGCTTTTTCACCTGCAATGCAGCCCTTGGTCGGGATGCGACCAAGGTATTTAACTATCTGTCCGGTTACGCTTTGCCTGAAAAGCTGGAAAACCTTTCGATCTCGCCGCACTCGCTAAAGCCCAAAATGCTAGAGATGATCGAAAAAGAATCCGAATACGCCCGCAACGGTAAACCAGCAGCGATCTGGGCCAAGCTCAATTCATTGATCGAACCCGATATGATTGACGCGCTTTACGCCGCCAGTCAGGCCGGCGTGAAAATAGATCTGGTTATCCGCGGCATCTGTGGCCTTCGGCCCGGCATCAAAGGGCTGTCTGAAAACATCCGCGTAAAGTCGATCATCGGCCGCTTTCTTGAACATTCGCGCATCGTCTGCTTTGGCAATGGTCGCGCGCTACCGTCGCAAAAAGCTGCGGTCTTTATTTCGTCAGCCGACTGGATGGGCCGCAACCTGAACCGACGAGTTGAAACGCTGGTGCAGGTGAAAAACCCGACCGTCAAAGCCCAGATCGTCGGCCAGATCATGGCCGCAAACCTTGCTGATGTTGCACAAAGCTGGATATTGAAACCGGACGGATCGTTTGAACGCACCCTGCTTAAGGAAGGCGAATTTGCCTTTAACACCCACCGGTTCTTTATGGAAAACCCATCGCTTTCCGGTCGTGGTTCAGCGGGCGCAAGCGACGTGCCCAAACTGACGCATACCGAAGATTAAGCCCCGCAGTCAGTTGACCTGCCCTACCCCTTCCCTCAGTTTGACCAGAGCCCGAGGAATCTTATGACTGCCATCAATCCCTCTTTGACTGCTCAAACGCCAAAAGCCTCGTTCGAGGATCCGGGCGCCGTGGCTTTGTCGCGTGTTGGTGTAGTGGATGTCGGGTCAAACTCGGTTCGTATGGTGGTCTTTGACGGCGCCGCGCGAAGCCCCGCTTACTATTACAACGAAAAACTGATGTGCGGGCTGGGGGCTGGCGTCCGTGAAACCGGCAAGCTGAATCCCAAGGGTCGCGAACGCGCCCTTCGTGCGATCATTCGCTTTCAGGCCGTCGCCAATAGTTTGGGTATCGAACCCCTAAGCGCCGTCGCCACCGCAGCAGTTCGTGAAGCCGAAGACGGACCAAATTTCAAACGCGATATCTTTGAAGCGACCGGACTTGACCTGCGGGTTATCGACGGACCCGAAGAGGCCCGCCTATCCGCTCAGGGTGTTTTGCTTGGCTGGCCGGGCAGTTTCGGTTTGGTTTGCGATATCGGCGGATCAAGCATGGAACTGGCCACAATCGCTGATGGCAAAGTCGGCCAATGCGTGACGTCCGAACTTGGGCCGTTGCGGCTGAAGGGGATCAAAGGCGGCAAAAAAGCAAGGGCCGCCTATATCAAGGAAACCGTTCAACGGCTTAGCGAACAGATTGGCCCGCAATCCGACCGCCTGTTTCTTGTGGGCGGTTCGTGGCGCGCAATTGCCAAGATCGACATGATCCGCCGTGGCTATCCGCTTCACGTCCTGCATGAATACCGCATGAGCGTTAAAAACGCGCGCGAAACGATTAAGTTCATTCGCAGCACTGACGTGGACGAACTTCAGGCGATAAGCGGGAACTCTCCTGCGCGTATGGCCCTGGTGCCAATCGCCGCCGAGGTTCTTTCACGGCTTCTGAAAGCGTTCAAACCGGCTGATATCGCAGTTTCAAGCTACGGAATCCGCGAAGGGCTTCTTTATGAAAAGATGCCAGACCACGTGCGCGAAATGGATCCGCTTATCGAATCCTGCAGGTTTTCCGAATTCAAAGATGCCCGCATCCCGGGGTTTGGTGATGTGCTTTACGACTTTGTCATGCCGCTGTTCAAATCCCGCCCCAAGCGCTGGCACCGGATCGTTCACGCGGCCTGTTTACTACACGACGTAAGCTGGCGGGCGCATCCGGATTATCGGGCGGACACCTGTTTTGACAACGCAACCCGCGCCAACCTTGGTGGTTTAAAGCATTCGGAACGGGTCTTCCTGGGCCTCGCCCTACTTCACCGCTACAAGAACAAGCGCGAAGGCAACCGGTTCGAAAGCCTTGCTCAGTTGTTGCCAGAACACGACCTCCATAAGGCCGAGGTATTGGGCAAAGCCATGCGTTTTGGCGCGATGATGTGGCTGCAGTCCGACGACAGACCCGGTAAATTCAAATGGCACCCGCGCAAACGGCTGCTTGTCCTGTATCTTGCCGACAGCGCCCGCCCGATGTTTGGTGAGGTCGCGAACGCCAAACTTCAGTCACTGGCAGATGTCTTGGGCGCGGAGGTCAAAGTGAAGCGTCTGAAAGAAGACTAAAGATCAATATCCAGTGACACCGGAAAATGGTCTGACGCCACCAGTAGGGCACTTCTAAGCAACGTATCATTCATACATTCCGGCGTATTGAACGGATGCCATATCCTCCACGCAGGGCGTTTCGCCATCAGGTCTTGCGACACCATGATGTAATCCAACAGCGCCTGTAGATAGCAATCCTGAGACTCTAGGAAAAACCGAGCCGTCGTCGGGATCGCCCCCAGCCGCGTAGACAACCCCTGAACCGCGTGCGGGTCATAGAGGGTCTCGCGCACTGGCACGTCGCGATCGGTCTGGCCGACGCCCATTATTATCTCGACCGAGCTGCGACCAAACAAGTGTTCGTATTGATCCAGACCCGGACCATCGTTCATATCACCCAGAACAATCAATGCGTTATCTTCGGCAAAGTGTTCCTCGATACGCTGCCTTAGCCAAATCGCCTGCGCCAACTGTTTGCGCCGGTTTGCGATTGATATTCGCATAGCATCCGCATCATTTCGGGCCCCATGCGGTGCCTTTGATTTGAGATGCGCACCAATCAGGTGAAACTCAAACCCTTCGGTGGTGGTCGCCGTGATCTCTAACGGAGGCTTAGAAAACACCACGCGATCCTTGGATGCGTCGATGTCCAAGTCGATATGGAACACACCATCAAACCGAGGCGCACCGAGGTTTTTACCGCCCTGCACATCGCCTCGGGGCTCATGCCGGAGAGAAAGCTTTGACGGATCGTAAAGCGCTGCAATTTCTTGCTGGGTGTCATTGCCAAACCCGATCAAACCTTGGCAAGCACGCAAATCGAACCGTTTGGCAAACGTCTCAATCGCGGGAACGGTGTAGCGTTTGTGGTTCTGATCAGGCGCTTCGATGATAATGATAAGGTCTGCATCAAGCCGCTGGAACACCATCCCAAGCGCTGCAATCTGATCCGCGCGGGTAATCCTGTCGCGTCCCGATATCTCGTCATCTTCCAAAAGGTTGCCGCCGTCATCGAAAAGCTCGGTGAACCATTCAACGTTATACGTGGCAATCCGCATCAGCCGTGCACCTCTTGGATTTCCTCCCACGCGCGGTTGATATCAACCATGCGTTTTTCCGCGATCCGAATAGCCTCTTCGGGCACCCCGCGAGAGATCATAAGATCGGGATGGCTTTCACGAACCGCAGCACGCCAAGCTTGGCGAATTTCTTCCAACGGCTGATCCGGCGAGACTTCCAAAATCGCATAAGGATCAGGCTCTGCATCCGGCACAAACCGCATTCTTAGCTGCTTGAACCGGCTTTCAGACAGGCCAAAGATTTCGGCAACCCGCGCAAGGAACTGGTCTTCGTTCGGGTGATAGTCCCCGTCAGCCATGGCAACGTGAAACAAGCCTTCCATAAGATCACACAGAACCGACGTCTGCTCCGTGAACATCCCAGCAATCCGGCGGGCGTATTCTTCGAAGCCGGCAACGTCCTGTCGGGCAAGGTCGAACACACGCGCCGCTGATTGTTCCTCGGCTTTCGGGATATAAAACACCTCGCGAAAGGCCGTGACTTCGTCGCGCGTAACCAACCCGTCTGCCTTGGCGATCTTTGCGCCCAGCGCGATGACAGCAATCGTAAACGCCACGCTTTTTTCAGGCGGAGTCCTGAGCGTTTCAAAAACAGTAGAAAGCGGTTCCCCCCGCCTTAGCGCTTCAAGCGCTTCGGATATGCGTTCCCAAATCGACATGAGGTCAGGTTATCTGCAGTTCATGGAAGAGTCAGGACCGATCAGAGAATTTTCTGCATCAAAACAAGATCCATCCAGCGGTCAAATTTGCGTCCCACCTCGGGCAGCCGCGCGACCTCTTCATAACCAAGCACCGCATGAAAGCCGATCCCGTCAGCGTTTTCACCACTCACACCGGCAAAAAGACTGTGAACCCCGTTGCGTTTGGCGACGTCTTCCAGCCGCTGCATAAGCGCGCGACCAATACCTTGGCCCTGTGCTTGGGGTGTTAGGCTGATCGTATGCTCCTTAGTGTGCCGATACCCGTTTCCACCGCGAAACGGGAAATAGGTGGCAAAGCCAACAACCTGACCGCCAATTTCCACCACTAAAAACGCATCCCCCCGCGCTTGGATGTCAGCCGTGATGCCAGCAACGGTTTTTTCTTCTGTCGTAAAGGTCCGCGCAGTTTCGCAGATAACCTTGTTCCAGATTGCAACGATAGCATCGGCATCCATAACGACAGCCCGTCTGATCATCATCGCAAGATCACCTCTCCGTTTGGCGTGTCTATCACCGCCACCATGGACGGTTCGTCGGCCTGTTCGACCCTGACCAAAGGTTCCGACACCAAACCCGAAAGAGCAGTTTCAAGACCATCCCCATCTGGATGCCCCAAAATCAACCGCTTCAA
>CAYZAY010000054.1:0-16167 GCA_964476515.1 uncultured Rhodobacterales bacterium
ACGAAAGGCCGCCTAAATGAACTGAGAGACCGGAACGCAAACGCGACAAGTCCAGTAATGGACGGTCTGACCGCAACCGCGATCATAAGAAAATGGGAGCGCGATCAAGAACGTACGGCCTGCCCGATCATTGCTCTTACTGCAAACGCTATGCCTGAAGACAGGGAAAGGTGTTTTGCAGTCGGTATGGATGACTTTTAAGCAAGCCTATCTCCAAAAAGGCTTTGATCGATGCGCTTTCCCGTTGGTCGGGCGATCAAAAACTTTCAGCGTAAGTGGTCAATCCTCGACAATGTAGACGGGACGCCACGACCGCGAACCGACAATTCACCAATCTTACCACCCAAAGGGTTGAGCCCTAGAAATCAAACCTCTGACTTGCAGTCGTCAGGGTCAACCAAAATAACCCGATCATAACTTTTGCGTAGCGTATTCTCTAAAATTGCCAGACGCTTGGCCTTTAGCTTTTCTTTTGTAGCGGCACTGCCAGAAATGCGAGGGGTTCGGAGGAAGTTTACACCTTCTATTTCTGGGATTGGCTGGTCAAAGCCTTCGAGAACAACGAATAAGGAAGATCGAGTGAATTGTTCGGTTTGCTTCGATATCCACGTCCCCAAATCTGGCGTCTTGGCGCTCAGATAAGCAACGGTGGCGGTTTTTTCTTGTCGGTTGCCTTTGGCATCAAGCCGGGTTTCGGTTGGGAAGTGCCACTGTCCCCGTAGGGAATGGAAACTGCGGTTGATTAGACCGGGATCGTAATACGCCGTGATCCATTCACGCAGGGGCATTTGGTGTTTTTCGCCTTCGGCTTGGTACTGAAGAAGAATCCACCGAAGCAGGCCCTTGCTGCCATTCTTGAGATGAACGTACCTTAGCGAAAACTCCTTCAGCGCAGACTGAACAGAGTTTCCGATTGATAATTTATAGAGCGCCGACGCGAGACCGGTACGATCCGCACCCGATTTGCAATGAATAAGCATGGGCCGAGGCGCTGTTTCAAAGGTATCAAGGAGTGTCAGCAAGGTTTCACGGGGTGGAGCGATTGTGCCTGCCATGCTGATATCAATCAACTCGATCCCCAACTCTTCGCATAGTAACTTCTCAAGTTGATACTGAGGCGCCATGGACGCGCCGCGAAGGTTAACGACAGTCTTTAGGCCCTCTGTCGCATATTTACGAAACCTTGCTTCTGTCGGATGGTTTGACCTGTGAATGCCGGGGCCAATTTCGTGATAATTGCGCCAGAAGCGTCGCAGAACAGCGTGATCAATCCACGTCATGAAGAAGGTAGCGCGCTTGCGGTCTTCTTCTGTTTCAATGGGCTTTTCGAAGCTTCGGTGCCAGCGACTTTCGCGGTGTTGCGCGTATGCGTAAACGTCTTTGTAAAAGAACTTCAGCTTTCCCAAAAGCGGGCGCTGGGGTTTTGACTGCTCGGCCAATCTTTCGGCTTCTACTGGATCGTAGTGCTGTTTGACCCACTCTGGAAAAGTAAGTTTACCCTCATAGGGTTCATAACCATCAAGCACCTCGTCAAGCACGCCCGTTTCTGAATCGCGACGGTGAATATACTTTAAAGATAGCTCGGATCGAGCGATCGAGAGTGGCTCGCCCTCTTGCTCCAGTAGCCAGATCGCGGCAACCAAGCCAGTACGATCTGCACCTGATTTGCAGTGAAAAAGTACTGGCTTTTCAAGCGTTTTGAAAAGATCAACAAGCCCTAACAAGTCTTCTATTGTCGGCGCAACCCGTGGAAACAGTGGATAGCTGACATAGGTCATTCCATTTGCAATCGCCCGTTCTTCGGCCAGCTTGGCAGGGGAGCGTTCGACGTCGTTCCTCAGGTTAACCACGGTACGAATGCCCTGCTGCGCATAACTTTGAAACCGTTTCTTATCAGGATTGTTGGCCCTGAACACATCGGGCGTTATTTCGCCATCATTGGCCCAACGATGGCGAAGGAAACCAACGTCGATCCATTCGGCAAAAAACTCGCTTCTTTTGCGATCAGTTGGATTGTCTATGCGATGGTTGTATCGGGCATATAGACGTTGCTTTAAGAAGCTGAAGATTGAATTTTCCATATGCTGCACAAAGCCGAGAAACGATGGCGAACTGCTATCAGTCCCGTGGCCTCCGCGCAATGAGTCATCCGTGACCCGAGGTTCTGCGCCTGTGCCCGATTGTCCACACTCAGATCATTTCCGCCGGAAGTTACGTCGCGACCTTAGGTTCCTTGACTTTAATAAACTTAAAGACATACCCATTTAATAGACGGAAGAGTTTAGCTTGCTGAACTTGGCGGTTTCGCATCCGTTTCTGGAAAGGGAGTTCTATGTTCCATTCGCCCTCGCTTCGTCCAATCATTGCAGCGGCCTTGATCGCGATCATGCCTGTTTCTGTGGTTGCTCAATCTGCCGAAGACATTTTGCGGTCTGCGTTCAGCAATTGGCGTGCTGATAGTTCACATTCTGTCACGTCGATGACGGTCAAGCGGTCCAACGGCACACGTGAAATGACAATGGAAAGCTGGACCAAAGGCGAGGACAAGGCCCTCGTTCGTTTTACCGCCCCTGCAAGGGATGCCGGAAATGCAACGTTGCAGCTTGGTAAAGCTACTTACGTTTTCAATCCCAAACTTAACCAAGTTATCAAGCTGCCCTCCAGCGCGATGTCACAAAGCTGGATGGGGTCGGATTTTTCATACGAAGATCTTAGCCGCTCGGAACGCGTGATTTCTGACTACACTCATAACCTTCTGGAAACCCGAACTGAGGGCGGCCACAAGATTTACGTGATTGAATCGGTTCCAAAGCGCGGCGTACCTGTTGTTTGGGGCAAGCAGGTTTTGTCTGTTCGCGATGATGGCGTTCTGTATTCGGTCGAGTATTACGATCAGGTCGGTAAACGTGTTCGCACGATGAGTGCTGATAAGATAGAGATAATCGACGGGCGCCCCTATCCGGTTGAAATGACCATGCGTGTTGACGAAAAGCCGGGCGAATTTACCCGCGTCACGACGAAATCCGCTGATTTTGACATCAGTATCCCCGCCTATTTGTTCACCAAGTCTAACCTTCAAAATCCGCGGGACTAAGATATGATTATATCCCTCGCTTGGAGAAACATTTGGCGGCAGCCGACACGAACGTGGCTGAGCCTGATCGGGATGTCGTTCACATCCATGTTGCTGGTGTTCGTATTGTCTTTCCAACTTGGCAGCTACGACACGATGAAAGCGTCGATGCTACAAATTAGTGACGGGTTCGGGCAATTCCAGCCGGTTGGCTACAAAGACGATCCCGAAATGGGGAAGACCATTTCAAACCCCGAAAACATCGTCGCTGAAATTAGCAAGATCGAAGGCATCTCGGGGGTCACCGAGCGTGGCAACGGGTTTGGATTGCTTGCACATGGCGAACGGACTTTTGCTGCTGCGGTCATGGGAATTGATCCGGTAAACGAAGGTCTGGTGACCACGATGACCGGCAAAGTGACCGAGGGCCGTCCTCTTGCAGCGGATGATGAAAACGTCATCGTGATTGGCGACGGATTGGCGCGGAACCTCAAAGTTGGTCTTGGTGATCCCGTCACTATGCTCGGGTCCGGCACTGACGGGTCGGTCGCCGCAGATGTTTTGACTGTGGTCGGGATATTCAAATCCGGTGTGCCTGAACTGGATCGTCAAATTGCGCAGATGCCGATTGAGCGGTTCAAAGAAACCTTTCTGATGGAAGGTGCCGCCCATGCAATCCTTGTGCGCAGTGATGAATTGCCAGCGGTTGAAAAGGCCGAGTCAGACTTGATTGCCATCGCGGATAAATACGACGTTGTTTATCTGAATTGGCAAGAACTGCGCCCCGAAGTGCAGCAAATGATCAACATCGATTTTTACACAGCCGTGATGATGTACGCGACGCTGGTTGTCGTCGTCGTCTTCATCATCCTCAATACCCTTTACATGTCTGTCCTTGAGCGCACCCGAGAGTTTGGCGTGTTAATGGCTGTCGGCATGAAGCCCCACCAAATTGGTCGGATGGTGTGGATGGAGATGATTTTCCTGACAATGGTTGGCTGTGGAATCGGGATCGGGTTGGGTATGATCCTAACTGGAATCTTTGAAAACACAGGTATCGCCATTGATATGGAAGGCACCGAGGAAATTTACGCTCAGTGGGGCCTACCGTCTAAATTTTATCCTGAAATGACAGTTGGACGCGTCCTTGCTGGGCCTGCATCAATGGTGGGATTGATCGCGCTTTTGGGTATCATTCCCTACCGTAGGGTGATGAGCCTCAAACCAGTAAAGGCGATGGCAGGATGATGGGTGCATTTGGAACTCTCGCGCCTCTTGCTTGGCGCAATGTGTGGCGAAATCCGCGACGGACGGTCATCACGCTGATTGTGGTCAGTGTTGGCCTGTGGTCGGTTCTGTTTTTCAACGCGCTTTTGATTGGCTGGATACAGTCGTCCAAGGATTCCGCGCTAAAGCTTTTGACCCAGGACGGGCAAATTCATGCGGTCGGGTATATGGACGACCCGAGCGTTGAAACCTTCCTCGATCCGCCGACAGGGGCGCTGCTTGAAGCGCTCAATAACGATGTGATCGAAGATTGGGGCATGCGCGTTGCTGCCCCGGGTGTGGTCCAGTCTGAATACAAAACCCTTCCCGTGACGTTCATGGGGGTCGATCCCGACGCTGAAGCACGGATATCGACGATACCGGGCGACGTTGATCAGGGCCGCTATCTGGAAAGCGTTGATGACGACGGGATAATCCTCGGCAAGCATATGGTCGAGCGTCTGAAAACCGATCTTGGTCGCCGTGTTATTGTGATGTCCCAAAACTCTGACGGCTCGATGTCGGAATGGAGTTATGACGTTGTTGGTATCTTTGACAGCGATCAAGGGGTTGAAGATTTGTACATCTTCACGGGCCTGAAAGTGGCGCAAGAATTCCTGCTAGTCGGGGATCAGATTGCCCAGATAGTCGTCACCCTGCCTGATGAGGCTGAGCTGGCGCCGAGCATCCAGACTCTAAAAGATGCCGCGCCTGAACTGGATGTAAGAAGCTGGAAAGAGCTGAATCTGTTCCTTGCTATGACTGACGACTTTATGGGCGTTTACATCTTTGTCTGGCTCGCGATTGTGTTTTCAATGATGGCCATCGGCATCGTGAACACCCAACTTATGGCCGTGTTTGAGCGGACGCAGGAATTCGGATTGCTTCGGGCGCTGGGGATGAAGCCCCGCCGCGTGCTGTTAATGGTGACAATTGAAAGCGCCCTGTTGATCGGGGTTGGTGTGGTTGTCGGGATGATCCTTGCGGTTGTGACCATTTGGTCGCTGCAGGGCGGTATCGACCTGACCGCCTATGCCCGCGCGCTGGAAATGGTGCAGGCCGGGTCGATTATCTACGTTGACTATCATCTGGATGGCTTCATCCAATACTCGCTGATCATCTGGATATTGGGCGTTCTGGTTGCTCTCTGGCCAGCCCGCCGTGCATCAAAATGCAGCCCGCAAGAAGCCATGCGCCGAGATACCTAAGAAGGAAATGATTATGGACCCCATCGTAACATGTCGAGGTGTGACCAAGACCTTCGGGTCCGGCGAATTGGCCGTGAATGCACTTAGCAATGTTGATCTGGATATCAACCCGGGCGATTTCGCCACGCTGGCTGGGCCGTCGGGGTCCGGCAAGACGACGCTGTTGAACATGGTTGGGGCGTTGGATCATACCACGTCGGGCGATGTCACGGTTGACGGTCAACGGCTTGGCGATTTGAAGCAGGCGCAGCTATCTGATCTGCGGCTTCGCAAAATCGGGTTTGTGTTCCAGTCCTACAACCTGATCCCCGTGATGTCGGCTGCTGAGAACATCGAATTCGTGCTTGAACTTCAGGGCGTTTCCAAAGCGGACCGTCGCGCAAAGTCGATGGAGGCCCTAGAGGACGTTGGGCTTTCTGGCCTTGAAGGCCGTCGTCCGGCAGCGATGTCAGGTGGCCAGCAACAGCGTGTTGCCGTTGCCCGTGCCTTGGTGTCGCGCCCGGCGATTGTGCTGGCTGACGAACCAACAGCGAACCTTGATTCCAAATCGGCGGGCGAGTTGATCGACTTGATGCTAAAACTAAACGCCGAACACGGAACCACATTTCTGATCGGCACGCATGACCCACGGGTGCTTGAGCGCAGCAAACGACAAATCAACATGCTTGATGGAGAAATTGAAAGTGATACGCGCCACTAGCATAACTCTAGCTGCGCTTCTGGGCGCGGCCCCTGTTTTCGCCGACACCCGCTATAAGACAGAGTTTGGGTTCAACTACAGCAATCCTGACAGCACGAGCTACCAGTCAGCGCTTGGCTATGATCCCGTATCTGCCGTTTCAACCGGCGTCCGGATTATGACCGATGGGTCCGAAGGCAATCTTCGCTACGAAGCCCACGCCAACCTTGCCTATATGGATGGGAACAGCGTTGATCTGTTGAAGCTTCAAGAGGCGTCCAGCACCGCGCCCCCTACCACGTTGTTTGATCTGACAACGACATCCAATGTTGGCAGCAACGGGCGACTGACCGCCAACATTGACCGCGCCTCGATCAGTTACACAACGGATCAAACCGTTCTCAAGATCGGCAGACAGGCGATCACTTGGGGTATGGGCACGGTCTTTCATCCCGGCGACATCGTCGCGCCGTTTTCACCAAGTGCTATCGACACCAGCTTTAAGCCCGGCGTTGATATGATCTATGGCCAGTACTTGTTCGACAGTGGTGCAGACGTTCAGGCGATCTACGTACCACGCCTCGAAACGGCTGGCGGCAGCGTTAGTCCAGACGCTTCAACATTGGCATTACGAAGCTACACCAGCCTTGGGGCGGTAGACGCCGCACTGACGCTTGCACAGGACCGAGGTGACCAAGTGGTAACGCTGGGTCTTAGCGGGTCGCTTGGTGGATTGGGCTGGAAAGCCGAATACGTTGATTGGTCTCTAGCGTCCGGTTCCGCCGATCCGTCTTGGGTGATCAGCGCGATGAATTTCGGCTCGCTGGGTGAATGGAGCGCGACCTATTTTGCTGAGTATTACCACAATGGCTTTGGTACATCGTCATCGACCGCTTTGGACGCACTGCCCGCTGAACTGCTGAAACGCATGTCGACGGGGCAAGCCTTTTACGCGGGGTCTGATTTCCTTGCGCTGGGCGGGAGTTTGGGCGTTTCACCCGACATCGGTCTGGCACCAAGTGCAATCATTTCGATGGAGGACCGCAGCGCATTGGTCAGCTTGGCGGCGAGCATAACTATCGGTGACAATGCCAGCGTCGCATTCGCGGTGATGAAGCCCGTTGGCGCTGATGGAACAGAATTCGGAGGTCGCAATTATCACGAAATTGGCCCCGGCATCTATGTTGGTGCGTCGCCGACAATCAGTTTCACGGCGACGCAGTATTTCTGATCTACTCCGGATCGCTAAGGTTTAGTGCGACAGGTGACAGCCCATCGACGCCACCAGTGATCTTGTCGCCCGCAACAACCGGCCCAATTCCCGAAGGCGTGCCGGTTAGGATCACATCACCCGCGCCCAGATGGTAGAATTGGGACAGGTGGCACAGAATACCAACGCAATCGTGGATCATATCGGAAAGCGTGGAATCCTGTCGCGTGTCGCCATTAACGGCCAGCCAAATACGCTGGTCCGCGATCTCTCCAAAGTCAGCCGCCTTGGTTTGGGGCGCAAACACAGCCGCGTTTTCGGCGTCCTTCGCAAGATCCCAAGGGCGCAGCTTTTCTTTAGCCTCGGCCTGTAGATCTCGACGGGTCATGTCTAGCGCGCAGCCGTATGAATAGATCGCATCGGCGGCCTCTTCAGCTGTGCAGCGGAACAGGGGTTTGCATAGTGTAAACGCCAGTTCCATTTCGTAATGGAAGTTTTCAGTGCCGGGCGGGTAGGGGATTGTCGAACCGGACGCGACGACGGAATGAAGCTGTTTGGTAAAGTAGAACGGCGCTTCATAGTCAGCGGTTGATCCCATTTCAGCAGCATGGGCAGCGTAGTTCTGGCCGACACAGAAAATGCGGTGCACAGGGTATTCTTTGGCCTCGCCGTCAACCGGAATGGATCGAACCTTTGGTGTTTCGAACAGATAGTCAGACATTGTTTACTCCACTTTGCCCCAGCCGCCACCGGCCGGTGTTTCCATGCCAAAGACCGATCCGACTGGAAGGTCGATTTCGTCGTTGCCCTTCATCGGGATGACTTCCCCGTCAGGTTTTTCAGCCCAGTTTCGCCCGACCGCACCGGGCGCGCCGCCGTTTGCCCCGAAGGGCGGGATTTCCCGATGCGAACATAGCGTCGTCACCGTGACAGGTTCAAGGAAACGCAACCGACGGACAGCGCCTTCGCCACCCTTCCATTCCCCAGCACCGCCGGAACCCTTGCGGATGCCGAATTCTTCCAGACGCACTGGGAACCGTTTTTCCAATATCTCGGGGTCGGTCATGCGCGTGTTGGTCATATGGCTTTGAACTGCATCACACCCGTTAAAGCCCGGCCCCGCACCTGTTCCGCCTGCAATGGTTTCATAGTTCTGGAAATCGTCATTGCCCCAGACGAAATTGTTCATCGTCGCCTGAGAGCCCGCGATGACACCAAGCGCCCCGTACAAAGCGTTGCATGTGCCCTGACTGACCTCGGTATTCCCTGCAATCACTGCGGCAGGATAAACTGGGTTCAGCATTGAACCTTCGGGGATGATAACGTTAAGCGGCTTCATGCAGCCTTCGTTCAAAGGAATGTCAGAGCCCACAAGCGTTCGGAAAACATAGAGAACCACAGCACGACAAATCGACAGAGGGGCGTTGTAGTTGCCGTTGTGCTGAGCGGACGTGCCAGTGAAATCAATCGTTGCCTGACGGTTTTGCGTATCCACCATGACCGAGACTTTGACGGTTGCGCCGTGGTCCATCGGATAGGTGTACTGACCATCCTTCAACCGGTCGATCACACGCCGGACGCATTCTTCCGCGTTGTCCTGAACGTGGCCCATATACGCTTCGACGACATCAAGCCCGTAGTGGTCGACGACTTTAAGAAGCTCACGGCGGCCAGTGGCATTCGCCGCTACCTGCGCCTTTAGATCGGCGAGGTTCTGTGTCACGTTTCGTGCGGGATATTTGGCGGTTTTCAGGGTCTCGTCTGCAACGGATTCAAGGAATTCACCACCCCTGACCAAACGAACATTGTCGATCAGTACGCCTTCTTCGTCGATGTGCGTGCTATCCGGCGGGGCGCTGCCCGGCGTGCGACCGCCGATATCCGCATGGTGGCCACGCGATCCCATCCAGAACACAGGTTCACCGTCAACAAAGACGGGCGTCACCACTGTCACGTCCGGCAAATGCGTGCCACCGTTATAGGGTGAATTCAGCATAAACGCATCGCCGTCCTGAACGTCGGGATTTTGCTGCATGACGGTCTTGATGGATTCCGCCATCGACCCAAGATGCACTGGTACGTGCGGGGCGTTTGCGACCAGATCACCCTGTCGATCAAAGATCGCGCATGAGAAATCCAACCGCTCTTTGATGTTCACCGACCAACTGGTGTTGGCAAGCGTGGCCCCCATTTGATCAGCGACCGACATAAAGAGGTTATTGAACACCTCAAGCAATACCGGATCAGCCTGTGTGCCAGCAGCGCGGGCGCGGGCCATTTCTTCGGTGCGCTCCAAGATCAGATTGCCAAGCGCATCAACACACGCAGACCAGCCCGGTTCGATCACGTTGGTGCCCGTTGGTTCGGTGATGATTGCTGGACCTTTGACCGTGCTTGATCCCGTCAACGTGTTCCGGTCAAACAGCGGCACATCGCGATAATCGTCATCTCGCCACAGCGGAATCGTCGCGACAGCGCTTCCGTCTCCGCTTGGCACAAGAACGCTGGGCGCTTCACCGGTGGTGCCGATCGCTTCGGCTGATAGCATTTCGAAAAGCACCGCGCGTTCGGGGGACACAAAGCCAAAACGTGCTTCGTGCGCAGCCTCAAACGCTTTGTGCATGTCGGTTTGCGTGCCGAAAGGAACCTCAAGCGCTTGATGAGAGCCGTCGTAGCGCAGATGCGCGCGTAGTTCGGTGTCAACCTGCGCAACGCCTTGGGCGGAAACCTCTTCAGTCGCACTGGTAATGATCGGATCAAGCGCAGCTTTAGCGCCTGATATGTTGGCGAGGGGCGCATCAAACTGCACCTCGCGCAGCGCCCGAATTTCGGCCAGCCCCATGCCGTAGGCCGACAGAACACCAGCGTAAGGGTGGACCAACACTTTGGTCATCCCTAGGGCATCCGCGACCAGACAGGCATGCTGCCCACCTGCGCCGCCAAAGCATTGCAGGACGTATTGCGTCACATCATGACCGCGCTGGACGCTGATCTTTTTGATGGCGTTGGCCATGTTGTCGACAGCGATCTTAAGGAAGCCCTCGGCGATATCTTCGGGCGCGCGTGGGGCTTCGCTGGCCGCTTCAGGAACTTGGGCCGCCAAGGTTTCAAACTTTGCCTTAACCGCATCCCGATCAAGGGGTTCATTGCCGTTTGGACCAAAGACATGCGGGAAGTGATCAGGGTTCAGCTTGCCCAGCATCACGTTGCAATCCGTCACCGTCAGAGGCCCGCCGCGCCGGTAACACGCTGGTCCCGGATCAGCGCCTGCGCTTTCGGGTCCGACCTGAAAACGCCCGTCGCGATAGGTACAGATCGACCCGCCACCAGCGGCGACCGTGTGGATATCCATCATCGGTGCACGCATGCGAACACCTGCAACTTCTGTTTCGAACGACCGTTCATAGTCGCCCGCATAGTGGCTGACGTCGGTTGATGTCCCGCCCATGTCAAAACCGATAAGCTTGCTGAAACCCGCAAGCTCTCCGGTTTTGACCATGCCGACTATACCGCCAGCAGGGCCGGAAAGAATGGCGTCTTTGCCTTGGAACAAACCCGCGTCAGTTAGACCGCCATTGGATTGCATGAATAACAGGCGTTCACAGGCGCGACCAAGGTCCAACGCGCCAGCGACCTGATCTACATAGCGCCGCAGGATCGGGGACAGATAAGCGTCAACAACCGTTGTATCCCCGCGACCGACAAGCTTCGCTAAGCGGGAAATTTCATGACTGGCTGAGATTTGAGCAAAGCCGATTTCACGGGCGATATCAGCGACCGCAATTTCGTGAACCGGATTTAGATAGGCGTGCAGGCCAGCTATCGCGATTGCGCGTATGCCGTCGTCGTATGCACTGCTCAGGACCGCGCGGATCGCATCCTCGTCCAGTGGCTGAAGAATGTTCCCGTCGGCATCAAGGCGCTCGCCCATTTCGGCGACATGCTCATAAAGCAGCTCGGGCCGTTTGATCTCAAGATCAAACAGACGCGGTCTGGTCTGATATCCGATCTTCAACAGATCGCGGAAGCCTTGGGTGATGACCAGCATGACCCGTTCGCCCTTGCGTTCAAGCAGCGCGTTCGTCGCAACCGTGGTTCCCATTTTAACCGCGCGGATGGATCCATCTTCGAAAGCACTTCTGGCCCCGATCAATTCGCGAATGCCTTGTACGGCAGCGTCTTTGTATCTCTCGGGATTTTCGGATAGCAGCTTGTGAGTAACTAAGCCCCCATCGGGCTTGCGGGCAACGACATCGGTGAATGTACCGCCGCGATCAATCCAGAATTCCCACTGTCCGCTCATCGAAATCTCCAAAAATCAGAGCCTCTGGCCAAGTTGACCTTCTAACGGCATCATGAAAAAGGAATAGAGTGTCAATGGTCTCTGGAAACTCGCTTTAATATCCTTTAACCGGAATGTGTAAGCAACGCCCGCTCGGACGATCTGATTCACGGATTGTTGCTAGGAAATGCAAGGAAGTCTGAAATGGACATTAAGAAAATTGATGAAAGCATCTCGGTCGCTGGTCAGATAAAAGCGTCTGACGTAGCCGCAATCGCCGAAGCAGGTTTTCGCTCCATTCTGTGCAATCGACCTGACGGAGAAGGGCTTTTGCAGCCAGCGTATTCGGGCGTTGAAGAAGCCGCCAAAAAAGCGGGGCTAGAATTCATTTACCAGCCTGTAAGCTCCAAAGGGATTCAGGACGACGACGTTACCGAATTTCAGAAATGCTGCGATGCGCTGCCAAAACCCGTTTTGGCCTATTGCAGAACAGGAACCCGCTGCACCGTTCTTTGGTCACTTAGCCAATCCGGTAGCCGCGAAGTATCCGAGATTATGTTCATGACAGCCGCTGCAGGCTACGACATGTCGATGCTGGCGGGCCGTCTGGAACAATAGCCCCAAGCAATTCATTTTGTTGTCGCAATACGACGCAGCAAACGAGCTTAGAACCCAGACCAGCGTTTAACCTTTGGCTTGACCGTACGGGATAGCTTGCAAATCGTTCACAGCCTGTGCAACCCTCTTGGTCTAACGCTGAGATGAGTTACACGATGACTGCTGCGACCGACGCGCCAACGAACACACTACCGCTAAGTTTGGAAGCCCGTAATCCCGGGATGCCGTTAGATTTGGACTGGGTGAACGGCGTTCAAGCCAACCTTTCGGCTATCGAGCGCCGCTGCAAAACTTTGCCGGGTCGTCGGAGTGTCAAGAAAGACTACCAAGCAGCGTGGCTTTTGAAGGCGATCAGTTGCATCGACCTAACGACCCTATCAGGCGACGATACTGAGTGTCGCGTTGCAAGACTGTGCGCAAAGGCCAAACGCCCAATACGCGCTGATATTGCCACGGCTCTTGGGGCTGAAGGCCTAAGGGTAGGCGCGGTTTGCGTCTACCACGAGATGATACCAGCCGCGGTGCGAAATCTGGAAGGCTCCGGAATTCCGGTGGCCGCGGTTTCAACAGGTTTCCCCGCTGGGCTAACCCCGTTTGAGCTACGCGTTGAAGAAATCTGCCAAAGCGTGGCCGCAGGCGCGAAAGAAATCGATATCGTGATCTCTCGCCGTCAGGTTCTGACCGGTGACTGGCAAGCGCTGTACGACGAAATGAAAGCCTATCGCGAGGCATGTGGTGACGCGCATATCAAGACCATTCTGGCCACGGGTGAACTAGGAAGCCTTCGTAATGTTGGCCGTGCATCTCTGGTGTGCATGATGGCGGGTGCGGACTTCATCAAGACCTCGACAGGCAAGGAAAACGTTAACGCGACCCTTCCGGTTAGTTTGGTTATGATCCGTGCGATCCGTGATTACTTTGAACTAACGGGACACCGTGTTGGATACAAGCCGGCCGGCGGCATTTCAAAGGCCAAGGATTCGCTCGTGTATCTGGCGCTGATGAAGGAAGAGCTGGGCAATCGCTGGCTGCAGCCCGATTTGTTCCGCTTTGGTGCATCATCGCTGCTGAACGACATAGAACGCCAGCTAGAGCATCACGTCACAGGGGCCTATTCTGCCGGATACCGGCACGCGATGGGATAGGTTGGATTTTAAATATTTGGACCAAGAAAAAGCCATGAGTGTAAAAGAGATATTCGAGACGATGGACTATGGTCCGGCCCCTGAAGCATCCGGAGATGCCTTGGCATGGATCGTTGATCAGGGTGCTCAGTTCGGGCACTTCATTGGTGGCAAGTTCACCGACCCGCGCAAGGATTTTTCGTCAAGGAACCCTGCCACGGGCGAAATTCTAGCGGATCTTGCGCAGGCAACGTCTGACGAGGTGAACGCCGCAGTTCGGGCAGCACGTGCGGCGCAACCCAAGTGGGAAAAGCGCGGCGGTCATGAACGGGCGCGGATGCTATATGCGATTGCCCGCCTGATCCAGAAGCATTCGCGATTGTTTGCCGTGTTAGAAACTTTGGACAACGGCAAGCCGATCCGCGAAAGCCGCGATATTGATATCCCTCTGGTTCACAGGCATTTCTATTATCACGCCGGTATGGCCCAGTTGATGGATACAGAACTACCTGATCGCAAAGCGCTGGGTGTCTGCGGCCAGATCATCCCGTGGAACTTCCCGCTGTTGATGTTGGCATGGAAAGTCGCCCCAGCCTTGGCGATGGGCAATACGGTGGTGCTGAAGCCTGCGGAATATACATCTTTGACCGCGCTGCTTTTTGCCGACATCTGTCGTCAGGCGGGCGTGCCTGCGGGCGTGGTGAATATCGTCACCGGAGACGGCGCGGTGGGCGAGATGATCGTAAAACACGGCGGTATCGCTAAAATCGCCTTTACGGGTTCGACAGACGTCGGCAAGCGCATCCGGCAAGCTACGGCGGGTAGCGGCAAGTCTCTGACGCTCGAACTGGGTGGCAAATCTCCCTATATCGTTTTTGATGACGCGGACATCGACAGCGCAATCGAAGGATTGGTTGATGCGATCTGGTTTAATCAGGGGCAAGTTTGCTGTGCAGGATCGCGCCTGCTGGTACAGGAAGGCATCGCTGATCGCTTCTACACCAAGCTCAAAGCGCGGATGGACAAGCTGCGGATTGGCGACCCATTGGACAAAAGCGTTGATGTCGGGGCAGTTGTTGATCCCGTTCAGCATGTGCGTATCTCAGCGCTGGTGAATGCCTGTGATGAAGGTGAAATCTATCAAGCGGCAACCACCCTACCATCTGGGGGCTGCTTTTACCCACCCACATTGATCACGGGGCTTTCAACCGCTAACCCTTTGATGCAAGAAGAAATATTTGGTCCTGTTCTGGTCGGATCGACCTTTCGAACCCCAGCAGAGGCCGTTTCAGTGGCCAACAACACCCGCTATGGTTTGGCGGCCAGCGTTTGGTCCGAGAACGTTAACCTTACGCTCGACATTGCGCCTAAGCTGGTCGCGGGTGTGGTTTGGGTTAACGGCACCAATATGTTCGACGCAGCAGCCGGTTTTGGCGGTATGCGGGAAAGTGGCTTTGGTCGTGAAGGGGGCTGGGAGGGGCTGCAAGCCTATTCAAAACCCGCCAAGGCCGCGAAGAAGCTGGCGCAAATCGTGCCATTCAAGGGCGACAAAGGCCCCATTGATCCGCTGGACCGCACGGCCAAGCTTTATGTTGGCGGCAAACAGGCGCGGCCCGATGGCGGCTATTCCCGCGAAATCTATTCCAAGGCTGGCGTGTTGCTGGGCCAAGCCCCAATAGCCAACCGCAAAGACGTGCGTAACGCGGTCGAGGCCGCGGCGGGTGCTGCCGGATGGTCAAAAACCACCGGCCATTTGAGGGCGCAAATCCTCTATTACATCGCCGAGAACCTGCAGGCGCGGGCGAGCGAATTTGCCAGCCGCGTCAACCAACTGACCGGCAAAGGCAACGGCGCGCGCGAGGTTGATCTGGCCGTTAACCATCTGTTCACCGCGGCTGCTTGGGCCGATAAGTTCGACGGGCTGGCCCATAACGTACCGATGCGCGGCATGGCCGTGGCGGTGCGCGAACCGGTCGGCGTGATCGGCGCGCTTTGTCCCGACGACAATCCGCTAGCGGGTCTGGTGGGTGTGATGGCGCCCGCGATTGCGATGGGTAACCGCGTGGTGATGGTCGCATCGCAACCCTTCCCATTGGCGGCGACGGATTTCTATCAGGTTCTCGAAACATCAGACGTGCCGGGCGGCGTGGTCAACATCCTGACGGGCAGCCACACGGAACTGGCGAAACCGCTGGCCAGCCATCTGAACGTCGATGCGGTCTGGAGCTTTTCCGGCGCAGACGTCTCTGCCACCATCGAATCCGAAAGCGCAGGCAACCTTAAGCGCACATGGGTGAATAACGGGTTAATAACTGACTGGGGTGATACGCGTGCGTTTCTAGAGGCAGCGACCGAGGTGAAGAATATCTGGGTGCCTTACGGGGAGTGAGGGGCGTGCATCAAGTATCCAGTCACTTAATTTTGCGAAGTGATCAAATTTAGCAACTCTGTTGGCGCTAAAGGAATAGAAAAGTCGTTCGACCATGAACCATTTAAGTATGTTTTAAGGTCGGTGATTGCACCGTCATCAATCAACACGCGAAATGCGTCGCTTGAATAAATGGCGTTTGGTTGAGCAGCCAAAAACTCTGATATGTCGGAATGTAGTTCTGGTGCTACCGAGTAGTCTTTCAGCCAATTAGTCCAAGGTTTGAAGTTCGACGGTTCAAACCCTTCTGCACCTGTGATTCCAAAAATTTCATAACCT
>CAYZAY010000055.1:0-7030 GCA_964476515.1 uncultured Rhodobacterales bacterium
GTCATAAGTTGTATCAACGCGATTTAAAGGCGAAATTGCTTGGATCACCATCAATAATCCCCCTGTGAATGCCACATCAACGGCTGTTCGCGCAGGGTTACTAAGTGCTGTAAAAAGCGTCGCAGAGTCAAAATACGCCGTCATCGAATGCGCTGGCCGTACGTTTGTTGCCGGTGGTGACATGTCCGAATTTGATGCGTCACCTGCCCTGCCTCATTTGCCAGACGTATATCAGGCAATCGAAGATTCTCCGGTCATGTTCGTCGCGCTTATGCACGGTAATGTTCTTGGCGGTGGTTTTGAATTGGCACTGGCCTGTGATTTTCGGATCGCAGCGGACGGAACCCGTTTTGGTCTTCCAGAAGTCAACGTCGGTCTGATCCCGGGCGCTGGCGGAACGCAGCGCTTGCCTCGACTTATCGGGCTAGACGCGTCCATCGACGTGGCCTGTTCGGGCAAAATACTGACAGCATCACAACTTGCTGAACTTGGCGGCTTGGACTTGATTGCGCCCAACGATCTTCAAGCAGCTGCGAAGTCATTCATTGCCACCAACCCAGAAGCCCCCACACCGGTTTCCAAACGGTCGGTGAAACAATTGCCAACCGACGTGATTGAAGAAAAGCGGGCTGCGATCAAGAAACGCGCCAAGGGTCAGCAATCCCCTCTTTTGAATTTCGAGGCCTTACTTTGGTCCTTAGAACCGTTTTACATCGGCCAACCAAAAGAGCGCCAGCGCCATCTTGATTTGCGCCATTCCGCCGAAAGCCGCGCACTACGGCACGCCTTCTTTTCGGAACGCAGCGTCGCACGGCCATCGGCAATCAAAGACGCGACGGCCATCGACATATCAAAAATCGCTATCGTCGGCGGAGGTCTAATGGGCGCTGGCATCGCAACTGCCTGTTTAAGCGGAGGCTATCAGGTCACGATCATCGAACGCGATTTGGATGCAGCGAACGCCGCGCTAGACCGCGTGACCGGTCTGATTGGCGGATCGTTTAAGCGCGGTAAGATTTCGCAGGAAAAGCACGACGCACAATTGGCAGCGTTCACAACAACCGACAGCTACGCCGACGCCAAGGACTGCGATCTAGCGATTGAAGCGGTGTTTGAAGACCTCGACGTGAAACGTCAGGTGTTTGAATCCCTGTCAGCACACATGAGAGATGACGCCATTCTTGCCACGAATACCTCGTATCTCGATCCAGAAGCGATCTTTGACGGTGTTGCAAACCCATCCCGATGCTTGGGGCTGCACTTCTTTTCCCCCGCACACATCATGAAGCTGCTTGAGATCGTCAGAACTCCGGCAACATCCGCGGATGTTTTGGCAACGGGGTTTGCACTTGGCAAACGCCTTAAAAAAATCTCAGTCCTGTCGGGTATTTGTGACGGATTTATCGGCAACCGGATGTTGGCGGCTTACAGACGTGAAGCAGACTATCTTTTAGCTGACGGTGCGCTTCCACACGAAATAGACGCTGCCATGTGCGCGTTTGGCATGCCTATGGGACCGTATGAACTTGGCGACCTAACCGGTCTGCAAATCGCTTGGGCAAACCGAAAGCGTCAGGCCGCGACACGCCCAGAGGCCGAGCGTTATATCACCATCGCCGATCAACTTTGCGAACTTGAACGTTTTGGCCAGCGTAGTGGCAAGGGCTGGTATCGCTACGAAGAAGGTAACCGAAAGCCAATCGTAGACCCCGATGTCGAAGCCATCATTCTTGATTATTCCACCCAGCAAGGCATCACCCGTAAAACGTTTTCGCCCGAAGATATCTCTTCGCGATTGATGGCCGTCTTTGCAAACGAAGGTGCCCGTATTGTCAGTGAAGGCATCGCTGAAAACGCTGCGGCCGTGGATATGGTGAAAATCTCTGGCTACGGTTTTCCGCGCTGGCACGGAGGTCCGATGAATTATGCCAAGGAAATCGGCTGGTCTGCGACCGCCAAGACAATGCAATCCGTTGCGCAAGAAAGCCCAGATAGCTGGACGCTCGCCGACTTTTCAGAATTAGACTGAGGACTGGATCTATGACCATTCAACAAATCGAAAGCTTTGCTCACGGCCAGTGGATCAGCCCTGACGATTCAGCCAGAGCGGTGTATTCTGCGATCACGGGCGCCCAAATAGGTCGGGCTGGGAACAACGCGCTCAACGTCCAGTCGATGCTGGAATATGCGAAATCCAAAGGCGGCCCTGCCCTGCGCGCGATGACGTTCCATGATCGTGCACGGCTGCTCAAAGCACTGGCGGTCTATCTTGGTGAACGCAAGCAAGAGCTTTACGATATCTCATTTGCCACCGGCGCGACCCAATCGGATCACATGATTGATATCGACGGCGGCATCGGCACCGTTTTCGTCTTCGCCTCTAAGGGGCGTCGGGAAATGCCCGACGGTAAAGTGTATCTTGATGGCGATGTCGAGCAACTCAGCCGCAATGGCACCTTCCTTGGCCAACACATCGCGACCTCGCTCAAAGGCGTTGCGGTTCATATCAACGCCTTCAATTTCCCCGTCTGGGGAATGCTTGAAAAGCTGGCGCCCACGCTGCTTGCCGGTGTTCCGGCCATCGTTAAGCCTGCGACAGCAACCTGTTATGTGACCGAGCTTTGCGTTCGTATGATGCTGAAAAGCGGACTCTTGCCAGAAGGCGCGCTGCAACTGGTCTCTGGCGGGTTGGGCAACATGCTTGACCTGTTGGACTGTCAGGACGTGGTTAGCTTTACCGGTTCGGCACAGACTGCCCTGAACCTACGGGCTAACCCGAACATCCTGCAGAACTCGGTTCGTTTTGTTGCTGAACAAGATAGCCTTAACGCATCAGTTCTGGGTCCAGACGTAACCCCCGAGACGCCAGAATTCGACTTGTTCATCAAAGAAGTACACCGCGAGATTACTGCAAAAGCCGGACAGAAGTGTACAGCCATTCGTCGTGTTTTTGTTCCAGAGGCCCAGACCGACGCCGTGCTTGAAGCGCTCAAAGCGCGTATGGCGAAAACGGTGGTTGGCCATCCGCAATCGCAAGGGGTGCGCATGGGGGCCTTGGTTTCGAACGACCAAAAGGCCGATGTTCTGTCCAAGATCCAAGAGTTTGGAAGTGAAGTCGAACAGGTCTTTGGCGATCTCGAAAATTTTGCGCCCGTGGACGCGGATGCCAGCAAGGGCGCTTTCCTGCCTCAGATGCTGTTGCACTGTAGTGATCCGGATGCAGCCCAGCGGGTCCATGACACCGAAGCATTCGGTCCCGTTTCAACGGTCATGGGATACCGCGATCTGGACCACGCCATTGATCTTGTGAACATAGGCGGCGGTAGCCTTGTGACATCTCTGATCACGCACAGCGGCGATGTTGCCCGCGAAGTTGTTCTGGGGGCTGCAGCTTTTAACGGACGTATCTACATCAACAACCGCGACAGCATGAAGGAAAGCACCGGACACGGTTCCCCCTTGCCCCACATGGTTCACGGCGGCCCGGGTCGTGCAGGCGGCGGCGAAGAGCTGGGCGGCATTCGTGGCGTTATGCACTACATGCAACGGACGGCTATTCAGGGCAGCCCTGATATCCTTAGCGCTATTGGTGAAAAATGGGTGCTCAACGCCAGCGAACAAGTTGACGAAGCACATCCGTTTACCCGTCGCTTCAACGATCTGCAGATCGGCAACACCATTCACACGAAATCGCGTGAAATCACGCTGGATGACATCGAACATTTCGCCAATTTCACCGGTGATACGTTCTATGCTCATATGGATGAAGACGCCGCCGCCGCGAACCCGTTCTTTCCGGGTCGCGTCGCACACGGGTATCTTTTGCTTAGCTTTGCGGCGGGTCTGTTCGTACAGCCCGATCCCGGCCCTGTTCTGGCAAACACCGGCTTGGACAATTTGCGCTTTATGAAGCCTGTTTCTCCGGGCGATAGCATGCAGGTTCGTTTGACGGTGAAGCACAAGACGCCCCGTAACGACGAATATGGTGAAATCCGCTGGCACGTTACCTTGACCAATCAAGACGACGAACTGGTTGCGGAATACGAACTACTAACAATGGTGTCCTACTAATCCACGCTTTTGGGTGGTTCCCTTTGGGATCACCCGATAAAGTCGCGGTATGAGTGACTTTCAACGCGCGATCGACATTTTGACCCAAGGGGACCGGCATCGTGTCTGGTCCCTTGTTGTTACTGTGTTCGGCGATCTTGCGCGCGAAGAAGGTGATGAAATCAGCGCCCAAACCCTTGGAAAACTGACCGAACCGCTTGGAGTAAAGTCGGAAGCATTGCGGGTTGCTCTTCATCGGCTTCGCAAAGAAGGTTGGCTGGAAAGCAGACGCACTGGGCGTAGCAGTTCGTATTTCCTAACCAAGTTCGGTCAAAGCCAAACCAAATCAGCCACTCCCCGTATTTATTGTCAGACACTTCCCGAAACCTCTGACTGGCGTTTGTTGCTTTCGCCGGGAAGTTCGGCCAGTACGATATCCGCACTGGCATCACTTGAGGCGACCGGCGACATCGTGCGCTTGGGCAATAGTTCATTTTTTGGCAAATACCGATCTAACGAAATACCTGATGATGTATTTGCTGCGTGGGTTGAGAAATCTGAAGTCCCCGATTGGGTCAAAACCGCCGTTGTTACTCAGGAAATCTGTAACAGCTACGCCAAGCTTGCCCAATCATTCAAAAGCGTATCAGACTGTCTAGGCACCACGACAGATGCAATTGAACGCGCCGCGTTGCGTACGCTAATCGTCCATAGCTGGCGACGCACATTGCTTAGGCACATGGACATTCCCGCTTCCTTTTATCCGTCCGACTGTCAGGCGCACGAATGCAAAGACCTATTCCTTGGACTGCTTGAAAAACTTCCAAGGCCAATGTTGGAAGAAATTAGCGGCGGCTAAAGTTTGGCTATTTTTAGCAAAGCAACGCGCAATACCTTTAGTTCGTTTACGGTAAGGTTCGCGCCAAGATTGCGATCATAGTCTTGGGCAATTTCGTGCATGTTCTGATAGGCTTGCATACCCATCTTCGTCAAACGAAGGATTTCGCTTCTTCGATCTGATTCAACCCGTTCCCGCGTCAGGAAACGGCGCTTTTCAAGAGCGGCCACAGCACGCGAAACTTTGGTTTTGTGCATTTTGGACATGTCACAAATCTCGCGGGCGGTTTTTTCACCGTAATATCCAAGATGAAATAGCACGCGCCACTCGGTGCGAAGCATTCCATATCTGTCTTTATATTGGCGCTGAAACGCGATGCTGCTTTCTTCAGCTGCCTGATTCAACAGGTAGGGAAGGAACAACATGAGATCAAAGGTGCTTTTTTCTGTCATTTTTTCGATCTACCGCTTGTTAGTTACATAATCAACTAATATTCCAACCGAACTAACGCGCAGGAGAACACCATGAACCGTCAAACGATTCCGACTGATTTGCAGCGCGCTGCAACGCCCTTCGGAACGACAGATGGCTATATGCCAGGCTTTGGAAACGACTTTGAAACAGAAGCACTTCCGGGTGCGTTGCCGCAGGGCATGAATTCGCCACAGAAGTGTAACTACGGTCTATACGGCGAACAGCTATCGGGAACTGCTTTCACAGCACCGTCGCACCAGAACGAACGCACTTGGTGCTATCGTATTCGACCATCCGTCAAACATTCGCATCGGTACGAGAAAATCGATCTTCCCCTTTGGAAGTCTGCACCGAACGTCGACCCCGACGTCATTTCGCTTGGTCAGTATCGTTGGGACGCTGTCCCCCACAGTGACGAAGATTTAACGTGGCTGACCGGTATGCGAACCATGACCACGGCTGGGGATGTAAATACTCAGGTTGGTATGGCCAATCACATCTATCTTGTGACCGAGTCGATGAAGGACGAATACTTCTTTTCAGCGGATTCCGAGATTCTTGTGATCCCACAAGAAGGCCGTCTACGCTTTGCAACCGAGTTGGGCGTTATTGACATTGAACCCAAAGAAATTACCATTATTCCCCGTGGCTTGCTATACAGAGTTGAAGTGCTTGAAGGCCCTGCTCGCGGGTTTGTCTGCGAAAACTACGGTCAGAAATTTGACCTACCGGGGCGCGGCCCCATCGGCGCAAACTGCATGGCGAACCGTCGCGACTTTAAAGCGCCTATTGCCGCGTTTGAGGATCGCGATGCCAAATCCCGCATTGTGATAAAGTGGTGTGGCCAGTTCCATGAAACGCATATCGGGCATTCTCCGCTTGATGTTGTTGCATGGCACGGCAACTACACACCGGTGAAATACGACCTGCGCACCTATTGCCCTGTCGGATCGATCCTGTTTGATCACCCTGATCCGTCTATCTTTACAGTCCTGACCGCCCCTTCGGGCGTTCCAGGCACCGCGAATATCGACTTTGTGCTGTTCCGCGAGCGTTGGATGGTGATGGAAGATACGTTCCGCCCACCTTGGTATCACAAGAACATCATGTCTGAACTGATGGGCAACATTTACGGCCAGTATGACGCCAAACCGCAGGGCTTTGTTCCCGGCGGCATGTCGCTTCACAATATGATGATCCCACATGGACCCGATAAGAACGCATTTGAAGGCGCTTCAAACTCGGACCTAAAGCCTGAGAAACTAGACAACACGATGTCGTTCATGATCGAAACCCGCTTCCCGCAGCACCTGACATCATTTGCAGCAAATGAAGCACCGCTTCAGGATGACTACATTGATTGCTGGGCGGACATCGAAAAGAAGTTCGACGGAACACCGGGTAAGAAATAATTAGAACTGGCTCCGCTTGGACCAGTCAAAAAGGAAACGCGAATGACTTTAATGAAATCTTGGGTTGCTTCGGCGAATGACGCCAACCACCCCTTCCCTTTGAACAATCTGCCCTACGGCGTGTTCTCCACTGCGGGCACCGAAGAACGCTGTGGCGTAGCCATTGGGGATATGATCCTCGATGTGACCGCCGCGGAAGAGACCGGTTTGATCGCCATCTCCGAAATCCCAGTCTTTGATGTCCCTTACTGGAATG
>CAYZAY010000055.1:7040-16143 GCA_964476515.1 uncultured Rhodobacterales bacterium
CGAGGCATGGGCCCAGTTGCGCGACCGCCTGATTGCCCTTCTAAGGGAAGGTAGCAACGATCAGGCCGCGGTTGAGGCGCTTTTGGTTCCAATGGCAGATGCGACGCTCTACATGCCCTTTGCCGTCAGCGAGTACACCGACTTTTACGCCGGTCGCCAGCACGCCCAGAACATGGGCGCTATTTTGCGCGGCTCGCCTGATCTGCCAGCCAACTGGCTGCACATCCCAATCGGCTACAATGGGCGCGCGTCCTCGGTTGTGATCTCAGGCACCGACATTCACCGCCCCAACGGCCAGCGCAAAGCGCCTGACGCCGAGATGCCTTCGTTTGGTCCATCCATGCGTCTGGACATTGAATTGGAAATGGGCGCCATCGTCGGCACCCCGTCCGAGTTTGGCCAACCGATCACTGTCGATCAGGCCGACGAGATGATTTTTGGTTATGTGCTGCTTAACGACTGGTCGGCCCGTGACATCCAAGGTTGGGAATATCAGCCCCTTGGCCCGTTTCAGGGCAAAGCCTTTGGCACCTCGATCAGCCCTTGGATCGTGACGGCTGCTGCGCTGGAGTCCTTCCGCACAGCAACGCCTGAGCGCGAAAAACAGCTATTGCCCTATCTCGATGGCTCAAAAGACGGGCTGTATGACATCGAGCTACAGGTTTTGATGCAACCCGAAGGCGCCGAGAAAGCCAGTGTCATCGGCGAGACCAATTATAGCCGGATGTACTATTCAGCCGCCGAACAACTTTGCCACCACGCCATCGGCGGATGCGCGATGAATGTTGGCGATTTGTTGGGGTCCGGCACAATTTCGGGCCCGACCAAAACAGAATATGGCTCTCTCATGGAAATGAGCTGGGGTGGACGTGAGCCGTTCACCCTCGACACGGGCGAGACCCGTGGATTTATTGAAGACGGCGATAAACTAACCCTACGCGGCAACGCACGTGGCGATGGCTTTACCATCGGCTTTGGCGATTGCACCGGAACAATCCTGCCCGCAGTGGCATGGCCCCAAAAATAAGGAACACACCCATGGCAAAAGCATTCGCGTCCCAAGGGGACATGACCGAAAAGAAAATCACGTTCGACGAAATTGGTGAGGGTCTCTACGCTTTCACCGCCGAAGGCGACCCGAACTCTGGCGTTATCATCGGCGACGACAGCGTCATGATTGTCGAGGCACAGGCGACTCCCCGTTTGGCCAACAAGGTAATCGAGTGCGTCCGCACTGTGACCGACAAGCCGATCAGCCACGTCGTTCTGACACACTATCACGCTGTACGAGTCCTTGGGGCCTCGGCATTCGGGGCGCAACAGATCATCATGGGCGACACCGCGCGTTCGATGGTTGTCGAGCGCGGACAAGAGGACTGGGACAGCGAATTCCAGCGTTTCCCTCGTTTGTTTGAAGGTCATGAATCGATCCCAGGCCTGACGTGGCCAACCACGACGTTTTCTGAGGACATGACCATTTACCTTGGCAATCGTCAGATCAACCTGATGCACCTTGGTCGTGCCCACACAGCTGGTGATATCGTTATTCACGTTCCAGATCAGAACGTCATGTTCACTGGTGATATCGTTGAAGATCATTCGGCTTGCTACTGTGGTGACGGACACTTCAACGAATGGGGAGTAACGCTCGACAATATCGCTTCGTTCGATGTTGACGCCATTGCACCCGGTCGCGGTGGCGCTTTGATCGGCACAGAAGCTGTTGAGCGCGCAATCGAAAGCACACGCGACTTTGTGGACAGCACCTATGCGCCAGCGGCTAAAGTTGCTGCACGAAATGGCAGCCTAAAAGAAGCATGGGACGCGGTACGCGCCGCCTGTGATCCGAAGTTTGCGGATTACGCAATCTACGAGCACTGCCTGCCGTTTAACGTTGCTCGCGCATACGACGAAGCACGCGGCATCGACAACCCACGCATCTGGACCGCACAGCGCGATCTCGACATGTGGGCTGCTCTGCAGGGCTAACAAAACTAAATTTTCGCCGGTTTGACCTATCCCAAATTCATCCGGCGAAAACACATCTATGAATAAGCATGGCACCGTGGCTGAACACGGCTTGCATGCTTGCATCCAGATCATTGGAGGAGATCTACTATGTTCGACGACAGATACACACTTGCTTACAAGATGTATCCCTATGAGCGCTCGGCCGATCAAGACAAGGATGCACCTGTCCGTCATCCGGTTGTTGTAATGGGCGGTGGCCCAATCGGCATCGCTACAGCGCTTGATCTTGGGCTACAGGGAATTCCCGTAGTTGTTCTTGACGATCACGAAGGCGTCGGCATGGGCTCACGCGCGATTTGTTTTGCAAAACGCTGCCTTGAAGTTGCTGATCGCTACGGCGCTGGCGAACCTATGCTGGACAAAGGCGTTGTCTGGAATCTAGGCAAAGTTTTCCACAGGGATGACAAGGTCTTTGAATTCAATTTGCTGCCAGAAGAGGGTCACAAGTACCCTGCTTTTATCAATTTGCAGCAGCCGTACTATGAACAGTTCCAGATCGAACGCGTCCGAGAACTGCAGGCTCAAGGTGCCCCGATCGAAATTCGCGGCAAGAACCGTGTCGACAACGTAGAAGTACACGACGACCATGTCGTTCTTGAGATCATGACTCCAGACGGACCATACAAGCTTGAGGCTGACTGGTTGATCGGATGCGACGGTGCGAGTTCACCTTTGCGGTCTATGCTGGGCATGGATTTCACCGGCAAAGTCTTTCAGGACAGCTTCCTGATCGCCGACATCAAGATGAAGGGCGACATTGATTTCCCGACCGAACGTTGGTTCTGGTTTGAACCGTCCCACGGTCAAGGTGCATCAACGTTGCTTCACAGACAGCCAGACGACGTTTGGCGTGTCGATTTCCAGATCGGCTGGGACGTTGATCGCAAAGAAGAGATGAAAGAAGAAAACATCCGGCGACGTCTGGATGCTTTCCTTGGATCTGATGTTGACTATGACATGGTCTGGTCTTCCATCTACACATTCCAATGCAAACGCATGGATAGCTTCCGCAATGGACGTGTGTTTTTTGCTGGCGACGCTGCCCATCAGGTTTCACCTTTTGGTGCCCGTGGTGCGAACTCTGGCATGCAGGATGTCGATAACCTGGGTTGGAAACTGGGATTGGTCATCAACGATCTTGCTGACGAAAGCCTGTTGGATACATACAACAACGAACGCATTCACGGTGCTGACGAAAACATCATGAATTCGACCCGCTCAACAGACTTCATCACCCCGAAGTCGGATCAAAGCCGCATTTTCCGCGACGCTGTTCTTGGGCTGTCGGACAAATTTGAATTCGCACGCCCATTGGTAAATTCAGGTCGTCTTTCGGTGCCGTGCACCTACGATGGATCGCCGCTGAACAGTGCTGACGCCCTGCCCGGACCAGACCGGACGCGGCCCGGCTCGTCCTGCCCCGATGCCGAGCTTGCTGACGGATTTTTGCTCAGCCAACTTGGGAACGATTTTGTTTTGTTGTGCATCAATACTGAAGGACCAGAAAACCTTGAGGAATCTGGCCTTAGCGTGCGCACGATCAATCTGACAACCAGTGATGATCCAAACGGATACGTAAAAGATCGCTATCTCGGTGACTGCGACTCGGCTGTTTACCTGATCCGTCCTGATCAGCACGTTGCGGCCCGACGTGAAATCTACAACGAAAACCTCGCGCGGGCAGAAATTCGCCGCGCTATCGGTAAGGAGTGATCCGATGTCTGAACTGAATTTAAAAGCCAACATCGACAGCCCCGACGATTTCTACGCCGACCTGATCGATTCACACGAAGGCCTAAGCAAAGAGGATAGCGATGCGCTGAACGCACGCCTGATCCTTGTTCTTGCCAATCACATCGGGAAACGCGCAATCCTGAAAGAGGCGCTTGAAGCGGCCTCAGCAAACTAAGGAGAATACCCGTGAAAATTGAGAAAATTCATCACGTTGCATACCGCTGTAAAGACGCAAAAGAGACCGTCGAATGGTATGGAAAGATGCTGAACATGGATTTTATCCTTGCGATTGCCGAGGATCACGTCCCTTCCACACATGAACCTGACCCCTATATGCATTTGTTCCTTGATGCTGGAAACGGCAACGTGCTGGCGTTCTTTGAACTGCCGACAAAACCTGAAATGGGCCGTGATCCAAACACACCCGTTTGGGTTCAGCACATCGCATTCAAGGTCAAAGACCGAGAAGAACTGATCGCGTTCAAAGACCATCTGGAAGCCAACGGCGTGGATGTACTTGGCGTGACGGACCATTCTATTTTCCATTCAATCTATTTCTTTGACCCAAGCGGTCACCGGATTGAATTGGCCTGTCCCGATCCAAAGGAAGAGGCGATGCTTGCCCGTTTGGATACGGTGAAGTGGGAAATGCTTGAGGAATGGTCCAAAACCAAGAAAGCCCCCAAGCACGCTGAATGGCTTCACGAAAAAGAGCTTACTGACGTTTAAACTAAGCTGCTCAAAAGTCTGGAAATCATCTTGCGCCACGGGTAGACCTGTGGCGCAAATGCATTTGGGGTCGAGATGAGCGAAACAATCACCGAACGGTGCGAGGCCAAGGGCCTACGAATGACGGGTCAGCGGCGCGTTATCGCGGAAACGCTGGAATCGTCTGACGATCATCCTGACGTCGAAGAACTGTTTGCCCGTGCCTCTGCGCGCGATCCGAATATTTCGATCGCGACTGTTTATCGGACGGTAAAATTGTTTGAAGAAGCGGGCATTCTTGAGCGAGTCGAATTCGGCGATGGTCGCGCCCGATACGAGGACGCCGAACGCGAGCACCATGACCATTTAATCGACATAAATACCGGCCAAGTCATTGAATTTGTTGATCCTGAGATTGAAGCGCTACAAGAAAAAATTGCGCAAAAACTCGGCTATAAGCTTAAGGGCCACAAGCTAGAACTATATGGCGTTCCGATAAAAAAATAATCGCTCTTGTGGCGGGTGCGTTTCTACTGTTGAGCTAGCTCGACAGTAACGGACGATCCTCATGAACAACGTAAACGGCATTCTTCTTTTAACCGCAGCAATGTTGTTCTTTGCGGTTGAAGACACCTTTATCAAGCTGCTGACCAGTTCGTTCGCGCAATGGCAAATCATAACCATGCTGGGCATAGGTGGTTCGCTGGTTTTTGGTGTTCTGGCAAACATTAAGGGGCGGTTAAATCTTCGCGAGTTGTTTTCCAGCAAGGTACTTTTGGCAAGATCTTTGGCTGAGACTGTGGCGGCGGGTGCTTATGTCATCTCGCTTTCAAAGGTCGATCTCTCGGTTACCGCTGCCGTGTTTCAGGCAACACCTCTTGCAATAACCTTTGGTGCTGCGGTCTTTTTGAAAGAACCAGTAGGTTGGCGCAGATGGTCCGCGATTGCTGTCGGCTTTATCGGGGTTTTAATCGTCATCCGCCCAGGGTTTGACAGCTTTCAACCTGCAGCCCTTTGGTCATTAGTAGCAGTTGCAGCCGTAGCCGCACGAGATCTGTTGACACGCTTTGTTCCGAAATCCGTTCCATCCATATCTGTGGCATTCTTTGCGTTTTTTACGCTCGCAATCGTCGGCGCGCCGATAACGCTGCTGACGGCTGAATTCACACCCCTGTCGGGCAGTGCCATGTACTTAATGCCACTCGCAGTTCTGTTCGGGGCATCCGGTTATTATGCAATTGTCGCAGCCATGCGCGGTTCAGATGCATCCGCTATTATGCCCTTTCGGTACACGCGATTAATCTTTTCGATCATCCTTGGAATGATCGTGTTCTCCGAATCGCTGGATACCATGACGATCATTGGATCGACCATTATTATCGCTACCGGTTTGTTTACCTTTTGGCGCGAAAACAGGTTGCGACGCTAACAATTCCTGCACGCCTTAAAGGCAAATATTGTTAGCGCTATCGTCCGCTGTTCACCTTTGCGCTTAACGCTGCTATAGAACGCGCAAATTTACTGCTGACCTAAGGGACCTTCAGCCATGAGCATCATTATCGACATTATCGGCCGCGAAATCCTCGACAGCCGGGGCAATCCAACGGTCGAAGTTGACGTAATCCTAGAAGACGGCACCATGGGACGCGCAGCTGTTCCTTCGGGCGCATCAACTGGTGCCCACGAAGCTGTTGAAAAACGCGACGGCGACAAAGATCGCTATCTAGGCAAAGGCGTGCTGGAAGCGGTCGCTGCCGTAAACGGAGAGATTGCTGAAGAATTGGTCGGCATGGACGTGACTGAACAGCAATTGCTGGACGCCGCGATGATCGAACTCGACGGCACCCCAAACAAAAGCCGCCTTGGCGCGAACGCAGTCCTTGGTGTGTCGCTTGCTGCTGCTAAAGCCGCTGCGGATTTCACTGCCCAGCCGCTATATCGTTACGTCGGTGGCACCTCGGCCCGCGTTCTGCCGGTTCCGATGATGAACATCATCAACGGTGGTGAGCACGCGGATAACCCAATCGACATTCAGGAATTCATGATCATGCCGGTTTCGGCAGCGAACGTGAAAGAAGCTATCCGCATGGGTGCCGAAGTCTTCCACACCTTGAAGAAAGAACTGTCCTCGGCTGGTTACAACACCGGTATTGGGGACGAAGGCGGTTTCGCCCCTGCCCTTGAAAGCACCCGTGTTGCTTTGGACTTTGTTATGAAATCGATTGAAAAAGCAGGTTACAAGCCGGGCGAAGAAATCTACCTAGCACTCGATTGTGCGTCGTCAGAATACTACAAGGACGGCAAATATGAACTGGCTGGCGAAGGTAAATCGCTGACGTCAGAGGAAAACGCCCAGTATCTGGCTGATCTTTGCGCCGACTATCCGATTATCTCGGTCGAAGATGGCATGGACGAAGACGATTGGGATGGTTGGAAAATGCTGACCGACAAAATCGGCGACAAAGTCCAGCTGGTTGGCGATGATCTGTTCGTAACCAACCCTACCCGTTTGGCCGATGGTATCGCGCAAGGTGTTGCAAACTCGATGCTGGTGAAGGTGAACCAGATTGGATCGCTGTCCGAGACACTCAAAGCCGTCGATATGGCGCACCGTGCACGATACACCAACGTGATGTCGCACCGCTCGGGCGAAACCGAAGACGCCACGATTGCTGACCTCGCTGTAGCAACCAACTGCGGTCAAATCAAAACCGGCTCGCTGTCACGCTCAGACCGTTTGGCGAAATACAACCAGTTGATCCGCATTGAAGAAATGCTGGGCGAAACTGCTGAATACGCGGGCCGTTCGATCCTTAAGTGATCAAGCCCGATATGCTTTTAGAAACGCCCTGCCCACCGCGGGGCGTTTTTTATTTCGACGGATTGCGCCCGGTGGTACGTATTAACAAACAAGCGCACAGGGATAATTTATGATCAGGCAGCTTAAACGTGCGTATTCCTCAGCACCCATTGCGACTGTTGTCTTCGCGATAAGCCTAACCCTTGCGCTTGGGTTCACGACGCGATTGATCATCGACGCTTTTGACGGCCCACCCCAAAAAGCGACCCAGATCGAAGAATGGATGACGCCACGGTTCATTTCCCGAAATTGGAAAGTTCCGCCAGAGGTGATGCGTGAATTTCTAGAGATTGAAAAGCGAAGCGGACGTCCCGACAATCTTCAGCAAATCGCGGATAGCCGAGGTATCGACGTTGAAGCGCTCATCCAAGAACTGGAACTCGAAATTCTAAAGTTTCTGGAAGACCGCAAAACAGATCGTGAGAGCAAATGACCGAAATCATCGCTCTCGTCACCACCTGCGGGGCTGGGTTTCTGCTGGCTTGTGCCTTTTTGTCCTGCCTTCTTGTTCCAATCCCGACCTCAATCATGATGATCACCGCAGGCGCGTTTGTCGCGAGTGAAGATTTGGTTCTTTGGCAGGTCTACGGTGGCGCACTGGCCGGCGCTATACTGGGGGACCAAGTGGGGTTTCACATCGGTCGATGGGGTGGCACCCAACTGATCGAACGGTTGTCCAAATCACCAGCCCGCAAAAAGGTAGCCGACCGCGCTACAAAACTGGTGGATAAGCACGGCGGAGTTGGCGTTTTCTTTTCAACTTGGCTGTTTGCGCCGTTGGGACCTTATGTGAACTTTATCGCTGGTTCTGCGAAGCTCGGTGGGGTCCGATTTACTATTTGGGCCACTTTGGGTGAAACCATTTGGGTGACGATCTATGTCTCGTTTGGTTATCTCTTTGCGTCCAATCTAACGCTAGCGTCTCAGTATGCTGGCAATACTTTGGGTGCGATTGCAGCCTTTGCTTTGGCCGGTGCAATGCTGTTCTGGATCGTCAAATCTTTGGGAGCCAAAGACCTCAATCCCGAGAAGCGCTTGCCTGAACAGGCCAGTGAAACCATATAGGTTATATGCTTAGCTTCACCCCGATACTTATTGCGCTTCTTTATGGCTATGTGGCTTATCGTTTTTCTGCTTGGCGAACGTCGCGCGAGCTTGATGAAAAATCGACTGAACTTGCCGATCCAAAACTTCGCGGGCTGATTGCCAAACTTGCAGAGGCTCTGGATTTGCCCAAAGTCAGGGTGAACATCTGTGAAATCGACCCTGTAAACGGGCTTGCTGCACCCGACGGGCGGATATTCATCACACGTGGGTTCTATAAGAAGTTTGTCGAAGGTGATGTTACGGCTGACGAAATGGCCAGTGTTATTGCCCATGAACTTGGCCATGTGGCCTTGGGTCATTCGCGGCGACGGATGATTGATTTTTCCGGTCAAAACGCGATGCGCGCGGCGCTTGGTATGGTCCTATCACGGTTTCTACCGGGCATCGGCGTTTACATTGCAAGTGGTTTGACCAGCCTACTCGCCGCCAGATTATCGCGCAGCGATGAATATGAAGCCGATGAATATGCGGCAGCGCTTTTGACGAAAGCAGGTATTGGCACCGCGCCACAAAAATCACTGTTTGAGAAACTTGAAAAGCTGACCGCATCCAATGCTGGCCGCGCGCCCGCATGGTTGTTGAGCCACCCAAAAACAGCGGAACGCATCACGGCAATCGAGAAGTTGGAAGATAAATGGCGGGTTAACGGGTAAGGGCTTTGCC
>CAYZAY010000056.1:0-15571 GCA_964476515.1 uncultured Rhodobacterales bacterium
ACGAAAGGCCGCCTAAATGAACTGAGAGACCGGAACGCAAACGCGACAAGTCCAGGCTATTCCTCAGCCTCGGGTCCCTTCGTGTCGCGATAGGCTTTAGCGACAATTTTTAGGCGGGCCATTCTATCGTAGAGCGTATTTCGCGGCACCCCTAGGCGCTTGGCGACAAGGGAAACTTTTCCGCCTTCTGCAGCCAGAGCATTTTCTATGATCATTTTTTCTGCGTTTTCCATGCGCTCTGAAAGCGTTCCGTCACCCAGTTCTGAATCGCGTTCCTCAACTTCTTTTTTGAAAGAGCGGTTTTCCAACACGAGAGTTCGATGAGCCAGAGCCCTGTGCAGAGTGTCGATCAATCGTTCCGTTTCACAGGGTTTTTCAAGGTAGTCATAAGCGCCTTCTTTCATCGCCCGCATCGCCGTTGGAACATCCGAGTGGCCCGTCAACAAAACAACCGGAAGCTCTGCGTCGCGGGCCTGACAGAATTGTAAAACGTCAAAGCCGTCGTAGTTTGGCATTCTGATGTCCGACAGGATGACGCCTTGAAAATTTGACCTGATTGAACGCTTGGCTTGAATAAACGACGTGGTGGGGATTGGGATTAAGTCCTCTAATTCAAGCATTTGTTCGATCGATGCACGAAGGTCGGGGTCGTCCTCGATGATCAGTACTTTGCGTATCATTTTGAGTCCTCCACCAGAGGAAGCGCAATGACAAACTGCGCGCCGGTTTCAATGTTTTTACAGCTTAGTTGACCTTCGAAGAGCCCGATTATTCCGTGGGATAGGGCAAGACCCATCCCAAGACCTTTGGACGCCCCAAGTTCCTTGGTTGTATAGAAAGGTTCAAATACCCGATCCGGTTCTTCGATGCCGCCACCGGTATCGGATATGGCTATTCGCGCGATGCGTTCGGACGCGGTAAGGGCTACCGTCAGAACCTTTTCGGGCTTGGTTTGCATGGCGTCAACGGCGTTTGAAATGAGGTTTAAGACCACCTGTTCAAGCCTGACCAAGCCGCCAATAACCATAACCGGTTCTGAAGGGATATTTATCGACAGCTGGACTTTGGCCTGTTCCAGATCTGCTTTTGAGAGCTCGATTGCGTCGTTAACGACTTCGCCAAGATCAATCACTTCGGTCGGGGTGATTTCCTGCCGGGCAAATGCGCGGAGGTTGCCAATGATGCGGGTAATCCGACGCACCTGTTTTGTTATCTCACCAAGGTTTTCTTCGGCTTTTTCGGGTCGACCCCTTTCAACAAATCTCCGTCCGTTTTCGGCAAAATTCATTATCGTAGCCAGCGGCTGATTTAGTTCGTGACTAACCCCTGCTGAAAGCCTTCCCAAGGCGGCAAGTTTTGATGCTTCTACCAGTTCATCTTGGGCGGCTCTTAGCTCTGCTGTGCGGGATTCCACGCGGGCTTCCAGCGTTGCGGAATGCTGAGACTCAAGCGTCAAGCGCCGTCTTTGTTGTAAAAAGACGGTCCCGACCAACCCCAGTGCCAACAGCAAGGCAGCCGCCAACATCAGCCGAAGTTGCGCCGTTGCCCGCGCGTCTACGGTATCCAGCAAAATTTGGGCGGTCAGATTCAGATGCGGGACATAATGCGACAAAACCTGAACTTCAGATATGTCGCCCGTTCCGAAGCGCCAAAGGGGTGTGTCCCCAGTTCTGGTGATTTGTTCCAAAGGCAATCGGGCTTGTTCAGGCCCTTCGTCAGCCCTGAGAAGCAAAAGCTCTGGCCGGTTGGCTGAAAAAATCCGGTTGTCAGCATCAAGGAATATGATCGGTTCAGGTGACACTGGCCATTCGAATTCAAGGGCCGCCAGATCGACAGAGACAACGATTGCACCGATGATAGTCCCACCGCCGTCGCTTTCACGGACGCCCATACTGAAGCGGAACAGTCGTTGATTTTCTTCGATAGCCTGTTCGCTGCCCAAACGCCCATTTAGCGCCGCGTTGATAAGGCTGCTTGAATAGGGGCGTCTTTTTTTATCTGAGTCTGTGTCTGAAGACGCGACGACCCTTCCGTGAACATCGGCGAGATTGATCTCGCCCGCGCCATAGGTCAGGCTGAGCTGGGACAGCTTGTTTTTGATCGCTGTGCTCGAACCCAGTTTCAACACCGTTTCCAATTCACTATCGCGACCCACGAGGTTGGCAAGGGCGCGGTACACGTCCAATTGCCCACGAAGGCGGCTTGTTGCTTCGGAAAGTCGGACTTCGCCGCGGGCGCGTTCAATCTCAAGCCTGCTCTGGAATGCGTTTTGATACACCCAATAGGAAATGCCCGTCGACACCGCCAGATAGATGGCAATTGTTATGATCAGGGATCGAATCAAGCTAGGTGCGCTCCGCTTGTTGTGCCTTTCATGCCTATGTTTCCAACGTCGTGCTTGGCAAGAAGTTCTGTCCGATATTTCGGACAGAACTGGTTTTTGGAACGTGAAGGTATTGTAATGCAATGTAATTAAACAATAAATTTTTGATCCAAAATTACGCTTGCGACAATGACTCCATAGCTTTGTTTTAGTGGCACATGGCGTTTAGCTGCGCTTTACTAGGGAGATACCAATGAAAAAGCTTATTACTGCAGTCTGCATGACAGCACTTGCAACCGTCCCAGCGGTGGCATCCGCGGGATGTGATGACGGTGAAATCGTCGTCAAGTTCAGCCACGTAACCAACACCGACAAGCACCCTAAAGGGATTGCTGCGTCACTGTTGGAACAGCGGGTCAACGACGAAATGAACGGCACCATGTGTATGGAAGTTTTCCCGAACTCCACACTGTACAATGACAACAAGGTTCTAGAAGCCATGTTGCAGGGCGACGTTCAGCTTGCCGCGCCTTCGCTTTCCAAGTTTGAAAAATTCACCAAGCAGTTCCGCATTTTTGACCTTCCGTTCATGTTTAACGACATCAACGCGGTTGAAGCCTTCCAAGGCTCGGATGCGGGGCAGGGCATGCTCGACAGCATGCAAAAGCGCGGGCTTCAAGGTCTGGCGTATTGGCACAACGGCATGAAGCAAATGTCGGCCAACGTGCCGCTGATCAGCCCAACAGATGCAAATGGCCTGAAATTCCGGGTTCAGTCGTCTGACGTTCTGGTTGCTCAGATGGAAGCTATCGGTGGTTCGCCACAGAAAATGGCGTTCTCTGAGGTTTACGGTGCACTGCAACAGGGCGTTGTTGACGGTCAGGAAAACACCTGGTCGAACATCTTCGGCAAGAAGTTCTTTGAAGTTCAGGACGGAACCACCCAAACCGACCACGGCATCATCGACTATCTGCTAGTGACCAGCGTTGATTGGCTCGATACGCTTGACGCTGATGTACGCGATCAGTTCCTGACAATCGTGGCCGAGGTTACGGAAACACGGAACAAGGAATCAACCGCAGTCAACGATGGCGCCAAGCAATCGATCATTGACGCAGGTGGCGTCGTTCGCACCCTGACCGCTGATCAGCGCGCTGAATGGGTTGAAACGATGAAACCAGTTTGGGCTAAGTTCGCTGGCGACGTAGGACAGGACAACATTGACGCTGCTCAAGCGATCAACGCTGAACTGGCCAACTAAGATCGTTTAGAAAGACTTCTTCGGGCGCTGGTCGGTGATCGGCGCCCGATTGAAATTTTAGGGAAGGGAACGAAGACATGTCGCTCAACCACGGACCAACTTCACGTATCGACCGGATCGAGGAAACAGCAATTGCGGTAATCCTCGGAGTGATGACTTTGATGACATTTGCCAATGTCGTTGCTCGGTATGGCTTCAACTCCAACATATTTTATGCCCTTGAGCTGACAGTGTTCCTGTTCGCATGGCTGGTTCTTTTAGGCGCGAGTTATGCTGTGAAAAAGACGCTTCATCTGGGCGTTGACGCTATCGTTAATCTTGCACCCCAAAACGTTCGTCGCTTGATGAGCTTTGTGGTGATCGCCGTCTGTTTGGCTTATTCGCTTTTGTTGTTGAAGGGCGCTTGGGACTACTGGGCCCCATACGCAAACCTTCCACCAACCGAAGGTCGGTGGTTTCCCACCGGCTTTGTAGAAAATTCCCGCGGTCGGGGCTGGTACGAGACTCAGGATATCCCTGTGCCGTTCTTCATGCGCTGGCTGGAAGACGTGTTTAATGACGGTGACATGTACGAGAAACTTCCAAAGGTCGTTCCCTACCTCGTGCTGCCACTATCTATGGCACTGCTGGCACTTCGTTTTTGTCAGGCCGCTCTACGGGTTTGGAACAAAGAACAAGACCTTTTGATCGTAAGCCATGAAGCAGAAGATGATGTGGCCGAAGCTGCCGCTAAGATGAAGGATATCGACTGATGGATGTGCTAGCTCTTTTTGCGATGGTCATTGGCCTTATGTTGATTGGCGTGCCTATCGCGGTGTCGCTCGGGTTTTCTTCAATTGTCTTCCTGCTGCTGTTCTCTGACAGCTCGCTCGCCTCGGTTGCGCAGACGATTTTTGAAGCCTTTGAGGGCCATTCCACCCTATTGGCCATTCCGTTCTTCATTCTGGCGTCGTCGTTCATGTCGACCGGTGGTGTGGCACAGCGCATTATCCGCTTTTCAATTGCGCTTGTCGGGCACTTCCGTGGAGGTCTTGCCATCGCAGGTGTGTTGGCTTGTATGATTTTCGCGGCCCTCAGCGGGTCTTCGCCTGCAACTGTTGTGGCTATCGGAACAATTGTGATCGCCGCTATGCGTCAGGTTGGCTATACCAAGGAATTCGCCGCCGGTGTTATCGCCAATGCGGGTACGCTTGGTATCCTTATTCCGCCTTCGATCGTCATGGTGGTTTACGCCGCTGCGGTTGAAGTATCTGTTGGCCGGATGTTCCTAGCTGGCGTCATCCCCGGTTTGCTTGCCGGTACGATGCTTATGATCGGCATCTATATTATGGCGCGGATCAAGAATATGCCTGCGGGTGAATTCAAAGGTGTGGGCGAGATTATCACAAGCTTCAAAGACGCTGTCTGGGGTCTTTTGCTGATCGGGATCATCATGGTCGGGATCTACGGTATCCCGGGGGTGACGGGTGCTATCTTTACGCCGACAGAAGCCGCCGCCGTTGCATCGGTTTACGCTTTCATCGTTGCAAGCTTCATCTATCGCGACATGGGACCACTCGCCAAAGGCGGATCGCTTTTGACCAAGCCCCATGCGCTTGTCACGGCACTTTGGCACCCCGACACGATTCACACGCTTCGTGATGCGGGTAAGCTGATCATCGCGCTGATGTTTGTGATCGCGAACGCGCTGCTACTTAAGCACGTTATTACCGACGAACAGGTTCCCCAGAAAATCACCGAGGCAATGCTTGCCTTTGGGTTCGGCCCAATCATGTTCTTGGTCGTGGTCAACGTTATCCTGTTGATCGGGGGTCAGTTTATGGAGCCATCTGGCCTGTTGGTTATCGTCGCACCGCTGGTGTTCCCGATTGCTATGGAGCTTGGGATCGACCCGATCCATCTGGGCATCATCATGGTTGTAAACATGGAAATCGGGATGATCACGCCACCTGTCGGCCTTAATCTATTCGTCACTGCGGGTGTCGCCAATATGTCCATGATGGGCGTTGTTCGGGCTGCGCTGCCGTTCCTTGGTATCATGTTCATCTTCCTGATTATGGTGACGTACATTCCTTGGATCTCAACCGTACTTCCCAATGCGGTCATGGGGCCAGAGCTAGTGATCAACTAGTTTGCGGGAACGTATTCGCGACTAAGACCGCGCTAAGAAAACGCTATACAGCGGGCATCTTCGGACCTAAAACTTCACAAGTGAAGTAATGCTCCGGAGATGCCCTGTTGACCAAAGCCAAGAACATTCTCTTCGTCATGTTTGATCAACTGCGCTGGGATTATCTAAGTTGCTACGGGCATCCTCATCTGGATACGCCGAATATTGCTCGCCTAGCCAATATGGGCGTGTGCTTTGATCGGGCTTATATTCAGTCTCCTCTTTGTGGCCCATCGCGGATGTCGACCTATACCGGCAGGTACGCCAGCAGCCACGGCGCAAGCTGGAACAAAGTGCCCCTAAAAGTCGGTGAATTGACGATGGGGGACCACCTTCGCGATAGCGGTATGGATTGCTGGCTTGTGGGCAAGACCCACATGGAAGCCGATATCAAAGGCATGGAACGCCTTCGGATAGACCCTGACAGCACCATTGGTCAGCGCGTCGCTGAATGCGGTTTCGATGTGTTTGAGCGCGACGACGGTATGCGGCCCGAAGGTCCAAATGGGTTATACGACGAACGCGGTGCGCTTGCGTATAATGAATATCTTCGCTCCAAAGGATATGAGGGCGACAACCCTTGGCACGATTATGCGAATTCGGGTGTCGATAAAGACGGCAACGTTCTTTCCGGCTGGTTTCTGGAAAACTCTGACCTTCCGGCGAACATCCGTGAAGAAGACAGTGAAACGCCCTATATGATGCGCCGGGGCATGGATTTTATCAAAGCCCAAGGCGATACCCCGTGGTGCTGTCATCTTAGTCTGATCAAGCCGCATTGGCCCTATATCGTACCGGAACCTTACGCCAGTATGTACGGCCCTCAGGATTTTCTACCCGTAAACCGTTCGGATGATGAACGTAGCAACGCACATCCGGTGCTTAAGACGATGATGAATTCAAAGGTTGGCAACGCGTTTTCCCAAGACGAAACACGCGGCAAAGTTCTTCGTGCCTATATGGGGCTGATCAAACAGATCGACGACCAAATCGGGGTGCTTCTGGATTGGCTGGAAAAGACGGACAGATTGCAGGAAACGATGATTGTCCTAACCTCGGATCACGGGGATTTTCTGGGCGACCACTGGCTGGGTGAAAAGACGTTTTTCCAGGATTGCAGCACGAAAATCCCGCTGATCATTTTTGACCCGTCGGATGAGGCTGACGCAACACGGGGAACAGTCAGCGACGATCTGGTCGAGCTTATCGACCTTGTTCCGACCTTTGTGGATGTGGCTGGGGGTGATGCCAAGGGTCTCGATCACGTATTGGAGGGTAAGTCGCTTGTACCAATCCTTCATGGACAACAGGCCGACACGTTCCGCGACTACGTGATTTGCGAATACGATTTTGCTGGAACAGGGCTTGGGAAAGCTCTTGATAGCGATGAAAAGAAGTCCCGTATGTTCATGGTAGCAAATCGGGAATGGAAGCTTATCCATTTCGAAACTGATCATCGACCCATGTTGTTTGATTTGGTTAGCGACCCCAACGAACTGCAAGACCTTGGGGACAGCCTGGATCACCAGTCGCAAATCGCAGCGATGTATGAGCATCTGAACGAATGGTTCCGACGGCCAAGCGCACGCACCACCATCAGCCGAGCGTGGATCCAAAAAAAGCGTGCTGAAAGCTACGGTGCAGAAGGTGTGGTTATTGGAGCATCGTCAGCATCAGACGTCCCCGAAGACGTTGCGGCGTTCTACAAAGGGCAAAAAGCTAAGATTATTGCTACGCCCGAATAAGGCCTGAGCGGCCTACGCCGTACCGCCTATGCAATTTTAAGAAGCCTAGACGTAGACTATTCGTGCGTAGGAACGCTGCCAGACGGTGCACCGTAGGGGCGCGTGACATCCTTTAGTCGGCATTCCATGGCTTCAACAGCAAGCCTGATTGCGCCGTCTCCTGCCAGTTGGATCGTCAGATTGCCAGAGGTTTCATCGGTTTGTTCAAACTCAAGGGATAGGATCGAAAGAACAACATCCTGGTCCTGTCGGTTGATACCCTGAGACGCAATTTTCGTGACATTTTCCACCGCGAACACCGACTGAACACGTTCGGGTTTTGTTGCGGATGACGCGGACAGCTCCCACCGGAATCGGTTGACCAGAATACCAAACCGGCGGGCTTTTGCATCCCACTGCATTTCGGTAATCGGATACACGGCATCTTGCACCAGCGCGGACAGCACCTTTAGGTCTTCGCCATCCAAAGCGGCGATGTTTATCGGCTTTTCTTGACCGTCGGCAAAGCTTGCGTCGCGGGTCATTATCCCTGAACCCTCTCGATTTTTGCGCCGATCTGACCAAGCTTTTCTTCAACCCGCTCGTAGCCTCGATCAAGGTGGTAAACGCGCTTGACCAAGGTTTCGCCCTCGGCCGCCAGAGCCGCAAGGATCAGCGAGACCGAGGCCCGAAGGTCGGTCGCCATGACAGGCGCGCCGCGAAGGGTTTCAACGCCTGTCACAGTCGCTGTGCCGCCGTGGACGTCGATCTGTGCGCCCATGCGCATCAGCTCGGGCGCGTGCATGAAGCGGTTTTCGAAGATCTTTTCCTCAAGCACGGATGTACCGTCAGCGGTTGTCAGAACGGCCATCATTTGCGCCTGCAAATCGGTCGGAAAACCGGGGAAGGGTTCGGTGACGATGTCCACGGCCTTGATCCGGTCAGAGCGCCTGCGCACCAGCAGACCCTTATCGGTTTCGCTGACATCAACACCAGCCGCGTCTAGCTTGGCCGAGAACGCCTCGACCAACGACAGACGCCCACCAATGCATTCGACCTCGCCGCGAGCAATCACAGGGGCCAGCATATAGGTGCCAAGTTCAATACGGTCCGTGACCACTTCGTGGGTTGCGCTGCCCAGACTGTCGACGCCTTGGATCGTGATCTCGGACGTGCCTTCGCCTTCGATCTGAGCGCCCATTTTCTTAAGGCAGGACACGAGGTCAACAATCTCGGGCTCGCGGGCCGCGTTCTTTAGAGCCGACGTTCCTTTGGCAAGCGATGCCGCCATAACGAAGTTTTCGGTCGCGCCTACGGATGCAAAGCGCATGTTGTAAACACCACCCTGCAAGCCTCCTGTAGGGGCTTTGGCGTGGAGATAACCGTCGCGAAGCTCAACCTCGGCGCCTAGAGTCTCCATGCCTTCGATGTGCAAATCCATTGGGCGCGCCCCAATGGCGCAGCCACCAGGTAAGGAAACTTCTGCCTCACCCCAGCGTGCAAGCAACGGACCCAGCACAAGGTTCGACGCTCGCATTTTGCGGACGATCTCGTAATCGGCTTTGGGGCTGGTTAGGCTATGGCTCGACATTGCTATGACTTTGCCATCTTGCAGGGTCGAGATTTCGGCGCCAAGGGATTGCAAAAGCTCGGTCATCGTTTTGATGTCGGATAGGCGCGGGGCGTTGGTCAGGGTCAGCGGTTCTTCGCTGAGCAAAGTTGCTGGCATCAAAGCAAGACAGGCATTTTTGGCACCAGCAATCGGCACCTGACCGCTAAGCGGCCCATTTCCAGTTACGAGAATCGAATCCATCTGCCTTAGCCTTTGCTTTCTGAGTCTGATTTATTCTCGGTGGACCTAGCCCTGATTTGCGCTTTTCGCTTTGCCATATTGGACTTAAGCGCCGCCTTCAGTCGGTCGTCACGGGAATTTCCCTTGTTTCGGGATGTCTCAGGCTTGTTTTTTTCATTCATGCCAGCCTCTGTAACCCAGACAGAAAAAAGGGTCCAGATTACGCTTGCACCATCGCAGGATTGGGGCTAATCACCCGCCACACATAAGCTGTGCAGGCTGCAGTAGCTCAGTGGTAGAGCACTCCCTTGGTAAGGGAGAGGTCGGGAGTTCAATCCTCCCCTGCAGCACCATCCTTCTTCGACCAAATCAAAGCGACACCACATCGGCGGACAAGTGCGTTTGATGACATTTGTAATATTTGTACCTTGAAATGGTACAAATGCCGTAGCGCTGGAACTGCGCTTTTGGGCATCTCTAGTAAGGAATTGTTAGTCGATCGAGCGCAATTCGTTAAACTGCTGCATAGGTAACTGAAACTGGATCATATCTGTAGTCGTCTAATCGGCAGCGACAGGAAAAGCCCAAGCAAAAGTGCCGTAGTACAGGTTGAAACAAAACGCTTCCTGTCGTCGAGCCCGAATGAATGTGACTTGGGCTCTAACTGCGGTAAATTTTATGTATCGACATGGCGGTTATTCGAATAAAAATTCGTTTTTACGATGTGAAAATGCCTAGCGTCCCTTCCAAATCGGGTCGCGTTTTTCGGCGAAAGCTTTGGCGCCTTCCAGTTGATCTTCCGACCGGTAAAGCTTTTCCACCGAGGCCAATTGGCTTTTGGTAATGCGGTTCATAGCGTCCTGAAACTTGCTGTCTTCGGCGTCGCGGACAATTTCCTTGATGGCGGCATAGACCAATGGCGGGCCCGACGCCAACAGACGTGCCAGTTCCCATGCACGATCCATCAGCTGATCTGCGGTGACGATTTCGTTCACTAAACCCCAGCGGTTGGCTTCGTCCACGTCAAACCAGCGACCGGTTAGCAGCAGTTCCATCGCGATGTGGTAAGGAATGCGTTTGGGCAGTTTGACACTGGCAGCGTCAGCCACGGTTCCTGACCGGATCTCGGGCAGGGCGAAGCTGGCGTGGTCTACGGCGATGATGATATCGGCAGACAGCGCAAGCTCTAGCCCGCCACCGCAGGCAATGCCGTTCACGGCTGCAATAACCGGTTTGTTCATGTCGCGCATTTCCTGAAGACCGCCGAAACCGCCGACACCGTAGTCTCCGTCTACTGCGTCACCATCTGCAGCGGCCTTCAAATCCCAGCCGGGGCAAAAGAATTTGTCCCCCCCGCCCGTGATGATCGCAACGCGCAGGTCTGGATCATCCCTGAATTCAAGAAACGTATCGCCCATGATTTTGCTGGTTGCCAGATCAATGGCGTTTGCTTTGGGGCGATCCAATGTGATCTCAAGTATGGCGCCGTCGCGACGGGTTTTGATAGGAGACATTATGGGGCCTTTCTAATAAGGGCGTCAGCTGCCACAGCGCGATCAGGTGTGCAAAGAAGCGGGTTGATCTCAACTTCGCTGAGCGTGGCCGAGTTTTCAAGAACGTATGACTGGACGGCGTTGATCGCGTCAACAATGGCGTCGAAGTCCGCCGCCGGTTTGCCGCGATATCCGTTGATCAAGGGCGCGCAGTTAAGCGATTGAACGGCGTTGATGAACTGGTCGTTGTTTGATGGGATCAAAAGCGATGCGGTGTCTTTTAGGATTTCCGTCAGGATGCCACCGGCCCCGATCGTCAGTACAAAACCGTGCGCCGGATCACGTGTAACCCCGATGATCAGTTCAACAACCGTGCCGGTGACCATCTCTTCGACCAGAAAGCTGTCGGTCGGCATGGCTTGGGCGGCCTTGCGCACCTGATCTGCGGTCATCAGGCCCAACGCGACGGCGCCAGCCTCGGTCTTATGGGCGATGCCTTCGCCTTTGAGGACGACGGGATAGCCGATGTCGTCAGCCATAGGGGCGGGGTCTGAACCGTTGGAAGACTTGGGGATAGCGATGCCGTGGGCGTTTAGGGCCGATTTGGCAGCGGCTTCGGTTAATGTCTCGCACCCGACTGCATCGCCGGGGATGCAAAGTTCAAGGTCGGTTGGCTTTCTTAGGGACGATGCGGCTTCGGCTGCGTCTATGGCTTCACTCAGGCCAAGCAACGGGATAACACCGCCCGCCATCAAGCGTTCGCAGGTCGATTCGGGCAATAGCTCGGGTAGGGTCGCGACGACGGCGACGTTGCTTCCTGTGCCCTGTCGGACTTTAAGCGCTGCGTTGGTGGCATATTCCCAATCGCTTGGGTCACAACGATCTGCGCGGGGGTAGTCGAGAATGATCATCAGCAAAGCGATACCGGGGTCTGCCATGGCGGACCACGCTTTGGCCATCGCGTCTTCGTCCCGCCAGATATAGGTGTGATAATCAAGCGGGTTGGCCAAGGCGACCATCGGCCCCAACGCATTTGCAAGGTTCGTTTTCTGCAGCTTATTCAGCGGAGGAAATACCAAGTTGCGGCCGTGTGCTGTGTCTGCTGCAAGGCTAGCTTCGCCGCCAGAACAAGAGATCGAGCCGATTGTGTTGTCGGGCAGAGGGCCGCAGACATGCAGTAGCTTCAACGTTTCCAAAAATCCGGTGAGGCTGTCCACACGCGCTATTCCAAGCCTGTCCAATAGCGCTTGTGCGCCTGCGTCCCCGCCAGCAAGCGAAGCTGTGTGCGAAATCGTTGCAGCTTTGGCCTGATCGCTTTTTCCGACCTTGAGCGCGACAACGGGTTTACCAAGGGCATAGGCTTTGCGGGCGAAATCTTCCCATGCGCGAAGATTGCTAAAGCCTTCGATATGAAGCCCGATGGCTGTTACGCGCGGATCATCCAAAAGTCCGGCAGCGATGTCCGCTTGGGTGGTTTGCGCCATGTTCCCACATGTGACGGCATAGGCGACGGGCAATCCCCGTGTTTGCATGGTCAGGTTTATGGCCATGTTCGAACTTTGCGTCAGAATGGCGACGCCCTTGTCGACCCGCGCACAGCCATGCTGGTCAGGCCAAAGAAGCGCCCCGTCCAGCGCGTTGATGAACCCGTAGCAGTTGGGGCCAAGAATGGGCATGTCCCCTGCGGCTTCCAACAGTTGTGCCTGTAGATTGGTGGCCTCGGCATCCTCGGCAGCGGCTTCGGAAAATCCGGATGCGAAACAGACTGCGCCACCTGCGTTTAGTGCCGAGAGCTGTTGAACCACGTCAATCGTCGCAAAGCGGTTAACACCGACGAAAGCCGCATCCGGAGCTTTGGGCAGCTCGTTGACCGAGCGGAATATGCCCTCGCCACCTTTGGGATGAACGCGCCAGATTTCGCCTGAAAACCCCATCTTGTGGCATTGATCAATGACCGAGGCACACCACGCGCCGCCGCCTATGATGGCGATGGATTTCGGGCGAAAGAGGCGGGAAAGGTCTCGGGTCATGTCATGGCTCGGGTGATTTGGAGGGGTAGGACGCCTCCGGCGGAGGTATTTATTGCAAGATAAAGCAACGGTATCTTAATCATCTGTCGTCACCTTGAGCGATACGGTACAGGCTGAGGAGCCGATGACCGTGCAAGGTAAAGCCCCCTGTCTTGAATGGCAGGGGGTTAGCCAGTCCGGGCCACTCATCTTTATCTTGCAAAAAGTACCGCGGGGAGCGCGAGGGGCAGAGCCCCTCGTCCCTGTCGGATTGGCGAAGCCAATTCGAAACAAGGTTACGCGCCCAGTGGCCGCAACAGGTCGCGGCTGATGATGTGGCGTTGGATTTCGCTGGTGCCGTCCCAGATGCGCTCTACACGGGCGTCGCGCCAGAAGCGTTCGATTGGGAAGTCGTCCATCAACCCCATTCCTCCGAAGATTTGAAGCGTTGTATCCGTCACGCGGGCCAGCGCTTCTGAGGCGTAGAGCTTGGCGCTTGCGATCTCGCGGTTTGAGGGCAGCCCCTGATCGAGACGCCATGCTGCTGCGAGGGTCAGCCAGTCGGCGGCATCAATTTCGGTTATCATGTCGGCGATTTGAAAGCCGACGCCTTGGAATTTGCCAATAGGTTGGCCGAATTGTTTGCGCTCGGCCGAATAGTTCAACGCATAGTCGAAGCAGCGCCGCGCGCGACCGACCGAGAACGCCGCAACGGTCAGGCGGGTGGCGTAGAGCCATTCGTTCATGACGGCAAAGCCGCCATCGACTTCGCCCAGAACCTGCGCGTCGGGCAGGCGGCAATCGTCGAATGTCAGGATGTAGTTTTTGTATCCCTTGTGGCTGACCGAATTATAGCCTTCGCGCGCTTCAAAGCCCGGGGTGTCGCGGTCAACAAGGAATGTGGTGATGCGTTTCTTGGGTCCTTTTGGGGTGTCGTCTACTCCGGTGGCAATGAAGACGATAAAGAAATCCGCGTGTTCTGCGCCTGATATGAAATGTTTCGAGCCGTTGACGACCCAATCGCCGCCATTGCGGACTGCTTGGCATTTCATGCCGCGAACGTCTGAACCTGCATCAGGTTCGGTCATGGCTAGCGCGTCCATGCGCTCGCCTCGGACGGCGGGAAGCAGATAGCGTTCACGCTGTTCTTCGTTGCAGGCCATCAGGATGTTTTGCGGACGACCGAAGAAGTGGGCGAGGGCCATTGATCCGCGGCCAAGTTCGCGTTCAACCAAAGTGAAATCCATGTGTGACAGGCCAGCGCCGCCCACTTCTTCGGGAAAATTGCAGGCATAAAAGCCAATGTCGATGCATTTTTGCTTGATGCTTTCACCAAGCTCGGGCGGCACGTGACCGGTGCGTTCGACTTCGGCCTCGTAGGGGTAAATCTCGTTTTCCACAAAGCTGCGGACGGTCGAGACGATCATCTCTTGTTCTTCAGATAGGCCAAAATGCATCGCTTTATCCCTTTGGTTGATGGGGAAATCAAATACGGGCTTGATTTGATGTGATGTGCGAAATTAGGTGTATATCGTGCAGAATTGGAAAATTTTAGGCCGATGACGGAAATTATAAACGTTTTGCTTTTCGATGATTTTTCGAACCATTGCCTTGCCAATGTGATCGAACCGTTGCGTGCGGCGAACACGATTTCGCGCCGTAAGCTTTATGAATGGCGGTTTTACACGTTGAGAGGAGAGGCCACGACAAGCTCTAGCGGAATGCAGGTTTCTGCCGATGGGGTGATTTCGTCTGCGCAGGGCGATTTTTTGTTTGTCATGCCGTCTTACAATTTTCGCACCCATGCTGGCTGGAACGCGTCACGGGCCCTTAAGGCGGCGGCGCGACGGCATAAGGTTGTTGCTGGATTGGACACTGGAAGCTGGCTGCTTGCGGATGCGGGGCTGCTTGAGGGGTATCGTTCGACCATCCACTGGGAAGAGCTGATCGCGTTTGAAGAGATGTTTCCCGATGTGGACGTGGTGCGCGAAAGGTTCGTGATTGATCGCGACCGGATCACCTGTTCGGGCGCTATGGCGGCTTATGAGCTGGTAACAAGTCTGATCTCGGAACGGCATGATCCGTTTCTGGCTTTAGAGGTGGAACAGTTGTTCATGTCCGTCGGGGATGGTGGGCGGCTTCATCCGTTTCGTACCCCGTCAGGCCGATTGGTTCAGCGGGCTGTTGCTGTCATGCAAGAAAATATCGAGGAGCCAATGACGATTGCCGACATTGCCAAGCGGGTTGGTAGTACTCAAAAAGGGCTGGAAAAGAGAATGGCGCAGGAAATGAAGGCAACTCCGCAAGCAGTTTATAGGCGTTTGCGACTGTCTCAGGCGCGCAAGCTGGTGTTGGACACGGAGCTGGATATTGCCGAGATCGCTGGGCGTTGCGGATATGACAATGCAAGCGCAATGACGCGGGCGTTCAGGGGGGAATTCGGGATGTCTCCGCGCGATATGAGGGCGCGGGGGTGATCCGGATATGTCCGCCCGCGATGGACGGGCGGACATAGAGATAGCGTTACTGGTAGAAGCCCAGCGTAAATACAGGCGAGAAACTTGCGAAGTCGTAGCCGCCGCCGATGATGATATCGTTCTGCATCCAACCACCGATGGCGTCAAAGCCGAGCATTCCAGAGCCGACGTAATAGGTGGCACCTCCGCCAAAACTAAAATCGCTGCTTGTGTTGCTTAGAAGAACGCGGGCCGAAACGCCCATCTGAGGTGAGTTTCCGCCAATGCTCTGAGCAGCCTGATCTGACTGGGCCAAGATGATTGTTAGTGCATGATTGGCCTC
>CAYZAY010000057.1:0-15197 GCA_964476515.1 uncultured Rhodobacterales bacterium
CGGTCCTCCGTTCTCTAAACATAGCGCTGGACCAGTTCAGATGGGGAGGCTCAGTCTGGCTTGCCCGTCGCATGGCGCAATACGGGCAATCGATTGAGGCTGGCCAGATCATCCTGTCCGGCAGCTTCATCCGGCCCGTGGAATGCCCAACCGGTTCACAAATACATGCTGATTTTGACGACTTCGGAAGCGTCGATTTGAGCTTCGCTTAAAAAAGCCCCGAACGTTGCCGGGGCTTTGATCAGCTAGGCTGTGGCGACTTCTACAATCGCCCCAAGACCTTGGGAAATCGCGTCGATATCGCCCATGGCGTCAATACGCTGCAAAGCCCCCTGCCCGTCGTAATACGTAATCAGCGGCGCAGTCTGTGCGTGATAAGCCTCAAGCCGTTGACCAACGGTTTCGGCATTATCGTCTGCACGGCGCTTCATTTCTGAGCCACCACAGTTGTCGCAAACGCCTTCATTGGCTGGCTGCTTAAATGTGTCGTGGTAACCTTCACCACAGCTGCCACAGGTATAACGGCCCGAAATACGGGTCACCATTTCCGCATCATCGACTTCAAGGCTGATCGCTGCGTTGATCTTCTGACCAGTTTCTTCCAGCAACGTGTCAAGCGCCTGCGCCTGAACTGTTGTGCGTGGAAAACCATCAAGGATCACGCCTTTGGCGCAATCATCTTCAGTCAAACGGTCACGCAGGATGGCAATCACGATATCATCCGACACCAATCCGCCGGCTTCCATAACTGCCTTGGCAGCTTTGCCCGCATCGGTTCCTGCAGCAACAGCGGCGCGCAACAAATCGCCAGTGCTAAGCTGTACCAAACCAAATTTGTCTTCAAGGATACGCGCTTGCGTTCCCTTACCCGCACCGGGGGGGCCCAAAAGGATAAGTACAGGAGCTGCAGCTGGTGTGTTCGATCCGTCCATCGATAGTCGCCTTATTTGTTTCAGCACAAGACTACGCCAAAGCGAGCCTTTTTACGTTTAGGCGCACAATACCGATATTTGAAAACTTGAGGGCAAACCTATGGAAAAACAAAGAGATTTTGTAAATTTAGTTACCGCAAGTCGTGCTAATACTGTAAATTTGTAAAAGATTTGAATTTCTTCTTATATCCCAATTACTTATGCCAGCCCCACAAATTGCAACCCTTGCCAGCAAGCTACGATAGACAGTGGTTGCTGCAATTCGGGCCTGCGACACATCGTGTCAGTCTGGGCGACAGCCGATCGGGTCGCGCGAATCTAGTCCGAATAATTGTTACGTAAAGCTTAGGTCAAACGCAGCTTAGTTGTCCGACTTACCGTTATATTTTTGCCAAAGCCAAACAAGCACCAAAGCCCCTAGGACTGCACCCACCAGACCAGACATCATACCCATCGCCGACAGCAGACCGCGCAATACCAGTCCGCCGATCAACGCGCCCGCAATCCCAACGGCGAAGGTCACAACTATGTTGGCTTCCCATTTCATCAGTCGCGTCGCCAGAAATCCGGCAGCTGCCCCGATAATTACTAACCAAACTACGCTCATAAAATCCTCCTACTTTCGCCAATGTGTTGGGACGATGACCAAGGCACCTATGAACGCAATGATCGCGTTTAATCCCGGGCTTCCAAACCCGAACCGGAACATGGTGCCAACAAAGTAAAACAAGACCGCACCGCCCAGACAGATGATAATCGATGGGATATAGCCGTTGCGGGTAAAGCCAGAGCGTTCGGACGCGTAGCCAATGATGCCTGCAATGGCCATCGTGCCAAACAACGTGAAAAACATGCTTACTCTAGCCTTTCCCCTTTTCGGATCGCCAAACCACGAAGGAAAACTTCCCTTGGCTGCGCCCCTTTGCCTGCCCTCTGCAGGCTTGTGATCTTAACTGCTCCATCACCACACGCGATGGTCAGGTCGTCATTCAAAACCGCACCCGGTTCGCCCTGTCCTTTGGCAAGCTTTGAAGACAACAGCTTTAACCGTTCATCCCCATATAGGCACCATGCACCCGGAAAAGGAGACAGCCCACGGATTTTTCTGTCAATTTCCGCCCCTGGGGCTGTCCAATCAATCCGCGCCTCTGTCTTTTCGATCTTTGAGGCATAGGTCACACCATCGTCCGACTGGGCAGTTGGAACCAACGTTTCGAGTTGTGACAGCGCATCAACAACCAGCGATGCGCCCATCGCCGACAAGCGATCATGCAATTGGGAAGTTGTTTCTTCAGCGCCGATATTGGTCGCCTCGCGCATCAACACTGGCCCAGTATCCAGCCCTGCTTCCATCTGCATGATGCAGATACCTGTTTGCGCATCGCCAGCCATAATGGCGCGATGGATCGGCGCAGCCCCACGCCAGCGCGGCAACAGCGAAGCGTGGATATTTAGGCACCCGTGCTTCGGTGCGTCCAATATCGCCTGAGGCAGGATCAACCCATAAGCCACAACAACCGCCGCATCGGCGTTCAACGCGGCAAATGCTGTTTTTTCGTCCTCGGACTTCAGGGAAACAGGATGGCGAACATCCAACCCCAATGCCTCGGCGCGTGCATGGACAGGTGTGGGGCGGTCTTTCTTGCCCCGCCCAGCCGGTCTGGGGGGCTGGCAGTACACCGCAGCAATTTCGTGGCCAGCTTCAACCAGAGCATCCAATACCGGAACAGAAAACTCCGGAGTGCCCATGAAGACCAACCTCACTGAAGCTTCCTCGCCTTTTTGATCAGCATCTCTCGTTTCGTACGGCTGAGGTGGTCGAAATACATTTTGCCGTTCAAGTGGTCGATCTGATGCTGAACCGACGTGGCCGCCAAACCAACAAAGTCTTTACGGTCGATAATCCCGTGTTCGCTCATGTAGCGAACGGTAACGGCGCGTGGTCGTGTGATCTTCGCCGACACCCCAGTAAGGTTTGGACTGGCTTCTTCGTGATCGCGAAATTCAACGGACGAATGAAGGATTTCCGGATTGGCCAGCTTTACAGCCTTGCACCGCGTATCCGACGCGTCAACAACGGCCAACCGAAGCATCACACCAATTTGAGGGGCGGCCAGACCAACTCCGGGCATTGCATCCATGGTTTCAATCATATCCGCCCAGATCTCGCGGATATCGTCTGTGATTTCGTTTACGGGTTCAGCCGCAGTGCGAAGCCTTTTGTCAGGCCACTTCAAGAACGGTCTTACAGCCATTTCATTCCCATTCGTGGGTTACGCCTTTTCACGCGCCAATTCGCGTTTCAGCTTTTGCATTTTTCGAGTGATCATTTGGCGCTTCAACGGCTTGAGGTAGTCGATAAACAGCTTACCATCTAAATGGTCGATTTCATGCTGTACACAAGTCGCCCAAAGTCCATCAAATTCCTGTTCCTGAGGGGTTCCGTTTCGATCCAACCAAGCAACTTTAACCTCGGCCGGTCGGGTAACTTCGGCGAATTGGTCAGGGATCGACAAACAGCCTTCTTCATGCACATTCTCGTCGTCTGAACTTAGGATGATTTCGGGATTGAACATAACAATTGGCGATGGCTCTTCATCTTTATCCACGCAGTCCATGACCAGCACGCGTTCAAGAACCCCCACCTGAGGGGCTGCCAGCCCGATACCTGGTGCGTCATACATCGTCTCAAGCATATCATCCGCAAGCATTCGCAGCTCGTCACTGATATCAGGCACGGCATCGGCAACCTTTTTCAGGCGCGGGTCGGGGTGAATTAGGATCTGTCTCTTCATGCCGTTGATGTAAGCAAAGCTCGCACAATCCGCAACGCCCCTTGAACATGCCGCACAAATCAGTAGCGTCCGCGACTGAAAGATACGGAGACCCCCATGAATTTTGACCAGCCCATCGACCGCAGAGCAATGAATTCCAACAAATGGGACGATATGGAACGCCTGTACGGTGTATCAAGCGACGAAGGTCTTGCCATGTGGGTCGCGGATACCGATTTCCGTTCGCCCGATTGCATTCAGGATGCGGTACGCAAAATGCTGGATCACGGCGTTTATGGCTACACGTGTTCAAAGACGGATAGTGACTACCGCGATGCGATTTGTTGGTGGATGGAAAACCGCCACGGCTGGTCGATTGACCCCAATATGATCTCGACCGTCACGGGGTTGGGAAATGGCGTTGGAATGGTTCTGGATGCCTTCACCAAGCCCGGCGATGGGGTTGTACTGTTCACACCCGTTTACCATTCCTTTGCCCGTATCACCCGTGCATCGGGCCGCAAAGTCGTTGAGTGTCCTTTGGTCATCGAAGATGGTCGATACAAAATGGATTTCGACAGCTACGACGCCATTCTAGACGGATCGGAAAAGCTAGTAATTTTCTGCTCTCCCCACAATCCGGGCGGCGCTGTCTGGACCGTCGACGAACAACGCCAAGTCGTGGATTTCTGCCGCAAGCACGATTTGCTCTTGGTGGCAGATGAAATTCATCACGATCTGGTCTACCCAGGGCAAAAACACGTCGCCATGCCGCTTGCAGCCTCGGATAGCGAAGAAATCCTGATAATGCTGACGGCCCCGTCTAAGACGTTCAACATCGCGGGCACCCATACCGGAAACGTGATTATCCCGAACAAAGACCTAAGAAAGCAGTACCAAGACAATGCAACGGCTATCGCCTTAAATGAAAACAGCTTTGGTGTAATTATGACGACGGCGGCCTACTCACCGGCAGGCGCTGAATGGGTCGATGAGCTTGTTTCCTACCTCGACCGGAATCGACGAACAATCGAAGAAGGTCTCGCGCAAATTCCCGGCGTAAATCCGATGAGCTGTCAGGCGACCTATCTATCTTGGGTGGATTTCTCCGGCACCGGCATGGATCGTCAGGAAATCCGCGACCGGATTCTCAAACAGGCCAAGATCGTCCCCAACTACGGTGAATCATTTGGCACTGGCGGCGAAACCTTCATGCGCTTTAACTTTGGTACGCAGCACGCAAATATCGTCGAAGCCGTTGATCGGCTGCAAAAGGCGTTTGCTGATCTGCAGTAGTTAGCGTTCGTCGGAAAGTAGGGCGATAGGCGCGTTGGGTTCTCGGTAGAAATCCAACGGCGCTTTATCTGACGCAACCGTGTTGCGCTTATATTCATACCCCATCTGGCCGTTTTCTTCGGACGACGCCACGATCAGACATTGGTACAGCTGACGCCCACCATCATAAAGATCGACAAGACCCCGCAGATGGGGCGCAACATCGGCATCCACGGAAAATCCGTTTTCCCTTACCTTCAGTACTTTGAAAGTCTGGCCATCCATCGAAACCCGATATCTAGACTTGCGTGCAAGATCGCGGGCGCGCGCAGCGTCCAACCCTTCTTGGACTTCTTTCGGCAGAAACGTCGTCATCATGGCCCCCCCCCAGCGGCAATTAATGAATTGCAGTCTTTATGCTGTCCAAAAATGAATACTTTGTGCAGTGGTCAAAGATTCTGCACCTGCAAACTGTTGTAATCCTGCAGCAATCAGATGTCGGCCTGACCATAATGGGCAACCATATTCGCCAAATCTTCGGGCCGTGCGCTTGTTGGCAAACACGCCCGTGCATTTGCAATGTGGTTAAAAATAGACCCATCCGAGAAGAAGGACGAGGAATTCACAATCAACAGGCTGGCCTCAGGTTGGCGATAACTGGCATAGTCCGAGATCGCCATTGCACCCCCGTCATCCAGTACAAGATTGAGCACAATAACATCCCAAGGGTGCGTCATGATCTCGTGAACGGCCGAATCCAGGCCGTCCACAAGGACAACATTTTCAGGCCCCAACCTCTCGACATGGCTTTTCCAAAGCATGCCAAGGTTTGGATTGCTTTCAACAATCAGAACATTCATTGACATGGCACCCGTTACTAGCAAGGCAAGGAATCTGGCCTTGTTACGGGAAAATTATGGGAATCTTTTCCCTAACAATTTGTTAACAATTCTCACCAAATTGCGATTAACTCGGCGGAAGTCATTGATTGAAAACGACTTGGTGGTACGTTTCCTGAAAGTTAATCAGGGCTATGTTATGAAAATTATTGCAAAATTCGCGCTTATATTGGGTTTCGTCACCCCTGGTTTTGCTGCCGCTGAATGCGGTGGGAACTTTGGCGCATTTGTATCTTCACTAGAGACCGAAGCCAGATCACAGGGCTATTCCAACAGAGTGACGCGCCAGTTTTTTGACGGCGTATCACATGACCCAAAAGTTATTCGCGCAGACCGCACACAAGGAGTATTCCAGCTTCCGTTTGTCGAGTTTTCCCGCCGTCTGATCAGCCAGCATCGTATTGATCACGGCAAAAAGAACCGCGCGAAATATGATGCCGTGTTTTCCCGTATCAAGCGGGATTACGGAATAGAGCCCGGGGTATTGTTGGCATTCTGGGCCTTTGAAACCGATTACGGAGCCTTTCAAGGCGACTTCAACACACTCAATGCTCTGGTGACACTGGCGCATGATTGCCGCCGACCAGAGCTGTTCCGGCCACAGGTGTTTTCTGCACTAGAGCTTTACCAGCGCGGCGATTTTGACCCCGACAACACAACTGGCGCATGGGCCGGTGAAATTGGTATGGTGCAGATGCTGCCCGGCGATATCCTTGAAAATGGCGTTGATGGCGACGGGGATGGACAGGTTAGCCTTAAAACTTCGGCACCGGATGCTTTGATGTCAGCGGCCAAAATGCTCAGCCACCTTGGTTGGGAAGCAAACGAACCTTGGATTCAAGAAATCCATCTGCCCCCTGATTTTGACTGGTCCCAAACGGGGCGCGATACCAAGAAAAGCGTTTACCAATGGGCAAGGCTTGGGGCATCCCCCTTGAGCGGCGAATGGAAGAACACGAGGGCCGAGGCGTCGATTATCATACCCCAAGGCCGCAAAGGCCCCGCATTCATCGCCTACCCGAATTTCGACGTCTACATTGAATGGAACCAGAGTTTCGTCTACGTCACCACGGCCGCCTACTTTGCGACCCTACTTGAGGGCGCGCCCGTATATAAAGCAGGCAATCCCGATCCGGGCTTGGACGACGCAAGTATGAAGCTTCTGCAACAAAAACTACAGAACCTTGGCTACGATGTCGGAAAAATTGACGGGATATTGGGGGCCAACACCAGAAGGGCCGTACAGCTTGAACAAATGAGGTTGGGATTACCGGCGGACGCTTGGCCAACGATAGACCTTGTTAACCAACTCTAGAGACTTTTGTTCCGTTTACGGCTTTTTAAGGGTATAGTTGTCTACATCAATAGTCGTGTTGATTCACATCAGGATCACCTCCTGAAAAAGCCCCGCAGAGCTGGTACTCTGCGGGGCTCCTCTATTCTAGGGCTTATAGGCCCATGAATAGTTGGATCACCGAGACCACAAGAGCAGCTAAGCTGATTGCGACCATCCAGACCCAATAGTCACCCTGATTCACATGCATCACCTCCTTTCACCACAAAAGATTGCGGTGAAAGCCACGCTAGTTTGGCATGGTTAATTAGGTCATAACGGCGTCAAGCAACCATCTGTTCAGCCTTTTTCAGGTCAACCGACACCAATTGACTGACGCCCTGTTCCTGCATCGTGACGCCAAACAGGCGATCCATGCGCGCCATTGTAACAGCATGGTGTGTGATGATCAGAAAACGCGTATCCGTGCGGCGCACCATTTCATCCAAGAGATCACAAAAGCGGGTCACGTTTGCGTCGTCCAGCGGAGCGTCAACCTCATCAAGCACACAGATTGGTGCTGGATTGGCTAGGAACACGGCAAAGATCAGCGCCAAAGCTGTCAACGTCTGTTCCCCACCCGAGAGCAGCGACAGTGTCGATAGCTTTTTACCCGGTGGTTGGCACATGATTTCCAACCCAGCCTCAAGCGGATCATCGCTTTCGACCAGAACCAGATTTGCTTCGCCACCCCCGAACAAATGCGTAAACAACAACGAGAAGTTGCTGTTTACCTGTTCGAATGCGGTCAACAGACGCTCGCGGCCTTCAGAGTTCAGATTATTGATGCCACGGCGAAGCTCTTTAATCGCTTCTTCCAAATCTGTCTTTTCGCTGACCAGCCCGTCGTGCTCTTCCCGCACTTCCTTGGCGTCTTCTTCAGCCCGCAAGTTTACAGCCCCCAAAGCGTCACGCTGACGGCGAAGGCGGTTCACATCACCCTCGACCTGCTCTGCACCCGCCATTTCGTCAGGATTGCCGCCTAGTTGTTCCAACAGACCTTCCGGCGATGTTTCCTGAGCTTCAGAAATCCGCTCAGCGGCATAGGCAACAGTTTCCTTCGCGGCGTCGGTCCGCGCTTCGGCACGCGCGCGCGCTTCACGCGCTTCTGAGGCCGCGCGTTCGGCGTTTCTTTCGGCGTCTTTCGCTTCGTTCAACGACGCTTCACCCTTGGACAATGCATCGGATGCCTCGGCTTTTCGTGCCTCAGCCTGAGAAATTGCTACTCCCAACTCGTCCCGCTTGGCTGCAATCTCGTCCGGTGCTACTGTGGCTTCTTTTAGCTCGGCTTCCGAGGTGTCTTTTCGATCGATCAGTTCAGCATTACGCGTCTTGGCGGTCTCTAGGCGATGTCTCCAGCCCGAAACCTCTTTTGTGATCTCTTGCTGGCGCTTCGTCCTTGCCTCACCTTCGCGACGCAATTCGTCATGCGCTGAACGTCGGCTCATCATCGCCATACGGGCGGCTTCGACGGTCATCTTGACGTCTTCAACCCGCGCCCGTGCAGCGTCCAAATTCTCTAACTCGTCCAAAGCACGCTGCGCTTCATTCAGGTTTGTCCGCGCCTCCATAGCGGCTTCCTCATGCCGCTTAACAGCCAGATCAAGGCTTTCGAGCTTCCCTTCGGACAGATTGCGATCCGCTTCGGCGCGGCTTAGTGACCGGCCTGCTTCAGCCATCAAACGGTCCGCTTCGCGCCGTGCAGTTCGCGCGGCTTGGTCCGCTTCGGTCAGATCACGCAACCGCTGACTAAGGCTCTCGTGTGCATCACGGGCCCCATCAGCTTTGGCATTTGCCCGTGCCAGTTCCTGTTTCAATTCTTCCAGCCGGTTGAGCTGTTGCAAACGCAGTGCTGCCGCCGATGGCGCATCTTCCGCCCAAGCCCGATATCCGTCCCAGCGCCAAAGATCGCCTTCGACACTTACCAACCGCTGACCCGGCTTTAGCAAGTGCTGCAGCGACGGACCCTCATCCGCGTCCACAAGCCCGATCTGGGACATACGGCGCACAAGAACATCCGGCACCGACACGTGATTAACAAGCGATGTAATCCCAGCCGGCAAAGGCTGTTCGTCGTCATAAGCTGGCATCACCAACCAGCCAGAAGGACCGTCGCCTTCAACCTCTGGTGCGCGAAGATCATCCGCCATCGCCGCCCCAAGTGCCTTTTCAAAGCCTTGCTGAACTTGAAGACGATCCAGAACCTGACCGCCCTCAGCCGTATCCCGTTGAACAAGACGCGCCAGCGCAGTTGTTTCAGCCGACAGGGCGTTTACCTCGCCTTCGGCCTCGGATCTTTCGGCGCGCGCTTCAACTTCGCGGGATTGCGTTTCCGCCCGCGCCGTTTCGGTCTCGGCCAAGGTGGCATCCGCCTTAGTCGCCGTCTCAGACGCAACGGACTCTGCTTTCTGCGCCGCCTTGAAATCTTCTTCTGCCTTGGTAAGCGACGATTGAGCAGCAACAACCGCATCCTTCGCGCGCTTGGCCTCGGCGTTGCTTTTGTCCATTGTCTTTTGGCTGTCATCCAACAAGCGCTGCGCCGAATGATGACGCGCTGATAGCCGCGCTACGTCTTCGGTCAGGGTCGACAAATCCTGTTCCCGCTGTTGCAGAACCGCCGCCGCATCAGACGCGGCGTCAGACGCATCGGTCAGCTTGTCGGCGTGCCCTTTGGATGCTTTGCCGATCTCACGCGCTTCCCATTCAAGCCGTTCAATCGTCTCGCCCGCGTCGCGGTTCAGTCCGGCTTCTCGGTCGATATCCATAACAAGCTGAGCGATCCGGCTGCGTAGCTGTTCGATCTTCTGGATCGCCTGTGCTTCCAGATCCGCAAGCGTATCGCGCTGAACCTGCAGTCGTTGCATAACAGCCGCTGAAATCGCTTCTTCCTCGCGTAGCGGTGGGACTGCGTCTTCGGCCTCTTGTCGGGCTTTGCCTGCCGCGCGGGCCGTACTTTCATCCTGAGACGCCGCTGTCACACGTCCGCGCAGGTCATCTTCCGCGGCCAGTCTTGCGTCGTCAGCCTCTTTCCAGCGACGGAAAAGCAATACACCCTCGGCGTGGCGCAATTCTTCGCCAATGGCCCGATATCGTGCAGCCTGACGGGCCTGACGGGCCAATTGACCCAACTGATTGGCCAGTTGTTCGATTACATCATCAACACGGGTCAGATTGGTTTCTGCCCCGCGCAACTTCAACTCGGCCTCGTGACGCCGCTGATAGAGACCCGAGATTCCTGCGGCTTCTTCCAACACCCGCCGACGGTTTTTGGGTTTGGCGTTGATCAGTTCGGAAATCTGCCCCTGACGAACAAGCGCTGGCGAATGCGCACCTGTCGATGCATCGGCAAACAGCATCTGCACATCGCGTGCCCGCACATCCTTGCCGTTGGTCTTATAGGCACTGCCGATGTCACGGGTGATCCGGCGAACGACCTCTAGATGGTCACTTTCATTAAACCCCGATGGCGCAAGCCGTTCCGAGTTATCAAGCGTCAGAACCACTTCGGCAAAGTTGCGCGCAGGCCGCGTTGCAGCACCTGCAAAGATCACGTCTTCCATCCCGCCACCGCGCATCGCTGTCGGGCGGTTTTCACCCATCACCCAGCGCAAGGCTTCAAGCAGATTGGACTTGCCGCAACCGTTAGGACCAACCACGCCGGTAAGCCCGTCCGAGATTATCAAATCCGTCGGGTCCACAAAGCTTTTAAAGCCGGTCAGTCTAAGCTTGTTAAAGCGCACGCAGTGCCTCAGTTGATTCAAGGTTTGGACAGCGTGGCGGACAAAACCTGCACCTGTCAACAGCGCCAACCCACGATATGGTCATTTTTGGCGACTTATCCACAATATATTGAATTTGCCCCTTCACCTTACATCTTGACCCACAAATCGAAACCCGTACCTAATTGGGGTCCGCAACTTAGGCACGCTCATGACGATTTCGATCAGCATCGAAAATCCTAGAACACCCGACGTTGAAGCGCTTCTGCGTGAAAGCCATACCCTTATGCAGGCGCTTTTTTCGCCTGAAGAAAACAACTTTCTTTCCATCGACGAACTATGTGCGGATAATGTCCTACTCTTTATTGGAAGGCTTGAAGGCGTTGCGGTGGGGTCCGGTGCACTAACCGTCTATTCTGGTTACGGCGAAGTTAAGTCCATGTTCACCAACCGAGAGTTTCGCAACCAAGGCATCGCAGAAGCTATCTTGCTGAAAATAATCTCTGAAGCGCAGCAACGAAGCCTTCCTTTTCTGCGGCTTGAAACGGGCGACCTTCTTCACGAAGCTCAGCGTCTATACAGCCGTCATAGCTTTCAGGAACGTGGACCTTATGGCGACTATGAAGACAACGGGTCGTCCATATTCCTAGAAAAAGAACTATGACCAACGTTGCGGGTCATTGCTTTTGCGGCGCACTGCGCTTCACCTTGGATGGCCCTCATAACTGGGTCGGGCATTGCCATTGCGATAGCTGCCGACGCGCCACCGCCAGCCCAATGACCACGTTTATCGGACACCCTGATGGCAAATGGACGATAAGCGGAGAGTATCGCGAATACGCGTCGTCCAAAGGTGTCACCCGTGCGTTTTGCCCCAAATGTGGAAGCCCGCTTTTCTATCGCAGCGCCGAAATCCCGAACAAAACGCATTTTTACGCCGCCCTGCTGGAAAACCCCGGTAATCTGACCCCAACGGTCCACTGGCATTTTGACGAAGTGCTTCCTTGGTTGCACATCAACGACGATGCCAAAAAGAGCTGAGTTTAACCTCTGGAAACATCGCACGATATGTGGTCATATAATATAACCAATTATTGAAGGCCGCGCGAATGCCATTTCAGAAAGTTCAGCCTGAAAAGCTGTCATCATCCGTCGTTAAACAAATCGAGCTCTTGGTCCTGCGTGGCATCCTAAGACCGGGCGAACGTCTTCCATCCGAACGCGAATTGGCCGAACGCTTGGGTGTCAGCCGCCCTTCGCTGCGTGATGCCATATCCGAACTTCAGGCGCGTGAACTTCTTACCAGCAAGGCAAATGCTGGTATTTTTGTTGCCGACGTGTTGGGCTCGGCTTTTTCACCATCTCTTGTCAGACTGTTCTCTACCCATGACGAAGCCGTATTCGACTACATCACATTTCGCCGCGATCTTGAGGGCATGGCCGCCGAACGGGCCGCAAACTTTGGCACCGAGACGGACCTTAAAGTCGTCCAAAAGGTCATGGACAAAATGGAGACCGCGCATCTGAAGCGGAACCCTGAGATGGAAAGCGAACTGGACGTCGAATTCCACCTCGCCATTATCGACGCCAGCCACAACGTCGTGATGCTCCATATGATGCGATCCATGCTGCAGCTGCTTCGCGAAGGCGTGTTCTACAACCGCGCGATCATGTTCAAGCAACGCCTGAACCGCGACATGCTGTTAGACCAACACCGTGCCATCAATGATGCCCTGCAAGCCCGAGACGCCAAAGCCGCAAGTGTCGCTGTTGAAAGCCACCTGACATTTGTTGAAGACGCATTGCGAAGTCACAAGAACGAACTGAAGCACGAAGAAATCGCCCTTCAGAGGTTCGAGCACCACAACAAATAGGACTTGCAGGCTTGGCATTTTCTACCCTGAGTTGATTTTTCTCGTAAAATTTGCTATCCTCCCGACCTTTGGAGGAACGGATTTATGACAACTACAAGAGTCAGCAATATTAATTTCACACTCTGGGACGAGTTGCGCGACGCAATTTCAAAGCTCATCGCAGACGGTGATTTTCAGGATTTGATAGACATACATGCGGCGGGAAGCATGGCGTACCGTATGCATGGAACGCACGCAGGCAAGATCGGATATCAACGCTTCTTGCCCTGGCATCGTGTCTACTTGATCCAATTCGAAAGAGCGCTGCAGAAAATCAACCCCGACCTGTCTATTCCTTTTTGGGACTGGGGCGCCGATGAAGGCAATTTGATTGGGTTTGATACACTTCTGGGCAATGCCTCTCGTGACTTGGGAGCTAAAACAAACACCATGCCCAACTGGGGTCAGGATGCTTGGTTCGTTAGTCCAAACGAAGTGGCCGAGGTAATTGATGACAACAGCGATTATCTTGGGTTTGCCAAAGATCTTGAATTGGGCCTGCACAACAACGGCCACAATTGGGTTGGGGGCCATATGGTGTCGATGGCCTCGCCAACCGATCCTGCATTCTGGTTTCACCATGCACAGGTCGACCGAATTTGGCACCTCTGGCAACAAAAGAACCCGGGAAAGAAGGCCCAGCTAAACGGAGCGGATGCCAAACTTGATCCGTGGGAAGCGGACTTCAATATTTCCAATATCGATGACATCTCAAACCTAGGTACAGACAGCTACAGCTACGCATAAAAAAAACCCGGATCGCCATGATCCGGGTTCTTTAGAATTCGTAGGTCGAGAAGCTTAGTGAAGCTTCGCGTCCACATCTTTTATGGCTGCTTCGATCAGGGCGTTGCCCTGTGCTGCAGACATTTGTGATGCAACGATCTCGCTTGCTGCGCTAACGGCAACTTCGATCGCTTGGTCGCGGACTTCTTTCACTGCCGAAGCTTCTGCCGAAGCGATCTGGTCTTGCGCAGCAGCCAGACGGCGTGCGATCGACTTTTTCAGATCTTCCTTGGCAGCTTCCGCCGCCAGCTTGGCTTCTTCTTTGGCCGCTTCAACGATGCGTCCTGACTGTTCCTGAACTTCTTTCTGCTTACGCTCGTAAGACGCCAGAATAGTCTGGGCTTCTTCACGCAGAGCGCGCGCTTCGTCGAGTTCCGATTTGATGTCGTCTGCGCGCTTGTCCAGCATGCCTCCGAGCAAGGATGGAACCTTGAAATAGAACAGAACCAGGATGAACAGGATAAACGCCATCGAAACGATGAAGTTTGTGTTCGCCAGCGAAAAGAACGGCCCGCTTGCAGCATACGCCGGCGATGCGGCGGTCAGGGCGAGAAGAGTAGCTAGTTTACGCATATCTTTACCCTTTCATCTGTGCATCAACGGCTGCAGAAACAGCGTCTGCATCAGCAGAGCTACCCAGTGCAGCGACGATTTCGGCAGCGGTGTCAGACGCAACGGCCTTAACTGCTTCCAATGCGCCTGCGCGGATCTCGGTGATGGCTTTCTCCGATTCAGCGGCTTTCGCGCTGATATCGGCATCTGCCTGACGGGTCGCTTCTGCAAGCTCTTCCGCCATTTCAGCCTTGGTCTCGGCGATGATGCGCTGTGCTTCTGCACGCGCGTCGGCAAGCGCCTTGCTATACGCGTCTTCCGCTTCAGCAGCTTTTTTCTTCAGCTCTTCTGCGGCGGCGATGTCATTCGTGATTGTCCCCTGGCGATCAGCCAGAACAGACGCGATGCGCGGTAGCGCGATACGCGACAGGACGAAAAAGATCACAACAAGGGTGATAACCAACCAGAAGATCTGATTGCCCCAAGTCGAGAAATCCAGCTGCGGCATACCCGGCGCGGATGCGGCGGCGTCAGCTGCGTGGCCTGTGGCCTCTGTAGTTGTGGTCGCCATGGCGCCCTCCTTCGGGAACTTCCGGTTACACAGGGTGGAGGACTACACCACCACCCTGCCGTAAGGATTTAAGTTCCGTAAGGCTTATACAGCGAACATAAGCAGAAGTGCGACTAGGAACGAGAAGATGCCCAGTGCTTCCGCGAATGCGATGCCGATGAAGAGAGTTGCAGTCTGCGAAGCAGCTGCCGATGGGTTGCGCAGAGCGCCTGCCAGATAGTTGCCGGCTACGTTACCAACACCGATAGCGGCTGCGCCGGAACCGATTGCTGCGAGACCTGCGCCGATGTGTGCGAGTTGACCTTCCATGGGTGTATCTCCTTACGATTGGAAGTTGAACTTAGGGTTCTTGATGGGCGGGGATGTCCCCGCCACACCTGTGATTAGTGCGATGGGTGCAGAGCATCCTTCAGGTAAACACAGGTCAGAATGGTGAATACGTA
>CAYZAY010000058.1:0-15159 GCA_964476515.1 uncultured Rhodobacterales bacterium
AAACTCAAACCCCGGAAAGGACATTTGGTTGCTGTCTTCGTCGTCATCCACATCTGATTTGGGTTCTGCGCGGGCTGCCACTGAAGTGAAGACGGGTTCATCGCTTGGTGTTGCGTCAACTTCAATCTCGGTGGTGTCTTCAACGGTCGTAGCCTCGATGTCACTATCCACGTCAAAGGTCGACAATGACCCAACATGCTTGGCACCTTTGTCACGCAGCAGGGATTGTACTTCTTTGATGGTCAGCCCGTCGTGGTGAAGAAGTCGTTTGATCCCGCCCAAAAGCTGCATGTCAGCAGGACGGTAATATCTACGGCCACCGGCCCGTTTGATGGGTTTGACTTGGCTGAATTTACTCTCCCAGAAACGCAGAACATGCGCAGGCGTATCAAGCCAGTCCGCCACTTCGCTGATGGTGCGGAACGCGTCTGGCGATTTGCTCATGAGAGAAAAACCCTAATGATTAAGACTTGTTACCTGAAGAAACGCGGTCTTTCAGAAGATGAGAGGGGCGGAACGTCAAGACACGACGGGGTGAAATTGGAACCTCTTCGCCGGTCTTTGGATTGCGGCCAACACGGGCAGCTTTATCGCGAATACTGAATGTTCCGAAGGATGAGATTTTGACCTGATCACCGTCAACAAGTGCATCCGACATATAGTTCAGCACGCTTTCAACCATTTCGGCTGATTCATTTCGTGACAGTCCTACATTTCGAACAATAGCATCACTAAGGTCCATACGGGTCAATGTGTTGTCGCTCATAATGCTCCCCTCCAAAATCCTGCCCAGCATAGGGGGAAGGGAAAATACGAGTCAATAACAACAGCTTGGGTGACATTGTTTAATTTGAATTCATCACCAAAAACCGCGGAAAAAGCGGATTGATCGCTTACCAGCGCAGAACGACGCTGCCCCAAGCCAAGCCACCACCGATTGCTTCGGCAACAAGGATGTCGCCAGTCTTGATCTGTCCGGTTTGCTTACCCACCGAAAGGGCCAAGGGAATCGAAGCGGCGGATGTATTACCGTGATCCTGAACGGTGACGATGACCCGATCCATTGGAACGTTCATCTTCTTGGCCGTTCCTTTGATGATCCGAATGTTGGCTTGGTGTGGGACTATCCAATCCACGTCATCACCAGACATTCCTATTTTATCCAACGACTTATGTGCTGTTTGGGCCAGCTTTTCGACGGCGTGGCGGAATACTTCTTTGCCTTCCATCCGAAGGAAACCAGTCGAATTGGTCGAAACCCCACCGTCAACATAAAGGATATCACGGTGCCGTCCGTCTGAGTTCAGATCGGTCGCAAGGATGCCGCGATCTTCATTCGTTCCGGCACCTTCTTCACCAGAAATAATCAAAGCACCGGCGCCGTCTCCGAACAGAACACAGGTGCCACGATCTTCCCAATCTAGGATTCGGCTAAAGGTTTCAGCGCCTATCACCATGACAGTTTTTGCCTGACCCGAAACGATCAAAGCATTGGCATTCGACAAGGCAAACACGAACCCGGCGCAAACTGCCTGAACATCAAAAGCGAATCCGTGCTCCATCCCCAGTTTTGCTTGGATCATTGTCGCAGCGGACGGGAACGTCAGGTCAGGTGTGGATGTGGCAACGATAATGGCATCGATGTCTGACGCATCCATACCGGCGTCTGCAAGTGCGTTCTTGGCGGCTTCAGCGGCCAGATCAGACGTCGTTTCACCTTCGGCAGCGAAATGGCGGCGCTCGATACCCGAGCGCGATTTGATCCACTCGTCCGTAGTTTCCAAAAAAGATTCGAATTCAGAGTTCGGAACCACGCGTTCCGGCAGATAATGTCCGACGCCTTTGACAACTGCCCGTACTGTCATGGTTTTTTCCCGTGCTAGTTTAGTCGTTACTTTGTTCTAGCGCCGTTGCGGATGCAACCCGCGCTGCAAGTTTTTCGTTGAATTCCGACTGTGCCAACTGGAATGCCAGCTTCACCGCGGCCGAGACGGATGTCGCATCCGCTGATCCGTGTGATTTCACGACCGTGCCGTTCAAGCCAAGAAAGACGCCGCCGTTTACCTGTCTGGGATCAATACGCTTGGACAAGCGACGAAGCGAGGGCAGGGCCAACACTGCAGCCAGACGTGACAATGGGCTGTAGCGGAACGCTTCTTTCAAAAGCTCGCTGATAAGCTTAGCTGTGCCTTCGGCGCTTTTCAGGGCGATATTGCCGGTGAAACCGTCGGTTACAATGACATCAACCCGATCCGAAGGGATATCATTGCCTTCGACAAATCCGACGTATTCGTAGTTCGAAACATCAGCATTCACGTTCATCAGTTCGTGTGCAGATTTTAGCTCGGGACGGCCCTTGTTGTCTTCGGTGCCGACGTTCAAAAGCCCGATCCGAGGGATTTTCACGTCAAATCCGTTGCGAATATAGGATGCACCCATCAATGCGTATTGCAGAAGATCGTTTTCATCTGCCTTAACATCTGCGCCCACATCTAGCATCACGTTGACGCCGGTTTTGTTTCGAGACGGCCAGAGCACAGCGATTGCCGGACGGTTGATGCCTGGCAGTTTGCGAAGCTGCAGCATGCTAAGCGCCATCAGCGCCCCAGTGTTACCGCATGAAACGCAGACATGGGCATCGCCGCTTTTGACAGCTTCAATGGCACTCCACATAGAGGTGCCTTTGCCGTTGCGCATAACCTGACTTGGTTTGTCGGTCATGTTGACGACACCATCGACATGGCGAATTTCAGCGCGGTCCCGCAACGAGCGACGTCTGTTGACCAGTTTGGTCAGCTTGTCTTTTGGTCCGTGAAAGATAAACGCAATATTCGGGTTCATCTTTGCAGAACGCGAACAGCCGGCAACTACTGCTGCCGGCCCACGATCTCCGCCCATGGCGTCGATTGAAATGATAAAACGCTTACCAGCAGTATCCGAATTTTCGATTGTGCCGGTCATGCGAGAGGACTTTCAGATTGGCTTACGCCGCATCCTCGTCCAGATCGATTTCATCTGCAAGTGCAACGACTTCACGATCTGCGTAGTGACCGCAAGAAGGACACACGTGGTGTGGGCGCTTCAGCTCACCGCAGTTGGTGCATTCGTTTGGGTTGCCAGCAACCAGCGCGTCGTGTGCACGGCGGTTATTGCGGCGCGATTTAGATACTTTATTCTGCTGGACGGCCATGTCTCAACCTCATTCTAATCAAATGGGCATGCCGCCCGTTATCTGTGTATCCGTGGGCTGATATGCGTGTCTTAACGCACTGTCCAACCCTTTTTTGGATGAGGGCGCGAAAATACTCAGAAATGCTGCAAGTGCAAGGGCATTATCCCTCGTTTTCAGGATTTTCCGCCTGTTTCATAAGCCCTGCCAAGGCTGCGAAGGGTTTGGCTTCTTCATCGGTCATCGCCTTTTGCCCCGGTTTGGTGAAAACCGATTCTTCGATTTCAGCATTCTCAGCGCGCGGATAGTCTGGAATCGCGATCGTCAAAGCTTCCTGCATCACGAAATATGGATCGATGAATTCGCCTAGTTCTTCGATGTTGTCATCTTCGGGCATTTCAAATTCATCGCCGGTTGGCGCACTGGCCTCACGAACGAAATCACGCGATATCGTTGTATCGATCCGTGTGTTGACCGGTTTCAGCGACACAACACAGGATTGGGTAACCGAAGACCCTAACTTGGCCGTCAACCGCCAGTCCCGCTTGCCTTTTGGCGTGATCTCGCCTTCGAAATTAAGCTTCTTCACGGCGACCAAACCCAATGCCCGTGCTATTTCTTCACGCTGCGGGGAATTGGGCAGGATTTTGAACCGCGTAGGCTTCTTTGTAGGCAAATCAGCGACGCGGAAAGCGAATGGCGAGTTTTCGAGCGTTTTCATGCGGATCAACTTGTTTCCTTGAACAGCGGACAGTCCTTCTGTAATCCGGATTAAAAGGCATTTAGGGCTGACACAAGGGGGGCACTATGCATCCAAGGAAGAGATTCGCGGTGACGGCCTCGTTTGTTGTTGGTGCAATGGTGCTGTCAGCATGCGCACCTGATATCCGTAAAAGTGGTTATTACCCGCTAGAAGACGAACTAAATGCCGTTTCTGTTGGTCAAACGACCCGCGGTGAGGTTCTAAACCTAGTTGGTTCGCCATCCATCGGTTCGCCAAATTCGGATGGTGTCTTGTATTATGTTGGCCAACGTATGCGCCATTTTGGGCCGATGAATCCCGAGGTTGTCGATCGTCAGGTTGTTGTTGTCTCGTTTGATTCGCGGGATCGTGTTTCAAACGTCCAGGTTCTTGGGCTTGAAGATGGCCAAGTGGTTGTGATCTCTCAGCGTGTGACCGAAACGATTTCGGGCGACTTTGGGTTCTTCCAACAGCTGTTCGGCAACATAGGCAACGTTAGCGCGGCTCAAATCGTTAACGGCTAACTAAGCTTTCAGAGTTTGATGCCTTTGGTGGTATAGTTGTTCGGGACTGGGCAGCTTGGATTAGGGCGACAACATGCTGGCGTTTATAAAGGGCAAGTATCGGGTTCGCAGCGCGGCAACGCCTGTTGATCTTCGCTTGGCGCTTGAGCTGCGGTCGCTAGTTTTTAGTTCAGATCGGACTTCAGCCACTGATCTAGACACAGACCGCTTCGACGAGTTTTGTGAGCATGTGCTGATAGAAGAACGATCAACGAACCGGTCGGTCTGTTGTTTTCGGATGCTGTTTTTGGATAGCGGAACGGACATCGACCAAAGCTATTCATCCCAGTATTACGATCTTTCTGCGCTTAGATCATTCACCGGACCGATGCTTGAAATCGGTCGGTTTTGTGTGGACCCTGATGTTAATGATCCCGATGTCCTAAGGCTTGCTTGGGGCGCACTGGCGGGTGTTGTCGATGGCTATGGTGTTGATCTGTTGTTCGGGTGCTCGTCATTTGAAGGCACGGACGCAGAACCCTACGCAGATGCCTTTGCCATCTTAAGAGATCACCACCTTGCGCCCAATCGCTGGTTGCCGAGGGCCAAGGCACCAAAAATTGTCGAATTCACAAAGCGGCTTCGGCGCAATGAAAATACGTCGAGCGGTAAAAGGCTGATGCCACCGTTGCTAAAAACCTATCTGCTGATGGGGGGATGGGTAAGCGATCATGCGGTTATTGATTCCCATACGAACACTCTGCATGTTTTCACAGGGGTTGAGATCAAGGGTATTCCGGCCGGTCGAAAACGATTGCTTAGGGCTGTTACCGCTGGGGCCGCTTGATCTTTCTGCGGGGCGGGGATAGCTGCGGGATATGGCACGCGCACCTTTACTTCAGTTGAACGATATCTCTCTTACCTTCGGTGGAGATCCAATTTTTGCAGGGCTTGATCTGGTTGTTCCAACCGGTGACCGCGTGGCGTTGGTTGGGCGAAATGGGTCTGGAAAATCGACCCTGATGAAGGTCATGGCCGGTCTGGTCGAGGCTGACAGCGGAACTTGTGTTGTGCCCCCTGGTGCCTCTGTGGGCTATATGGAGCAGGACCCTTCGATGGAGGGGTATGCGACCTTGGGCGACTACGCATCTTCTGGGCTTGAAGTGGGGGAATCCTACAAAGTCGAGATGGTGGCAGAAGGACTGAAGTTTGACCCTTCAGGTGCTGTGGCAACTGCGTCTGGTGGCGAACGACGACGGGCTGCATTGGCCAAATTGATGGCGGAAGCACCTGAACTGATGTTGCTGGACGAGCCAACAAACCATTTGGATATCGAAGCGATTGCATGGCTGGAAAACGAGCTAAAACAAACGCGACGGGCATTTGTGCTGATTTCGCACGACAGGGCATTTTTACGTGAGCTAACGCGCGCAACACTTTGGATTGACAGAGGAAAAGTTCTTCGAAATGAACAAGGTTTTGAGCATTTTGAAGCATGGCGTGACAAGCTTTGGGACGAAGAAGATCAGCAGCGTCACAAGATGGAGCGCAGGATCAAATCCGAAGCACGTTGGGCCGTCGAAGGCATATCCGCCCGAAGAAAGCGCAATCAGGGTCGCGTAAGGGCGCTTCACGAATTACGCGCCGAAAGATCGGCAATGATCAAACGCACCGGTAGCGCCGCTATGGCACTAGAGGCAGGGCCGAAAAGCGGCCGCAAGGTGATAGAAGCCGAAGGTTTGGCCAAGTCTTTTGAAGGCAAACCCATCGTTAAAAACTTCTCACTACGGGTTCTGCGTGGTGATCGCGTTGCTTTTGTTGGCCCCAATGGCGTTGGGAAAACCACGCTATTGAACATGCTGATGAAGCAAGAACAACCCGATATGGGCGCCGTTCAACACGGCACTAATCTGGTGCCTGCGGTGTTTGATCAGACACGCTCTCAGTTAAATCCTGACTTGACGCTTTGGGAAAGTCTGGCCGGTGATCCGGACATGCGGGTTTCGGGTAAGGCGGATCAGGTTCTGGTACGTGGGCAGCCCAAACATGTTGTTGGATACCTGAAAGAGTTCCTGTTCGACGATGCACAGGCGAGGGCACCCGTGCGGTCATTGTCTGGTGGCGAAAAGGCGCGATTGTTGCTTGCAAAGCTCATGGCGCGTGAAAGCAATTTGTTGGTCCTCGACGAGCCGACTAACGATCTTGATGTTGAAACGCTGGATCTGTTGCAGGAAATGTTGGACGACTATGACGGAACAGTTCTGCTTGTCAGTCACGACAGAGATTTTCTTGATCGCGTAGCAACCACGACAATCGCGATGGAGGGCGATGGGCGCGCCACGGTTTATGCTGGTGGTTGGTCGGACTATCAGTCTCAGCGGGCTGAAACGGTCGCGTCTGAAGTCGAAGTGATTGCCAAGAAATCAACGACTAAGACCGAGAAACCCAAAGCGACGCAGAAATCTGGCCTGACTTTCACCGAACAACACCGCCTAGATGCATTGCCTGCTGAAATGGAACGGCTTGAGGCGGAAATCGCGAAGTTGGAAGGTCTGATGGCCGATCCTGACCTCTACACGCGTGAACCGGTCAAATTTCAAAAGGCAACAGAGGCCTTATCTCAGCGGCAAGAAAAACTATCAGCCGCCGAGATGGAGTGGTTGGAGCTAGCCGAAAAGGCTGAAGCTTAGGGTTATTGCATCCGCAACGCGCCATCGAGCCGGATGGTTTCACCGTTCATGTATCCACATTCAACGATGAACCGCGCCAGACGCGCATATTCACTAGGGTCACCAAGACGCTTGGGGCAGGTCACTGTTGCAGCAAGGCTGTTCTGGATTTCTTCGCCCAATCCTTCAAGCATCGGGGTTTTGAAAATTCCCGGCGCGATTGCCATCACGCGGATGCCAAGGCTTGCCATGTCACGTGCCATAGGAAGTGACATGCCAGCAATACCAGCTTTTGATGCCGCGTAAGCCGCCTGACCCTTTTGGCCGTCAAAAGCCGCGATTGAAGCGGTGTTGATGATCACGCCACGCGCCCCGTCTTCTTCTGGAACGTTTTTGGCAATTTCCACAGCGGCTAAGCGTGACACGTTGAATGTGCCAATCAGGTTGATGTCGATGGTGCGTTGAAAGCCCGCAAGCGAATGCGGCCCATCTCTTCCAACGGTTTTCTCTCCGGTTGCTATGCCTGCGCAGTTCACTGCGGTCGTGATGCCGCCCATGGTGTTGGACGCAGCAGTAATTGCTGCTTGGACCGAATCTTCGCTGGTTACATCCGTTTCAACGAAATGCGCGCCGATGCCAGCCGCTACGTCCGCGCCTTTTGGATCGCGATCCAAAATTGTGACCTCGGCCCCGCTTTCGCGAAAAAGAGTCGCCGTAGCCAGACCCAGACCACTAGCCGCGCCTGTAATTACTGCTTTTGCATTTTCGGTACGCATCATTTGCCTCGTTTATTGAACATACGTTCAGATACGAAGGCTACGGGGGGTCTGTCAAAATTTCCGTCACGGCATTTTAATCAGCTTGAACAAGAAGCGCCGCCTAGAACGCAAAATTTTGCGCAATGCGGATGATTTAGCGCAATTGGCTGTTCCGCGTCTTTAAGGGTCGGCCCCATTACAAATTCGGCTTCATACGCAATCAACGTGCAGGCAAGCACGACGGGATGATCGGCACCTTTGCGCTTTACGACCATTCGGGACGACGCGCACATGACGTCATCCTGTGATTTCCCAAGGATACCCCAACAGGTGGTAGTGATTTCTGGCACATCGACGCTTAAATCCATTTCGGGAAACAAAACCGTTTCCGAAGGCGAATAAGCGTCGATGTTCAGATCGTGTTGTTGATAAAGGTGCGCAAAACCCGCTCTGGCGTCTTGTTCTGTCTCGGCAAAGGTTATGCGCCCGGCTAGGGCTGTGCGAATGCCCTGATCCCTTAGCCACCACAAACCTTTTAGGGTCGCATCAAAACTACCCTCACCACGTTCGGAATCGTGTTTTGCTGCTGTGAAGTGATCCAGTGATACTCTTAACGTCAGTTGTTCGGCAAATTCACGGTTCAGTTCAGTCAAAGCTGAACGCATTGCGGGACGCATCATTGGGCGCATCGCGTTGGTCAGGACAAGCACTTGATACCCGCGTTCTAAGGATGCCCGAAGTATTTCGATTATATCCGGATTCATGAACGGTTCGCCGCCCGTTATGCCTATTTCAGTGACCGGCCATTTTTGTTCTTCAATCTGGTCTAGGTACAGGCAAATATCTTCGGGCTTCAGATACACCAACGCGTCATTTGTCGGAGAACTAGCTATATAGCAGTTCATGCACTCAATATTGCAAAGCGTACCCGTGTTGAACCAAAGCGTCTGGGGTCGCGTAAGCGCAACCGTTGCCCGCATTTGCCCATCAGCTGTGACATTCGGATCAACAAATTTGGAATCTTTTTGAAAATTCTGATCTTTCATCCGCTTCCTCTGCATTTGGCTGCAAAGTATGTAGGGTTGATCCACATGGAAAGAGGCAAAAAACCTTGATACAGTTTTGTGAAACTGCGTGTGCGAACTGGACAAGTTGCCAATACATGGGTAAAGCGGCACCGTTAGCGCTAACAGAAAGGCTCTGAAATGGTTGCTCGTGTCATTCCGGTTGAACCATTTGACCTCACTATTTTTGGTGGGTCAGGCGATCTTGCGCGCCGCAAAATCCTGCCTGGTTTGTTCCGCAGGTTCTACGACGGTCAAATAACATCAGATTCTCGGATCATTGGCGCCGCCCGCGCTACCATGACACGTGATGAATATCGCAACTTTGTTTCTCAAGCGATTGGTGAGTTCGGTGGAATTTCCGATTATTCCCCAGCAACCTTAGACGGGTTCCTGAAGATTATCGACTATTTACAGATTGACGCCAAAGGCGACGATGGCTGGTCCGAACTCGCATCCAAAAATCGTGCGGATTCTGTTCATGCATTCTACTTTTCAGTGGCGCCATCGCTATTTGGTGATCTGGCCTCGCGGCTAAAAAGATTTGGGCTTGCAAACGACGAGGTTAGGATCGTTGTTGAAAAGCCCTTCGGCCATGACCTGAAAACCGCGCAAGAACTGAATGGTGTACTGGCCGAGTATTTCCGTGAATCTCAAATTTACCGGATCGACCACTATCTTGGCAAAGAGACAGTGCAAAACTTGATGGCTGTTCGATTTGGCAACATGCTTTTTGAACCCTTGTGGAATGCGCAATATGTGGATCATATCCAGATCACTGTTGCTGAAACCGTTGGTGTGCAGGGGCGTGGCGAATATTACGATCACTCAGGCGCCATGCGCGACATGGTGCAAAACCACTTGATGCAGCTTTTGTGTCTTATTGCGATGGAACCACCGGCAAAGTTTGATCCTGACGCAGTGCGTGACGAAAAGCTTAAAGTTATCAGAGCGTTGGATCCGGTCGATTGGCACCACATCGTGCGTGGCCAATATGCTGAAACAGATGATACCCCTGGTTATCGCGAAGCAGTTGGTGATCCAAATTCGCGCACCGAAAGCTTTGTCGCGCTTAAAGCGCACATAAGCAATTGGCGATGGGCGGGAACGCCGTTTTACCTACGCACTGGTAAAAAGCTGCGATCACGCGCCAGCGAAATTGCGGTCGTGTTCAAGGATACACCCCATTCGATTTTTGGGGCCGAAGCTGGCAATCACCGCAACGTTCTGGTGATCCGATTGCAGCCTAACGAAGGAATGACACTTGATGTTACCATCAAAGAACCCGGCCCGGGTGGGATGCGGCTATTGGATGTTCCCTTGGATATGAGCTTTGCAGATGCACTAGGGGAAGCTTACGTGCCAGACGCTTATGAACGTCTGATCATGGATGTCATCCGCGGAAACCAAACCTTGTTTATGCGCGGGGACGAAGTTGAGGCTGCATGGGCTTGGACCGATCCGATTATTGAAGGCTGGAAATCACGAAACGACGTTCCAAAACCCTATGACGTTGGAAGCTCTGGTCCGGAAGATAGTCTAATGCTGATGCACCGTGATGGACGCCGATGGAGGGATATCCGATCATGAATTTTCAAGAGTATCCAGATCGTGAAATGATGATGATCGATGTTGCACAGGTTCTTGCGACAGACTTGGAAACGGCCCTAAACCATCAAGATAATGCGACATTTGTGGTGCCCGGCGGAACAACACCCGGTCCGGTTTTTGACGATATATGTGCGGTTGATATGGATTGGTCACGGGTCAATGTATTGTTGTCTGATGAACGCTGGGTTCCAGAGGATAGCGATAGATCGAACACAAGGCTTCTTCGCGAAAGACTGTTGGTGCAAAAGGCCGAAAAGGCGCGGTTCGTACCACTGTACGCAAATGCGGATCAGCCCGAAGACGTCTTGGCAGAACTTGAAAGCGTCATTGCGCCCTGTTTGCCAATCTCGGTTTTGCTGCTTGGGATGGGTGCGGACATGCACACGGCATCAATCTTTCCCGAAGCTGATAATCTGAGTGCCGCTTTAGACAAGCATGCACCGATTTTGGTGCCGATGCGCGCACCCGGAGCACCCGAGCCCCGTGTGACGTTGAGTGCCAGAGTTCTGGATAAAGCCATTACCAAACACATTATCATTACTGGCGCCGACAAAAGGGAAGCTCTGGAAAGAGCAGTTCATCTTTCGTCAACGCAAGCGCCCGTAAAAGCCGTGCTATCGGGCGCGACGATTCATTGGGCAGAATAATGAATAAAGAATTTAATGACCTTCACGAACAATGCAGTAACCGTCGTATTCTTGATTTGTTTGCTGCAGACCCTGATCGCGCAGCTAAATTTTCCGCCTCTATGGGCGATATGCTGTTTGATTTTTCCAAGACGAATATCGACGACGAAAGCCTAGCGGCTCTTTTATCTTTGATTGATGACAAAGGTGTCACAGCAAAGCGGGACGCCATGTTTGACGGCGAAGCTATCAACGAAACCGAAGGTCGCGCGGTTCTTCATACCGCCCTAAGAAATCTTGATGGTGGACCGGTCTTTGTCGACGGCCAGGACATCATGCCCGGTATTTTGGATACGCTGTCACGCATGGGCGAATTTGCTGAAGCCATTCGGTCTGGTGCATTCACAGGGCAGGGCGGGAAGATCACTGATGTGGTCAATATCGGCATCGGTGGGTCTGACCTTGGTCCGGCCATGGCGACACTTGCATTGGCACCCTATCATGACGGTCCGAAACTCCACTATGTTTCCAACATTGATGGGGCGCATATCGCGGATACCTTGCGGGGGCTGGATCCTGCAACCACTCTGGTCATTGTTGCGTCAAAGACATTTACAACCATCGAAACGATGACGAATGCACGCACGGCAAAAGCGTGGATGGGCGAAGCTGTCCAAGACCCATCAGCCCAGTTCGCAGCACTTTCGACGGCAGCTCAGAAAACCTCGGCGTTTGGAATTGATGCCGAGCGTGTATTTGGGTTTGAAGACTGGGTTGGTGGCCGATACTCGATCTGGGGTCCGATTGGCTTAGGCCTGATGATCGCAATCGGGGAAACTGCTTTTAAAGCGTTCCTGCGTGGCGCTCAGGCGATGGACGTTCACTTTAAGTCCGCAAAGCTCGCTGAAAACATGCCCATTCTTCTGGCGCTTGTCGGGGTTTGGCATAATCAAGTTTGTGGGTATGCCACACGCGCTGTGTTGACCTATGACCAGCGCCTCTCTCGGCTGGCGGCTTATTTTCAGCAGCTTGAAATGGAGTCCAACGGTAAGTCTGTGATGATGGACGGGGCTGATGTTCCAGTTCATTCAGGACCAGTTGTTTGGGGGGAACCCGGCACGAATGGCCAACACGCATTTTACCAGCTTATCCATCAAGGAAGCCGCGTAATTCCTTGCGAATTTATGGTCGCCGCCCAAGGGCATGAGCCTGATCTGGCACACCACCACGAATTGCTTGTAGCGAATTGTCTGGCACAAACCGAAGCTTTGCTGATTGGCCGATCCCTTGATGAAGCGCGAAAAGGCATCGCTGACAAATTTGACGGTGACGAGTTGGAACGCCAAGCCCGCCATCGTGTGTTTTCTGGGAATAGGCCATCGACGACGCTTGTTTATCCAAAACTAACACCAGAAGTATTGGGGCAAATCATTGCCCTATATGAGCACAGAGTGTTCGTCGAAGGCGTTATTCTGGGCATCAATTCATACGATCAGTGGGGCGTTGAACTTGGGAAAGAGCTTGCCACAGCACTTGGACCAGTTGTGACAGGCGAAAAGCCAGCGACCGACAAGGATGGATCAACACGCCAGCTTGTTGAGTATGTATTGCGTCAGCAATCTTAATTTAGCGGTAACACTAAATCGGCCTTCAACCCACCCAAACGATCACTTTGACCTAACCGAATCCGACCCCCATGCGCGCGTGCGATGTCGGCGGCAATACTTAGCCCCAAGCCAACACCCGTAGCTTGGTTTTGATTCCGGGCAGGGTCGAGACGCGCAAAAGGTTTAAGCGCTTCCGCGCGTTGGTCTTCGGGGATTCCGGGCCCTTTGTCTTCGACCGAGATTATGAGGCTTTTGCTGTGATACTTGATGGATAACTCAGCGCATTCACCGTAGTTCAGTGCGTTGTTGATCAGGTTTTCCAAAGCACGTTTAACTGCAACGGTTCGTATTTCTGTATAACCGCTTCCATCGACACCAACTAATTGAACCGGATCTGATCTCTGAGCGTAGTCTGCGACCAATTCTTCAACCAATTGCACAGGATCTACGGTTTCGGCTTCAAGACTTGCGTCCGCATCCCGTCGTGCGAACGCAAGAAATTCATCCAACAGGCGCTGCATGTCTTCAACGTCACGCATCATGTTTTTTGCATCACTTGCTTCGGACATCGAAAGCGCAAGCTTCAACCGTGTCAGGGGGGAACGCAAGTCGTGGCTTACACCAGACAGAATGAGCGTGCGCTGTTCGATATGTCGTTCAATTCGCGCCCGCATTTCAAGAAATGCATTGCCAGCAGAGCGGACTTCGTAAGCCCCTGACGGGCGATAAGGTAGGTGACGACCCTTGCCGAAAGCTTCGGCAGCGTAGGACAGCCGTTTGATCGGCCTAAGTTGGTTTCGCAGGAATAGGTAGGCAATAATGACCATTAAAAGCCCAAGTCCAATAGTCCAAACAATCAACTGGTGGGGGTTTGGGGCTGACACGCGGTATCTAGAAACTGAAACTTTGAAGGTTCCCCATTTGGTTGGCAAATATGTTTCGACTTGCCCTTGGTCGGGCAAAATTACCGGTCCAATTTCGGGAATACCTTGTTCGAGTGATTGGATCACCGTTTTTCCCGTGACATCATAAAACCACCGAGAGTTTTCCGACGGAATTAGGTCTTCGCTAACCAGTTCAGTTCTTAAATTGAGCACTCGGGATATATCCCGCACCGACGACTGGGCAGTTTCACGATTTTCAGATGTATTTGCGCTGTCTTGTATCAAGCGAAACTCAAACACTAACGCGCCGGTTAGTTGTTTCGTGACGTCTTCAAAATGACGTTGAATGAAGACCAACGACACGCCGATCTGAAGCGTCACAACCGGTACGATCAGGATTAACGCTGCCCGCCCATAGAGCGATCGTGGCATGTATTGTTTGAGCCATTGGAAAAACATGCCTAAACCGTATTCAAGAGAACAACGGAAGAAAAGCGTGATGAGCAAAGTTCCTGCAGTTGGTTTGGCGGTCGAAGTGGAATCTGGCGTTCGAAGGGTGCTTGCCCCCAACGCGTCGCCTATGACGTATCATGGCACCAATAGCTATTTGATAGGCGAAACCGAGGTCGCAATTGTCGATCCCGGGCCTGCGGATTCCAAGCATATCGACTCGCTAATTCAAGCCGCGGGCGGCGAGAATCGCGTTTCCCACATCATCGTTACGCACGCGCATGTAGACCACTCACTTGGCGTCGCTGAATTGGCCGCAAGAACGAACGCACCCGTTTATGCCTATGGCCCGGCGGACAGGGGGCAGTCAGACTTGATGAAGCGCTTGGTTGACGAGGGCATGCACAGTGGGGGCGAAGGCATTGATTCTGCCTTTGTGCCAGACGTTCAGCTAGAAGACGGTGATCGCATTGTTGGAAAAGAATGGGCGCTCGACGTTATTTGGACACCGGGGCACATCGGCAACCATGTTTGTCTTGCGATGAATGACGTCGTCCTGACTGGTGATCACGTAATGCAATGGGCGACGTCGATTGTATCCCCTCCGGATGGTGATGTCGGGGCGTTTTTAAACAGTTGCCAGAAGCTTTTGACGCGTCAGGATCGGATATATTTGCCGGGTCACGGTGATAATGTTGTTGAACCGCAAGAACGCACGCAGTGGCTTATTGATCACCGCAAAGAACGCGAAGCGCAGATCGTCACGGTTCTGGAAGAGGGCCCAAAGACCCCAATGGAAATTGTCGGTAGGATTTACACCGATATCCCTAGCGCACTGTTTGGGGCTGCCGAACGAAATGTCTTTGCACATTTGATAGACTTGTGTGAGCGGGGATTGGCGAGTTCAGAAGGCTTGGTAAGGGTCACTTCTCGGTATCAAATAGCGAAGTGAATTTTCTGATAGATTTGTGTTAAATCCCTCTGGACGTTGTGAATCGCTATTGCTATATCGCACCTCATATTCCGGCGTAGCTCAGCGGTAGAGCAGTTGACTGTTAATCAATTGGTCGTAGGTT
>CAYZAY010000059.1:0-15036 GCA_964476515.1 uncultured Rhodobacterales bacterium
CGAAACAAACCAAACCGCCCGCATATCTCTTCAGATATTAGTAATGTCAAACAGCAACGCAGACCTTCAGAAGACAAAATCAAACCAGTGCGCCCTTGTCTTGTTCGGCGCGCCGCCTTGTTCTTCTTAGTGTTTGCTACCGAGTTGAGCGTGTTTGCCTGCGTCGGTGAGGGCGTTTTAGGGTTAGTGATTGCGAGTCGCAAGCGCTTTTTTCACCCCAATACGCTTTTTTTTGATTTTTCTTATTTTCGGTGATTTTTCAGGGCTTTAGATCAGAAAGTGTTCAAAACCCCCGCCGGTAGCGCAACTTTATTTCCGCGCCGCAGCATGGGCTACCGCAGAACCCCACCCAGCCTACGGGTTACTACTGAGACGCGGGTTTTGGGCAGGTTTGAACAGGGGGAACTGTTTGACCCGAAGAGCAAGCAACACGCCAATAATCCCTAGATAGACCAATGGTTCTATCTGAAACCCCTTGGTGACCATTACGAAATGCACGCCTCCTAACACCGCAACACCATAGGTTAGCTTGTGAAGCGTGCGCCACATCAGGCCTAGTTTGCGTACGGACCAATTGTTTGATGTCACACCAAGCGGCAGCATCAAAAGGAATGCCAACATACCAATCGTTATATAGGGGCGCTTCAGAATATCTGTCCAAATCCGTTCAAGGGATTGAAGATCAAGAAGCAGCCATACCAATAGATGCGTGATAACGATGAAGAAAGCAGACACCCCGATCGCGCGTCTGAACTTCATCAGGTTGATCCCAATACGTCGGCGTAAAGGGGTCACTGCTAAACCAACCGTCACGAACTGAAGCGCCAGCAGGCCGTATTCGCGCTCAAGCGCGTTGATGGGTTCGGGACCCAAGCCGCCGGTTGCACCTAGATAGCAGAGCCAGGCCACATACAGCGACGCCCCTAGATAAACCAACCAAGCCGGTAGTTTGCGGAGCAGTTTGTTCGTCACATCAATCACAGCATGATCCTCCGCCCTGTAGGGGTGGGCAAACATTGTCGGCGTAAGAACAATATACACAACAGTCGCCGGGAAGCGGGGTAAGTACCGCCCCGCAGGATTTGCATTCGTAAAACCACTGGCACGAATCCTCGGGCATGCTCTCTGAATGAACCGCCTTGCACTTGGGACAGGTCAAAGTCGCGTCGAGGATGATATCAGTCACGTCTTTGCCCTGCACTAATGATACTTACTGAGATCCATCCCAGTATACAGCGACGCGACCTCTTCTTCATAGCCGTTTAACATTAAAGTCGGGATGCGTTTGGCAAATAGCCCTCCGCCTATGCGCCGCTCGGATGCCTGAGACCAACGCGGATGATCCACCTCGGGGTTCACGTTGCTGTAGAACCCGTATTCGTTTGGGATCGCCTTGCTCCACGCTGTTGGGGGCTCTTTGTCGGTCAACGTAATGCGCACAATCGCCTTGATAGATTTGTAGCCGTATTTCCAAGGGACGACCAAACGCAGAGGGGCGCCGTTCTGTTTGGGGATATCGCGGCCATAGATGCCGGTGGCCAAAAGGCTCAGCGGGTGCATGGCTTCGTCCAGACGCAAGCCTTCGACATAGGGCCAATCAATTGTGCGCCGCTTTTGTCCTGTCATTTCCGAAGGACGATGGAGCGTTTCAAAGGCCACGTATTTCGCGCCGGACTGTACGCCAGCCAAGTTCAACAGATCAGCCAGTTCAAAGCCATTCCACGGGACAACCATCGACCATGCCTCGACGCAGCGGAAACGATAGATGCGTTCTTCGACCGTCATCTTCTTCATTATGCCGTCAAAGTCATAGTCACCGGGGTTGTCGACCATGCCGTCAATCTTGACGGTCCAAGGGCTGATCGTCAGTTTATGGGCATTCGCGGCCGGATCGCCTTTGCCCGTGCCGAATTCGTAATAGTTGTTGTAGGTCGTGATATCTTCCCAGCTGTTTGGTTCTGGAAGCTCAACCGCTGCATTCGCAATGGTCGGCATAACGGTCGATGCTGCCAACCCCGCCAACAGGCTGCGGCGGTTTAGATAGACACCTTCGGGCGTGACATCATTGTCTTTTAGCGTGTTCTTCCAGCGATTGGCCATTTTGGGTCCCTTGTTTAGCTTGCCAGAGACTTAACCCCGCCCGGCAATTGTGCAAACCAACGGGTTTTCACGTTCGCGTGGCAGAATTGAAATGTTTCAGGGTCGAGCCTTCGTCAAACTTGACCCACCTCAAGGCGCACTTCCTAACAATTAGCATAAGTTCGCGTGCATGATTTCCTTGATACGGAGAGACTCCCATGAAGAAATTTCTACTCGCTGCCGTTGTGACGGCAATCGGAACATTTGCTTCTGCGCAAAGTGCAATCTTCTACTCGTCAGACGAAGCCTTTGAAGACGTTACGTTCGGCGTTGAAAGCGCCATTCTCGACCAAGGGCTGGTCATCGACAGCGTAAGCCACGTTGGTGCGATGCTGAATCGTACGGGTGAAGATGTCGGATCGACAACGCCGATCTATGACGCCGCTGATGTTTATAGCTTCTGTTCAGCGACAGTGTCGCGTGAAGTGATGGAGGCACACCCGATGAACATCGTTTATTGCCCCTATGGCATTTTCGTCGCTCAACTATCTGGATCGGACGAAGTTGTGGTTGGCTTTCAGCAATATCCTGATGGCGAAATGCAATTGGTTCAGGACATGCTGGATGGCATCGTAAGGACTGCACTCGACTTGGACTGACCTGATCCGCGTAAAGAAAAACAAACAAACCCGGCCTGTTTAGGGTCGGGTTTTACTTTTTGGCTTATTGGGTTCTACTGACGCAAAGATCGGAGTTACCCATGAGCAAAAACATCGCATTAGTCACAGGCGCAGCGCGGGGCATCGGGCTTGCAACGACCAAAGCGTTTTTGGACGAAGGTCACCATGTGGTGATGATCGACCGCGACAGCGATGTGCTGCTTTCAGAGGCTGCAAAGCTAAAGAACGTCTCGCCACTCGTCTGTGACGTTTCCCAAGAAGATCAGGTTGCAGACCTAAACACCAAAGTTTCCGCCATTGGCCCGATCTCGGCCCTGATCAACAACGCCGGTGTCGCTGACTTTGGACCCATCGAAGAAACCAGCTTTGCCCGTTGGCGCACCGTGATGGAAACCAATCTCGACGGTATCTTCCTGATGAGCCAAGCCTTCACACCGATGCTGAAAGAAACCAAAGGGGCCATTGTGAACATCGCCTCGATCAGCGGTCTGCGGGCGTCAACGCTAAGGGTGGCTTATGGCACGTCAAAGGCGGCTGTGATCCACCTGACCCAGCAACAGGCGGTTGAGTTGGGTGAACACGGCATCCGTGCCAACTGCGTCGCACCGGGGCCGGTCCTCACCAAACTGGCGATGGCGGTTCACACGCAAGACATCATCGACGCCTATCACGACGCGATTCCACTAAACCGCTACGGCAGCGAAGATGAAATCGCCGACGTTATAACGTTTCTCAGCTCGGAGAAGGCCAGCTATGTGACCGGTCAGTTGATCGCGTCCGACGGCGGGTTTGAAGCGACGGGAATTGGCCTGCCATCCCTAAGGGAGTCATAACCAAAACGCCTAGCAACGTCGGTATTGATTGATCAGCTTGCCGTGCGCGGCGTGATGTCTTTGCGGATTTGTTCGCCAATCGCGTGGCGGGCGCGTTCTAGGTCATGTTCCAACTGCAGATGAACCCAGAAATCCGCCGCCGTTGAAAAGAACCGCGCCAGACGCAGGGACATTTCGACTTCGACTTTTGAGTCGCCGGAAAGAACACCATTAAGCGTGCCTTCCATCACCCCGATCCGCTGCGCCAGATCGTCTTTGGAAATGTTCAGCGGACCCATGTATTCGTCTTGCAAAACCTTCCCCGGGGCGGGGCAGCTAAAGACCGGTTCTTGCTTCTTTTCTTCATGCGGCGGCAGGATTTGCACCTCAGTCGCATAGCCCGCTGCTTTCCATTCAGCCAATCCGCCAACCATATGGGTTATGGTTGGGTAGTCTTCGTTCAACAGCATTTTTCCGGCCGCTTCGGATCGCTTACCAACCGCGCAATGCAGAACCACCTTTTTGCCGGGCAGCGACGGAAACATGTCCGGCTCAAAACTGGAAAGAGGCAAAAGAACCGAGCCAGCGATATGCTCTTTCTCGTATTCCGAGGTTTCGCGCACATCGACCAAAAGGATTTCGTTGCGATCCAGCCAAGCTTTGACCTGCGCTACATCTGCATCTTGGACTGTTTGTTTATCTTCAGACATCGAAATCCCTCTCTTCAGTGCGGCGGATATAGCGTGACTTTAAGTTAACCTCAATCGGGCACCGTGCGGTCGCGCTACTTATTCTTAAGGCTTTCATCTGCATCTTCACACCCGACGTCATCAATGGGCGATGGTTAAGCCAGTAGCTTGGCAAGACCACCAGACCACCGAACAGATCGCCGGTGAAGGGGTTAACCCTGAAACTGGTCAGTCCCGCTAGACGGGCCCGTCTGCTATCTTCCAATTCACATACAAACCCTGATTTACTGCCAACCCGCCGGACAACGATCCGAGTGGGGCGCAAGCGCTCACGCGGCTTCGACCTCAAAGCCTGCGTCTTTCCACGCAGCCAGACCACCGGCCATGTTGATCACCTGAAAGTGGCCTTGCTTTGCCAGCATCTTACGCGCCGCTTCTGAGCGTTTGCCAATTCCGCAATGCACCACAACACGAACACCAGGGAGAACCGGAAACGACTCGGGTTCAAAATGCGAAAGCGGCATCAGCAAAGCGCCAGAGATGTGTTCTTGTTCGAACTCATGCGTTTCACGCACGTCAACCAAAAGCACGTCCTTACGGTCGAGCCATTCTTTGACCTGAACGACATCGGCGTCCTGAATAAATTGGTCTGATTCTGCAAAGTCTCTCATAGCGGATCTCAATTGCTGTTTCCCCGCATGTGCGCCCATGCGCGCAAAGGATCAATACGCCTGAAAGAACTAAAGGACGGAGTTGCAGACTATTTGACCGAAGTAGGAGAAAAGTTTTCGCCGAATGCAGGAATTAGAGAAATATTCTTCGCCAAAACAGCCAAATCCAGCCTGCTTGCGAACAACAAACGTAAGCCTCCAACCTATTGGGGCGAGGTTGGAGGCAAACCGGGCTTTCGCCCGTAGGTAAGTTCGGGTGGGGTCCCGTCCTTACGTCTCTTGATAGGTGTTCTAATGAACCACGGCGTCATCCGGCTTTGGTCGATTGGACGCTCCGACCTTGTCGCCGATCAGCAACCCTTCGTTACCAGCAGAAACCGGAACAATGGCGCCGTCCGTGATTTCACCGCTCAGGATCATTTCAGCCAATGGGTCTTGCAACGCTCGCTGGATCACACGCTTCAACGGACGGGCACCAAAGACCGGATCATAGCCTTCGCTGGCCAGCCATTCTCGGGAACTTGCGTCCATTTCAAGCGTAATCTTGCGACCCGCCAGACGTTTGGCCAGAAGTCCCAGTTGAATGTCGACAATGCCGTCCATATCGCCGCGGGCCAAACGGTCAAAGATGATCGTTTCGTCCAGACGGTTCAGGAACTCGGGCCGGAAATGCGCCCGCACCGCGTCCATCACATCGCGCTTGGCATCACCGCTATCAGCGCCATCTGGCAACTGGCTAAGCGCCTGAGCACCAAGGTTCGACGTCAGGATAATCAGCGTTTGCTTAAAGTCCACGGTCCGGCCCTGACCATCGGTCAGCACACCATCGTCGAGCACCTGCAATAGCACGTTGAAAACATCCGGATGCGCCTTTTCGACCTCGTCAAACAGGACAACCTGATAGGGGCGGCGACGCACGGCTTCGGTTAGAACACCGCCTTCGTCATAGCCAACATAACCGGGGGGTGCACCGATCAGACGGGCAACTGCGTGTTTCTCCATGAACTCTGACATGTCGATGCGCACCATCGCGCTGTCATCGTCAAACAAGAACTCGGCGACCGCTTTGGTCAGCTCGGTTTTACCGACACCAGTTGGCCCAAGGAACAGGAACGATCCCAGCGGTCGGTTTTCGTCGTTCAGCCCAGCGCGGGCGCGACGAACCGCATTAGACAGCGCTGTCACAGCCGCGTTCTGGCCGATGACGCGCTTGTGCAGGCCGTCCTCCATCCGCAGCAGTTTTTCACGCTCGCCTTCCAACATTTTGCTGGTGGGGATACCGGTCCAGCGTTCCACCACTTGGGCGATCTGTTCAGGACGCACAGCTTCTTCCACCATCGCGGCTTCGTCTTCACGCGTTTCGGCTTCGGCCAGTTGCTTTTCCAGCTGAGGGATCACGCCATATGACAGTTCCCCCGCCTTACCAAGGTTGCCTTCGCGCTTGGCGATGTCCAACTCGGCCCGCGCCTTGTCGAGCTGCTCTTTCAGATCTCGCGCACCCGCCAGCTTGTCACGTTCAGCCTGCCATTGGGCAGTCATCTCGGACGACCGGTCCTGTAGGTTGGCGAGGTCACGCTCAAGCGTTTCAAGCCGGTCTTTCGACGCCTGATCATCTTCAAGCTTCAGCGCCTCAACCTCGATCTGCATTTGCAGTATCTGGCGGTCTAGCTGGTCAAGTTCTTCAGGCTTTGAGTCCACCTCCATCCGAAGACGGCTGGCCGCTTCATCCATCAAATCAATGGCCTTATCCGGCAGGAAGCGGTCTGTGATATAGCGGTTCGACAGGGTCGCGGCAGTCACCAACGCCGAGTCGGATATCCGAACACCGTGGTGGAGTTCATACTTTTCCTTGATGCCCCGCAGGATGGAAATTGTGTCTTCCACCGTCGGCTCTTGAACCGTTACTGGCTGAAAACGACGGGCAAGGGCCGCGTCTTTTTCAACGTGTTTGCGGTATTCATCTAACGTCGTCGCACCAACACAGTGCAGCTCGCCCCGCGCTAAAGCGGGCTTCAGCAGGTTCGACGCATCCATCGCGCCGTCAGCTTTACCGGCCCCAACAAGGGTGTGCATTTCGTCGATGAACAGGATGATTTCGCCAGCGGCAGAGGTCACCTCGGACAGAACAGCTTTCAGACGTTCTTCAAACTCACCACGGTATTTCGCGCCAGCGATCAGCGCGCCCATATCAAGCGACAACAGCTTTTTGTTTGTGAGACTTTCTGGCACATCGCCGTTGATGATCCTAAGGGCAAGTCCTTCGGCGATCGCGGTTTTACCGACGCCCGGTTCACCGATCAGAACCGGGTTGTTCTTGGTGCGGCGTGACAGAACCTGCATCGCGCGACGAATTTCATCATCACGACCAATTATGGGATCAATTTTACCTTCTTCAGCAGCTTCGGTCAGATCGTGCGCGTATTTCTTGAGCGCATCATAGCCATCTTCAGCCGAAGCACTATCGGCAGTCCGACCCTTGCGGATATCGTTGATCGCCGCGTTGAGATTCTGCGCCGTAACACCACCCGCCGTCAGTGCGTCTTTTGCCTTAGACTTCACCAATGCCAGAGCCGTCAGCAGACGTTCGACGGGCACAAAACTGTCGCCAGCTTTCTTGGCGACTTTTTCGGCTTCATTCAGAACCTTGGCTGTCTGCCCATCCATGTAAACTTGGCTAGCATCCCCTGAAACCTTGGCGATTTTCGACAAGGCTAATTCAGTGTCGGCCAGAACTTTCTGGGCATTGCCGCCCGCGCGATTAATTAGGTTTGCGGCCAAACCTTCTTCGTCGTCCAACAGGGCTTTGAGTAAGTGTTCAGGAACCAACCGCTGATGATTGTCCCGTATTGCGATGGTCTGTGCAGCCTGAATAAAACCGCGTGACCGCTCGGTGAACTTTTCTAAGTTCATCGTTCTCTCCTTTTAAAAGCGCCCGATATCGTGTGGCACCCGCTTAGCGGCATACCTTTGTTTGGGCCTTGCCAATAATTTGGAGATTTGACCCTAAACCTTCAAGGGGTTCAGGACAATTTTAGCCTTCATCAGTCGTTATCTTTTGATGCGGATGGTTCCCTGAGAAATCATGCAAGGGCTAAATCACATGCACGTCACACATATCGAACTATCTGATCGCTTCCTTCATCCGGTTGATCGAAACGACTGCGCTCAGGTCTGGTTTCACTCGGACAATAAGATCACTCACGTCCAAGCCCAGGCCCAACGCGCTGCGCCAAAACCTGAGCTGATACGCGATGCAATACGCCAGTTGAAACGCATGCCCGAAATCCGTTCGGGGGTTGAGGTTTTAAGCTTTGATCCATCCTGTGTAGTTCATTGATTTTGCGGGACGTGGCACCTGTGCTAGCGTCTTGGTATGTCCCGCCTGACTGACATCCGCGCGCAATCCAAATGGTCCGATATATTTGAGGGCCAGACCCAGCATTTTGGCATAGCCTTGTTGATGACGGTTGGGGCATGTTCACTTTTAGAGCCAAGCGAAAGCCAAATATTGGGGCTGACCGCGATGGGTTGAGCGCAATGGTTGATTGGATTGGCCTTAGTCCATCAGTTCCTCGTGGCTGTCGTGTTCCGGCTTCAACTGCATCGGAACTTGATATCAAAGCTCTTTGGTGAAGTAGACATGAGGATATGGGCAGCCGTGTTCCTGCCGCTACTTGCAGCACGACCGATTACGCTAATCCTGATCGGACTTGCCGATAGTGAGCCTATTCTGAGCAACCCTCTACCGATACAAATCCTTGGCTGGATGCTGGTTATCCCAGCCGTTTGGGCGCTCTATTCAACCCTCGTTTTCTTCACGTTGCCGCGGGCTTTGGGTGGGGATCATTTCCGCGATGAGATTGCCAAGATGCCTCTCGTTGATAGGGGATTTTCAAATACACGTCCAACGGAATGTATGGTGTTGCGTTCCTTGGGTTGTGGGCAATTGCACTGATTACGAATTCGTGGAACGCGCTGGTTGTTGCGCTGTTTCAGCATGCCTATATCTGGGTCCACATGTATTGCACTGAAAGCCCTGACATGCGTTGGATTTACGGTAAATCCTAACCTTGTCGTCAAGGCTGGTGCCGGTTAAAGACAGCCGACCCGCCAGAAATAGGAGCCTCCCCCATGTCCGACGACCGCTTGATTGTCGCCCTTGATGTCCCCAACGCGCTTGACGGATTGGCGCTTGCCCAAAAGCTGGGTGACGCTGTGAGCTTTTATAAAATCGGCTTGGGGATGCTGACTGGCGGCGGAATGGCATTGGCGAACGAGCTGAAGGACGAGCATGGTAAGAAGATCTTCATGGATCTCAAACTGTTCGACATCGGGCAGACCGTGGAAAACGCTGTGCGCGGGTTGGCTCAATTCGATCTGGACTTTCTGACCGTTCACGGTGACCCCCATGTGGTTCGCGCCGCGCAAGAAGGTAAGGGCGACAAGGATATGAAAATCCTTGCGGTGACTATCCTGACCTCGCTTGATCGGGCCGATCTGGATGCGAGCTGTTACAAGGAAGGCGATATTCAGTCGCTTGTACTGGAACGCGCTGCCAAGGCGATGGATGCAGGTGCTGATGGAGTGATTGCGTCACCTCAGGAAGCGGCGCTGATCCGTGCGCTGCCCGAAGCGACCGGCAAGCTGATCGTGACCCCGGGCGTCCGCCCTGTTGGCGCAGCTTTGGGCGACCAGAAACGGATCGCCACCCCAGCGCAGGCCATTGCGGATGGTGTTGACCATATCGTCGTCGGCCGTCCGGTTTGGACCGCTGTTGACCCACGTCAGGCGGCCTTGGAGATTCTGGCTGAAATGGCTTCGCCACAGGCGACTGTTCCGAACGGGTAACCCCGCAAACCGGATTTCTTTCGCACACCTTTTAGGAATGTGGTAAACTATTCTTCGCCGTTAGATTGTGGGAGGCACGATGGTAGGTGCTGAAGAAACACCCGTTGATCCAAAGTCAGAACTTGTGGAATCTTATCTAAGAATAAGAACGGCCATCGGTATACTCGCCATTCTGCTTCCGATCGTGCTTTTTATTTCGCAGTTTCTGAACACGGTCATTTTTGCCCCGTCGATATCCGAGTTTTATTACACCCCAATGAGAGAGGTCCTTGTCGGGACCATCGGTGCTATCGCAGTCTTTCTGATTAGCTACAAAGGCTATCCCGTCGACGAGGACCGCGCCAAAGGTCATTGGACGGAAAGATGGCTGACCGACCGCCGCGTATCCTATTGGGCCGCGTTCGGCGCACTTGGTGTGGCGTTCTTTCCGACGTTCACAAATATCGACATAACTCTTGAACCCGAGCCGCTGGTTTACGCTTTTATCTCAAGTGACATCACTGGCTTCTTCCACCAAGGCAGCGCGGTTTTGTTCTTTGTCGCCTTGGGGGTTTTTTGCGTCAGAAATTTTAGACGGGGAACAGAAAATTCTGAGGCCGACAAGAAAGAAAACGCGTTCTATTGGCGCTGTGGGATGGCATTGTTTGGGTGTGTCATTGTCCTGATCATCATTGGCTGGACCCTTAAGAACAATCCCGATTCAAATATGGCTTCGCTGATTGACCGCCTAAAGCTGATCTTTTGGGTCGAAGCGATTGGCCTTGGCATTTTCGCTGTCGCATGGCTTCGCAAGGGTCAGGCAAAAACAACCGCGCCTGCTGCTTTCCGACAGTTCTTTGGACTTTAATGCCACAGTTCTGATCTGGCACTTAGTGCCTACAATCGACAAAAACCCCAACTTGTAGTAGCGTTGTATCAATATTGGGCTAAATGTTGCCCCAGACCAGGGATATTCTCTCCCATCTCCCTGGAACGCCCCCTCCCCGGACCCTGACTTCCGGGGCGAGGGGGTGACGGGCAAACCCAGTTTCCACTCACCACTAGACGCGCTACACTCAACGCGTCTTTTTCTGGTCTGCCGATGTCCTCGTTCTGTCGCGATTGCTTTCACGAAACCTCGTCCGAAACCCGCTGTAAAAACTGCGGGAGTCCTCGGGTTACGAGCCATCCTGAACTGTTCGATTTGTCGATCGCCCATATGGATTGCGACGCGTTTTACGCCAGTGTGGAAAAACGCGAGAACCCAGAATTGGCCAGCAAACCCGTGATCATTGGCGGCGGCAAACGCGGGGTTGTATCGACCTGTTGCTATGTCGCGCGCATCCAAGGCGTTCGCTCGGCCATGCCGATGTTTCAGGCGCTGAAACGCTGCCCTGACGCAGTGGTGATCAAGCCGCGCATGGATCTTTATGTCGAGGTGTCCCGACAAGTCCGCAAGATGATGGATGAACTAACCCCGTCCATTGAACCCTTGTCTCTGGACGAAGCTTTTCTTGATCTGAGCGGCACACAAAAGCTGCATGGCAAGCCGCCCGCCATAATGCTGGCCAAGCTGACGAAGCGGATGAAAGATGAGCTGGGGATCACCGGGTCAATCGGTCTGTCACACAACAAGTTCCTTGCGAAAATCGCATCAGATTTGGATAAGCCTCGCGGGTATTCGGTGATCGGCAAGTCCGAAACGCAGGATTTTCTTGCCCGTCAAAAGGTGGGGGTAATCTGGGGTGTTGGGGCGGTTACGCAAGCGTCGCTTGATAAAGCGGGTATCCGGATGATCTCGGAGCTATTGCGGTGGGAAAAGGACGATTTGATAACCCGTTTCGGCAACATGGGTGATCGGCTTTATCATCTGGCGCGGGGTCAGGACCGGCGCAGGGTGTCGGCGAAAGCACCCGTCAAGTCCATCTCGAACGAGACGACATTTTTCGAAGACACATCGGATCATCATTTGCTGGACGGGCATTTATGGCGGATGTCGGAAAAGGTCGCCGACCGTGCCAAGGCCAAGAACCAAGCTGGTCGTATTGTGACCTTGAAGCTTAAGAGACACGATTTCAAAACTTTGACCCGCCGGATAACGCTGCCCGATGCGACCCAATCAGCGGACCGGATTTATCGCACTGCGCGTTCGCTAATGGATATCGCCGAAAACGAAGGGCCGTTTCGCTTGATCGGGGTGGGAATTTCGCAAATCGTTTCGGACAGCGAAGCCGACCGTGCGCCCGATTTGCTTGATCCTAATGCGGGCAAGCGTGTGCAAGTTGAAAAAGCAACGGACGAGATTCGGAAACGGTTCGGCAATCAGGCCATCTTAAAGGGTCGGTCGCTGCGCTAACTATTCGGCAGCCATTGAACGCTTGCTTCGTCCTAGTTCGGCGATCTGGCGAACGATGTCCTTCATTGCGGTCCGCACGACCCCAAAATTACTGTTGGGTCGCACTTTTTCTTCATCCAGATAGATTGAACGGTCAATTTCGATCTGAATAGCGTGGTGGTTTTTCGACGGACGCCCGTATTCACGCGTCATATACGCCCCCGCAAAAGGTGCGTTTCTGGACACGTTGAAACCAGCGCCCGCAAATATGGATTCGACTTCGTCAACGATGTCACCATTTGCAGATGCGCCGAACCGGTCTCCGATTACGATGTCCGGGCGACCGTGTTTTGTCTTGACCATCTGAGTGACCGCATCGTGCGGCATGGAATGGCAATCTATCAAAATCGCACGACCGAACCGTTCATGGTTTTCCTTCATCAAGCGGGTCAGAGTGGCGTGGTATGGGCGCCAGTAAATGTCGATCCGGGCGCGCGCTTCAAGCATGTCCAACTTGCCGTGGTAAATCGCACGGCCGTTCGCAACAACCCGAGGGATCACGCCCAGACCTGTGGCTATCCTGGGATTAATACCACGTCTGGGGGCCCCTTCGATCAGCGCGGGGTCCAGCTCATCAGCCGCACGATTAAGATCAACAAAAGCACGCGGTGCACCGGCTTTTAGAAAGACAGCGTCGTGATTGGGGGCCGAATCATACAAGCGATCCACATAGGCGTCTTCGGAACTTCGGATCGTGAGTTCATCAAGCACTGTCCTGCGCAGAAAATCCCACGAATAGTCGCGCCCGCTGTGTGGCGAGGCGAAAATCACAGCCGTATTCCGGCTGGAAGGGTGAATTAAATGATAGGATGCCTTTGGCACACTCGATTCCTTAGTTTCATCAAGATAATAGCCTAAAAAATTTGTTTGCCAAAAGCCCCTTGATCCCTTCTGCGACTCCTTTTATAGACCAGCGGACCGACGCGGAGCTCCGCGTCCTATTTATTTGGGACGGTGCATCGATTAGGTTTCATGGGCGATTAGCTCAGCGGTAGAGCACTTCGTTGACATCGAAGGGGTCACAAGTTCGATCCTTGTATCGCCCACCATGAATTCACCGCCCCGTCCGGCAACGGATGACGGCACCCGCAAACACTGGCGCTGGTCCGCGCCGCGACAGATTGGAGAGTACGATGAAAGTCAAGAACTCACTTCGCTCGCTGAAGAACCGGCATCGTGATTGCCGCGTAGTACGCCGTAAAGGCCGTGTTTACGTGATCAACAAGACACAGCCACGCTTCAAAGCCCGTCAGGGATAAGAAGCCGAGCAGCTTTTTGAAAAGGCCGTCCTTTTTGGGGCGGCTTTTTTGCTTTTGAGAGATTGGTGCGCAATAAATGCGCACCCTACGTGAATCAGGAAGGCGTGGCGGTTTATGTAAACTCAACCCCGTCCTGTTTCAGCCACCGCAACATCGCAGCCCACGTCACGTCCATATACGCGTGCGGCCCTTCGGGCTTCATTGCGGTGTGGCGGGTTAAGGATGCAACGGCTTCAGGGTTTGCAAGGACCGGTTTGTCACTGGCACTCATTACATCGAGCTGAATCTTGCAGGCCATTTCGAGCATGTAGAGGTGATAGAACGCCTCGGGCACCGTGCGCCCTGCGGCCAGAAGCCCGTGGTTGTGCATTACCATCAACCACTTGTCGCCCATGTCCCGCGCCAGATTTTCGCATTCGATATTGCTATCCGGCGCATAGGTGTAATCGTGGTAGCAAAGCAGATCCATAATCTCCATCGCGTGCTGGGAAAGCGGCAGCACGCCTTCGCCCATGGCAGATACAGCCGCGCCAGCGCGAGTATGCGAATGCAGTGCCACCTGAATATCAGGTCGGGCTTTCAGGACCGCCGTGTGAATTTCATGACCCGCATCGTTGTAGGGGTAGTCCCCCGCAATAACGGTGCCGTCGAAACCCACCTTGATCAGATTGTGCGGCGTGATTTCGGTAAAGAGCAAACCATAGGGGTTCATCAGATACTGATCAGGTTGCCCCGGCACACGCGCGCTGAGATGGGTAAATATCAGATCGGTCCAGCCAAGCTTAACGAACAGGCGATAACAGGCTGCCAGATCGCAACGGACTTTCCATTCTTCGGCAGAGATTGTGTTTGGCATTAATATCTCCCTTTGGCCGAGAGGTTCGCGTGGGTGAATGCATCTGTCCAGCCTGAATGCGTCATCGTACAGAAAGATGTAGCCTTTTCCCGTGTGCCCTAGACCCCCGCCGCATCCTCCCTTAGTCTCGCGCAGACTCCTGAGCATGAACGGCCCCCTATGACCGAAGACACCGTCCCCAAGTATCAAGTTCTCGCCCGCAAATACCGGCCCGAGACCTTTGCCGATCTGGTCGGGCAGGACGCGATGGTTCGCACGCTGAAAAACGCGTTTGAAGCGGATCGGATAGCGCAGGCATTCGTGATGACGGGTATCCGCGGCGTCGGTAAAACCACCACCGCGCGGATCATTGCCAAAGGGATGAACTGTATCGGCGAAGACGGCCAAGGCGGCCCGACCACCGAACCTTGTGGTAAGTGCGAACACTGCGTCGCCATTATGGAAGGCCGCCACGTTGATGTGATGGAGATGGACGCCGCATCGCGCACCGGTGTTGGCGACATCCGCGAGATTATCGACAGCGTCCATTACCGCGCGGCTTCTGCCCGCTATAAGATCTATATCATCGACGAAGTTCACATGCTGAGCACCAGCGCCTTTAACGCGCTGTTGAAGACCCTTGAGGAACCGCCTGCACATGTGAAGTTCATCTTCGCGACCACCGAAATACGCAAGGTGCCGGTGACCGTGCTGTCGCGCTGCCAGCGTTTCGATCTGAGACGTGTCGAGGCGGAAACGCTGGGCGCTCACCTCGCCGATATCGCCGCC
>CAYZAY010000060.1:0-14973 GCA_964476515.1 uncultured Rhodobacterales bacterium
CGGCATTGCCAAACTAGGGCCGCGTCACTTTTTCTTGATCTGCGTCAAAGTCTGACATTGCCCCCAAAGGCCCTGCAATCTAAAACCCGAACTGAACATGGGCGCAGAATCTTCGGTTTCTGCGCTTTACGCACACAACAGCAGGAGGCACGACATGGCGGACGCAGCCATTCACAGCCACGAGCATGAAGACAACCGCGGGTTCTTTACCCGTTGGTTCATGTCGACCAACCACAAGGACATTGGCATCCTTTACCTGATCATTTCGGCATTCGTCGGCCTGATTTCGGTTAGCTTTACCGTTTACATGCGTCTCGAGCTCATGGAGCCGGGCGTTCAGTATATGTGCCTTGAGGGCGCACGCTTCCTTTCGGCCGCTGCCGAAGGTGAATGTACTCCCAACGGACACCTCTGGAACGTTATGATCACGTATCACGGCGTATTGATGATGTTCTTCGTCGTTATTCCGGCCCTGTTCGGCGGTTTTGGCAACTACTTCATGCCACTGCAAATTGGTGCTCCGGACATGGCGTTCCCACGTATGAATAACCTGTCGCTTTGGCTGTATGTCACCGGCGTGGCACTTGGCGTTGCTTCGTTGCTGTCGCCTGGTGGTAACGACCAACTTGGTTCGGGCGTTGGCTGGGTTCTTTATGCACCTCTATCAACAAACGAAGCGGGCAGCTCGATGGATCTCGCGATCTTCGCAGTTCACGTTTCGGGTGCATCGTCGATCCTTGGCGCGATCAACATGATCACGACCTTCCTGAACATGCGTGCACCGGGCATGACCCTTCACAAAGTTCCTTTGTTTGCTTGGTCGATCTTCGTCACATCGTGGCTGATCCTTCTGTCGCTGCCAGTTCTGGCCGGCGCGATCACCATGCTGCTGACAGACCGTAACTTCGGCACAACCTTCTTTGATCCAGCAGGTGGCGGCGATCCGGTTCTTTACCAGCACATCCTGTGGTTCTTCGGACACCCAGAAGTGTACATCGTTATTGTTCCCGGCTTCGGCATCATCAGCCACGTCATCGCAACGTTCTCTCGCAAACCTGTGTTTGGCTACCTGCCAATGGTTTATGCGATGGTTGCAATCGGCGCGCTGGGCTTCGTTGTTTGGGCACACCACATGTACACAGTTGGCATGTCGCTGACCCAGCAATCTTACTTCATGCTGGCAACGATGGTCATCGCGGTTCCGACCGGGGTTAAGATCTTTAGCTGGATTGCAACCATGTGGGGCGGCTCGATCGAGTTCAAAACCCCGATGATGTTCGCTTTTGGCTTCTTGATCCTCTTCACTGTTGGTGGCGTTACGGGCGTTGTTCTTTCGCAAGCTCCGGTAGACCGTGCATATCACGACAGTTACTATGTGGTCGCACACTTCCACTACGTGATGTCGCTTGGTGCCGTTTTCGCTATCTTTGCAGGAGTATACTTCTATCTGCCAAAAATGTCGGGACGTATGTATCCTGAATGGGCCGGACATCTGCACTTCTGGACAATGTTCATCGGTTCGAACATCACGTTCTTCCCTCAGCACTTCTTGGGTCGTCAGGGTATGCCTCGTCGCTACATCGACTATCCTGAAGCGTTTGAATATTGGAACTACATCTCGTCCATCGGCGCATTCATTTCGTTCGGTTCGTTCATCTTCTTCTTCGGGATCATCGCCTACACCCTGCTTGCAGGTCGTCGTGTCACCGAGAACAACCCTTGGAACGAATATGCAGATACGCTTGAGTGGACGCTTCCATGCCCTCCACCAGAGCACACCTTTGAAATTCTTCCAAAGCAGGAAGACTGGGACAAAGGTTCAGCTCACTAAGCTGGATTGTATAAAAAACTTTCAAAAGGCCTCGGATGTTCCGGGGCCTTTTTGCATTGAAGGCTAAGGTTGACAAAATCGTAAGATTTAACTTACCGTAAGTTATGACTTACGAAAAAGCCTTAACTGCCCTAGCCGACCCAACCCGCCGCGCCCTATTTGAAATGGTGGCCGCCAAGCCGAACAACGTGGCCAATCTGGCCACACAGTTCACCGTCAGCCGACCCGCCATTTCCCAGCACCTAAAGATCTTACAAGACGCGCATTTGGTTAAAGCCCAAGCCGTAGGAACGAGGCGAATATACCAGATCGACCGTGAAGGGCTGGATGCTATCCGCGAATATCTCAACCAGTTTTGGGATGATGCATTAGGGGCGTTTGCAGCTGAAATTCATAGACAGAACAAAGATCACTAAAAGGAAACGCAATGCTTGATCCCGTAGTAAAAACAATCGACGTGCCCTGCCCCCAGCAACGCGCATTCGAAACCTTCGTTGATATGCCAAAATGGTGGCCACTGGAAAAACGCTCGATGTCGTTGATGTGGGCGAAGGCACCCGCCAAGTCACTATCCGTCGAAGCCCGAGAGGGCGGACGCATTGTCGAACTTGCCGCTGACGACACCGAACATCACTGGGGCACATTCCGCATATACGATCCACATAGCTACGTGCAGTTCGATTTCCATATGGGACTACCCGAAGATCAAACCGGCCAGGTAGACGTCCGCTTTACTGCCCTTAGTGCCACTGAAACCCGCGTAGAGTTAACCCATAGCAACTGGGAAGGCTACGGAGACATGGCCGAAATGATGTTCAGCGGTTACGGGTCCAGCTGGGCGATGTTGTTTGAAGAATGCTACGCTGAGGCTTGCAGCTAATAAACCGGCACGGCGTAGGGACACACCATACAGTCCCTTGCTGAAAGTTGAAATGTTTGGATAGCTTCGAAAAGCGCCCTAGCCGAGCTTGGTTTTGACCATTGGTCCGACTGCTCCAAAATCCATCTGGCCGGTGTATTTGGACTTTAGCTGCCCCATAACCTTGCCCATGTCGCGGATCGATTCAGCACCAACGGCGTCGATGGCGTCTTTTATCGCGCTATCTACGGCATCGTCATCAAGCTGAACGGGTAGAAATTCTTCAATCACCAATATCTCGGCACGTTCTTTTTCAGCAAGCTCTAGGCGCCCACCTTCTTCATAGGTACGTGCGCTTTCTTGACGCTGTTTGACCATTTTGCCAAGAATTCCAAGAATCTCGTCATCGCCAACGCCTTCATCGTTACCGTCAGCACGTGCTGCAATATCGCGATCTTTGATCGCAGCATTGATAAGACGCAATGTAGACAGGCGCGCTACCGCTTTGGCCTTCATTGCAGATTTCAGTTCCGTAGTGACACGATCACGCAATGACATAGCGATCTCCTTTGGCTGTGCGCGACCTCATACTTGCAGTTTCCCATTAGAGCAAGAGAAAGCCCCAAAACGACACAGGTAGTAGTCTTGACACCCCACGGCCCGCCGCCTAGTTTTCGCGCGATTTGGCCCCCCTGAATAAGAGGATTCTATGACCTCCACCTTGCCCCGCCCGACCGCGTGCCTCGCTCTTGCAGACGGAACCGTTTTTTATGGGCATGGGTTTGGTGCCACTGGGACCACAACCGCCGAGCTCTGCTTTAACACCGCAATGACCGGCTATCAGGAAATCATGACCGACCCGTCTTATGCAGGACAGATCGTAACCTTTACCTTCCCCCACATCGGCAACACGGGCGTCACGCCCGAAGATGACGAAACCGCAGATCCGGTCGCCGCAGGTATGGTCGTTAAATGGGATCCGACGGTGCCGTCCAACTGGCGATCAGTCGAAGACCTACATGGCTGGATGGCCGCGCGCGGTCGCATTGCCATCGGTGGTATCGACACCCGCCGTCTGACACGGGCAATCCGCCAGCAAGGTGCCCCTCATGTTGCCTTGGCACATGATCCCGAAGGCAACTTTGACGAGGCCGCTCTGGTCGCCCAAGCGCGCGCTTTCACTGGTCTGGAAGGTCTTGATCTGGCAAAAGACGTCACCTGCGCACAATCTTACCGTTGGAACGAGATGCGTTGGGCTTGGCCGGATGGCTATCCGACGCAAGACGCACCAAAGCACAAAGTGGTTGCCATCGACTACGGCGCTAAGCGCAACATTCTTCGCTGCCTTGCTTCGGCTGGGTGCGACGTGACCGTTCTTCCGGCCAGCGCCACAGCCGAAGACATTCTGGCGCATAATCCGGATGGTGTATTCCTGTCCAACGGACCGGGTGATCCGGCGGCAACGGGTGAATACGCAGTGCCTATGATCAAGTCGATCTTGGAAGACACCGATCTTCCGATCTTTGGAATTTGCCTTGGCCACCAAATGCTTGCCTTGGCGCTTGGTGCTAAGACGATCAAGATGAACCACGGCCACCACGGCGCGAACCATCCAGTGAAGGATTACACCACTGGCAAAGTCGAAATCACCTCGATGAACCACGGATTTGCGGTGGATGCACAAACGCTTCCCGAAGGCGTCGAGGAAAGCCACGTATCGCTTTTTGACGGCTCAAACTGCGGTATTCGCATGACTGGTCGCCCCGTGTTCAGCGTCCAGCATCACCCAGAAGCAAGCCCGGGCCCACAGGACAGTTTCTACCTGTTTGAAAGATTTGCCGACGCAATGTCTGCACGCAGCTGAACTTAGCCATTTTTTAACTTCGATTCCCCAATTTGACCTAGGTCGTATTGGGCGAAGTCATGAATCAGATTGCCTCACATTTCAGGCGTTTAGGCGAAGCAGAACCTGACGAATATCGGGTCCCGCTTGGCCAGATGTTGCTGGATGGGGGCTATCTTGGCGTTGGCGATCTTCTTCCCGCGCTGAACGAACACAAGGCGCTTGGCGTCCCGCTTGGTCAGGTTGTCGTGTCTCGTGGGGCGCTAAGCGAATGCTCTCTTTATGATCAGCTGTCCAAACAATGGGACATTCAGCGGTGCACACTAGACTCGATTGATCAAGGCCTTGCCCAGAAGATCGGTCTGGTGTTTTGCCTTCGACATCAGGCAATGCCGGTTAAGCTGGCCGACGGGGTTCTGTTTCTAGCCGTCAGCGGGATGGAGGCGTTTTCAAAAGCAGAACGCGAGCTTGAAGAAATTTACGGCCTTGTCGCGCCGCTGATCGCATCCCCGAAAGAGATCGAGGTATCTCTGACAGATACGTTCCACGAACAGCTTGCATCCATGGCGGCCACGGACCTGCCCTTTGACAACAGTTGTAGGGGTTTAGCGCAAAACACCAAAAGCCGAACGGTTTGGAGCATGGCAATCGCCGTGCTGGCCGTAGCTATAATCACAATGCTTCCAGCCCATTCCCTTGTCGGGCTAACGATCCTGTCAATTTTCCTATCGATCTCGTCTGCCCTGCTTAAAACAGCGGCATTGCTTGCCAATCTGGCGTCGAAACCTGAAGCAACCGGTCCGATGCCACCGCATGACGAACTACCCAAAGTATCCATCATGGTGCCGCTCCACAGGGAACCGGACGTTGCCAAAGTGCTAGTGAAAAGGCAGGGAAAGCTGACCTATCCCAAACCGCTGCTTGAAATCCTGTTGGTGGTTGAGGAACACGATGAAATTACGATTTCAGCCATCAAGGCCGCTAATTTTCCGCCTTGGATGACGGCAGTGATTGTTCCAGAAGGACACCCCAAGACCAAGCCCCGTGCACTTAACCACGCGTTCAAGTTCTGCTCAGGCGACATTATCGGGATTTACGATGCCGAAGACGCCCCTGACCCTGATCAGATTGAAAAGGTTGCTGCCAAATTTGCCCGCGCGCCACAGGACGTCGCTTGTCTTCAAGGCATCCTGCAATTCTACAACCCGACCCAGAACTGGTTAGTCCACTGCTTTGCGATGGATTACGCTGCTTGGTTTCGGGTCATCCTACCCGGATTATCCAAGCTGGGAATGCCCGTCCCGTTGGGCGGCACAACACTTTTCTTGAAACGCGACGCAATTGAAAAGATGCATGGCTGGGACGCCCACAATGTGACCGAGGACGCCGATTTGGGTATGCGGCTTTGCCGTGCCGGTTACCGGACCGAACTGATCGATTCAGTGACAGGGGAAGAGGCAAATTGTTACGGCTGGAAATGGGTGCGACAGCGGTCTCGCTGGATCAAAGGCTACATGGTCACGTACTGGGCCCATATGCGCCACCCCGTCAGGCTTTGGCGGGATATGGGAACATCTGCATTCATTGGATTTCAGGTGCTGTTTCTGGGCACGGTGCTGCACTTCCTAACTGCCCCCGTTCTGTGGTCTTTTTGGTTATCATACGTTGGCGTATCGCATGCATTCTTCGCCTACACGCCTTCATCATTGACCATCGCGACCGCTTGGGCGTTCCTTGCTGTAGAAGCCATCAGCATGACGATCCTAGCTATCGCGTGTGTCAGGGCAAATCGAAAATTCTTGATCCCATGGATTCCAACCATGAGCTTCTATTTCCTGCTAGCCGTACCAGCAGGACTTAAAGCACTTTGGGAATTCTTTCGCGCACCGGTGTTTTGGGACAAAACAGACCACGGCCATTCGCTGGAAGAAACCTAAATCCCGTCCCGTTCAGCATCCGCTTTCAGGCGCGTTACGAAAGCGGTCGAGATGTGCGCCTTAAGCGCTGCATAGGCCGCGTCCCCGTCCGAGTTTTCGATAGCCGTCACGATTTGGTCATGCTCGCTGAGCGCGGTCTCATCCCTGCCCTCAGCCGCAAGCGATGTCGTCGCCATCAACGCCATCGTCCGGTAAACGAGGTCAAGTTGCTGCACCAAATACCGGTTGTGCGACGCAAGGTGCATCATTTTGTGAAACCTTCGGTTTGTCCGCGCCAGCGCAACAGGATCACCCAGAAGCTTGCGGTCTTCTTCGACCAAATCCCGCAGAACATTTTTCTCTTCAGCCGTAGCGTGGGTCGCCGCCAGACGGGCTGCCAGTGCTTCAAGCTCAGAGCGAACAACGTAAAGTTCGGACAACTGGTTGTGGTCTAGTGCGGCCACAATCAGGCTTCGACCGTCCCGCGTCAAAAGAGACTGCGTTTCTAGCCGTTGTAATGCTTCTCGGATAGGCGTGCGGGAAACGCCGAAACGCTCTGCCAACTCGCTTTCAACCAAGCGATCACCTGGTTTGTATGTGCCTACGTCGATCGCATCCAAGATTAGCGCATACGCATCTTTTTGCTGTGGCTTTGTGTTAGCCATGTGTTTTCCCCGTCGTTTTCGTGAACACTATTGGTTTGCAAGCAGGGCAATCAAGCCTTTGCTCTTGTATAGCAACACTTAGTCGCAATAGCTTGCGTCCATGCCACGCCAAGTGTTTTCACATGTCCAATATTGGGTGTTCGATCTAGATAACACCCTTTATCCACCTTCTGCCCGTCTGTTCGACCAGATCGAGGTGAAGATGACCCAATACGTGATGGATGCGCTTAAAGTTTCAAAGGAAGAAGCCGACCGTCTGCGCGTACACTACTGGCAACACTATGGAACGACGCTAGCTGGTCTAATGCGAGAGCACGATGTTGATCCAACTCCGTATCTGACGCATGTCCACGAAGTAGATATGTCTCATCTGGAAGAAGACGCACAATTGGCCGCTCATATATCTGCCCTGCCCGGACGCAAAATCGTCTACACTAACGGCACAGCCCCTTACGCCGAACGCGTACTAGAAGCACGCGGTCTTAGGCTGCCATTTGATGCAGTTTACGGCGTAGAGCACGCGGATTTCCTGCCAAAACCCGAAAGAGAAGCCTTTGAGACTGTGCTTTCAAAAGATGGCGTTGCCGCCGACAAAGCGGCGATGTTTGAAGACGACCACCGCAACCTGCAGGCCCCGCATGACCTTGGGATGAAAACTGTCCACGTCGCCGACGAACAGGTTGATGCAGATCACATCCACCACCACACAAATGATCTATCTGCTTTTCTTGAGCGGCTCCTTTAACTGGGACAGGGTGACGCTTTGATCTTCAATCCGCACACACCTAGATCGAACCTGATCAGAGGCTCTGAGTGACCGACATGCACGATGTAGAAATCTTAGTTTCCGGCGGCGGCGTTGCAGGCTTGACCGCAGCAGCGGCATTTGGCGCAAAGGGTTTTTCAGTACTGTGCGTTGACCCGACGCCCCCGATTACAGAGCGCGACGCCGAAGGGTCTGACCTAAGAACCACGGCATTTCTGCAGCCTTCGCAGGCTTTGTTGGATGACATTGGATTGTGGGATCGTTTTGACCCGCACGCCGCAGCCCTTCAGATCATGCGGATTGTCGACGCTGGCGGCGTGGTTTCGGAACCCCGCTTGGTTAAAGAATTCCGCGCCGAGGAGATTTCAGAAAAGCCGTTTGGCTGGAATCTTCCAAACTGGCTGCTTCGAAGGGAACTGCTGTCGTTCCTTGATGGGTTGCCGAACGTAGAATTCCGCCAAGGCGTCGGATCCAAGTCGCTATTTACGCGCACAAACGAAGCGCGGGTAAGTCTTACAGACGGCACCTTAGTTCGCTGCAAGTTGGTTGTCGCAGCTGACGGCAGAAGCTCTCGCATCCGCGACGCCGCTGGGATTGACGTAAAAACCATGCGCTATGGTCAAAAAGCTTTGGCGTTTGCGGTGACCCACCCAAAACCACACGAAAACGTTTCTACCGAGGTTCACCGCTCAGGTGGTCCGTTCACACTAGTTCCGCTGCCTGATTACAACGGCGAACATTCTTCCGCGATTGTCTGGATGGAAACCGGTGCCGAAGTTGACAGGCTTGCCAACCTGCCAACCAGTGACTTTCAAGCCGCAATGAATGATCGGTCCTGTGAAATTCTAGGGCCGCTCACACTGGCGTCGCGCCGGACCGTCTGGCCGATTATCAGTCAGGTCGCACAGCGCATGACATCCGAACGCGTCGCGCTAATTGCCGAGGCCGCGCACGTAGTGCCCCCAATTGGCGCACAGGGCTTGAACATGAGCCTTGGCGATTTACGCGTTCTGCTAGAGTTGGCTTGCGACAACCGAAACGATCCCGGCAGTCAGGATTTGCTCGACCGTTTCCACAAAGCGCGCCACGCCGAAGTGCAAACACGCGTAACTGGCATTGATTTGCTAAACCGCGCATCGATGGCCGAAAAGCAAGTGCTAAGGGACGTCCGCGCAGGCGGATTGAACGCGCTATATTCGCTCGCTCCGGTGCGCAAGACATTGATGCAAATGGGTTTGGGTGTAAGGGGCTAGCCCTTACAACACCTTATCAAGAACCGTTTTCAACCGGCCAATCGCGCCGTCAACGTCATAAAGCTTGTCCAGTCCAAACAGACCCAGACGGAAGGTCGAAAACCCTTCAGGCTCGTCACATTGAAGCGGAACACCCGCTGCAATCTGTATGCCTTCGGCGGCAAATTTGCTACCGTTCTGAATGGCAGGATCGTTGGTGTAGCTCACCACAACACCCGGCGCACCAAAGCCTTCGGCGGCGACCGATTTGATGCCCTTGTCTGCCAACAAGGCGCGAACGCCATTTCCAAGCGCCCACTGCGCTTCTTTCAGCTTCTCAAAACCGTACTCGCGGGTTTCCAACATCGTATCGCGGAACGCTTTCAGCGCATCGGTTGGCATAGTTGCGTGATAGGCGTGGCCACCGCCCTCATAGGCCTCCATGATCGAGCGCCATTTTTTCAGGTCGATAGCAAAGCTGCTAGAAGTCGTTTCCGCCATGCGGGCCGCTGCCCGTTCGTTCATCATCACAAGACCTGCCGATGGAGACGCCGACCACCCCTTTTGCGGGGCCGAGATCAGCACATCGACGCCGGTGGCCTTCATGTCCACCCAAACGGTTCCCGACGCGATGCAATCAAGCACCATCAGCGCGCCAACTTCGTGGGCAGCATCTGCAAGCGCCTTTACATAGTCATCTGGCAATATTAGACCCGCTGCGGTTTCAACATGCGGGGCAAATACTACGTCCGGCTTGGATTCTTTGATCTTCGCAACAACTTCTTCAATTGGGGCTGGCGCAAACGGGGTTTGCGGGTCGTTACCATTTTGACGAGCCTTGCAAACGGTGACATCCGACGCAAAACCGCCGAAATCAAAAATCTGGCTCCAACGGAACGAAAAGAAACCGTTTCGAACGACCAGTGCGTGGGCACCACTGGCAAATTGCCGTGCGACTGCTTCCATCGCGTAGGAACCGCCACCGGGTACAATTGCCACTGCATCGGCATTGTAGACACCCTTAAGCATTTCATTGATATCAAGCATCACCTGTCGGAATTGCATCGACATGTGATTTAGCGAGCGGTCCGTGAAAACGACCGAGTATTCCAGCATTCCGTTCGCATCGACGTTATCCAATAGTGCAGCCATCTGGGCCTCCCAAGCATCAAGGTTTGGGTATGCCTAGCGAATGGATCACGGAAAGGCAAAGTCTACATTCGTATGCGGTCAACCAATTGGTCCGGGGCGGCGTTCTTCGCTCAATAGCACGTTGGCCTCGACATCCCCTGCCCCCGGTAGCGTCATAATCCGCCGGCGCAGAACCCGTTCAAAATCCGAAATATCCCGCGCCACGACGCGCAGGCGATAATCGTATAGCCCAAGAACGTGCTCAACCGACTGCACCTCGGGGATACCGCTTACGGCGCGTTCAAAGTCTTCCAGACTGATCTGCCCCTTGCGTGCCAACTTCACACCAAGAAATACGGTGACGCCAAAGCCAAGTTTCTCGGCATTCAGCTTTAGCTTTCGCCCCTTGATTACACCGGCATCCTGTAGGCGCTTGATCCTGCGCCACGTCGCGGGCTGTGACATATCAAGCTTACGCCCAACGGCACTGGCGCTCTGCGTTGCGTCAGCAACCAAAAGCCGCAAAATCCGGCGGTCGATATCGTCGAGATCAATCATACCGGCAAACCTTCATCCGATTTGACCCGCGCGATGTGCATCAAAGTTTCGATATCTGCGATATGGGGAAGCGTAAGAATACGGTCCCGATACAGCGCCTGATAGTGTTGCATATCCCGCGCGATTACAGAAAGTCGAACGTCAACGCGGCCAAGGAACGTCTGAATTTCGATAACCTCAGGAACATCACGACTTGCGGCCAAAAACTCGTCAAACGCGCGTGCTTGGGTTTTGTCCAACGTGACCCGCAACGACACTTCGACGGCGTATCCCAAGGCCACCCAGTCTATCACTGCCTCATGCCCTTGGATAACGCCCGTTTCCTGCATTTTCTCGACCCGTCGCCAACAAGTGGCGGCTGTCATCCGACACCGTTCTGCTAATTCTGCAGCACTAAGGGTCGGATCGGCCTGATAGTGGCGCAGTATACGTCGGTCGAGATCATCAAGCATGATTTTATCACTATTTATCTCTATCAAGAATGATTTTTCATCTTTCTTATAAATACTCATGCAAAACGCAATCGAATTCGCGCAATTTCGCAGGTAAAACCACGCCAGTTCAACTCGGAAAGGAATTCCTCATGCGCGTATACTATGACCGCGATTGCGACATTAACCTGATCAAAGACATGAACGTAGCCATCCTTGGTTACGGCTCACAAGGCCACGCACATGCGCTGAACCTGCGCGACAGCGGCGCGAAGAACGTTGTTGTTGCCCTGCGCGAAGGCTCGGCATCGGCCAAGAAAGCCGAAGGCGAAGGCCTTAAGGTTATGGGCATCGCAGAAGCTGCTGCTTGGTGTGACGTGATCATGTTCACCATGCCCGACGAGCTTCAGGCAGAAACCTACAAGAAATACGTCCACGACAACATCAAGCCAGGTGCGGCGATTGCATTTGCCCACGGCCTGAACGTGCACTTCGGCCTGATCGAGCCTAAAGAAGGCGTTGACGTGATCATGATGGCACCAAAAGGCCCAGGTCACACAGTTCGCGGCGAATACACCAAAGGCGGCGGCGTGCCTTGCCTTGTAGCCGTGGATAACGATGCAACCGGCCGCGCGCTGGAAATCGGTCTGTCGTACTGTTCAGCCATCGGTGGCGGTCGTTCGGGCATCATTGAAACCAGCTTCCGCGAAGAATGCGAAACCGACCTGTTCGGTGAACAGGCAGTGCTTTGTGGCGGTCTGGTTGAACTGATCCGTTGTGGCTTTGAAACACTGGTTGAAGCTGGTTACGCACCAGAAATGGCCTACTTTGAATGTCTTCACGAAGTGAAGCTGATCGTTGACCTGATCTATGAAGGCGGCATCGCGAACATGGATTACTCGATCTCGAACACTGCAGAATTCGGTCAGTACGTCACCGGCCCACGCATCCTCAAGTACGACGAAACCAAAGCGCGCATGAAAGCCGTTCTGGAAGACATCCAGCAGGGTAACTTCGTTCGTGACTTCATGCTGGAAAATGCTGTTGGTCAGCCAACGATCAAAGCATCGCGTCGTGCCAACGACGAGCACATGATCGAAGAAACCGGCGCGAAACTCCGTGGCATGATGCCATGGATTTCGGCTGGCAAAATGGTCGACAAAGAAAAGAACTAAGCCTTACCGCTTAACGAATTACAAAACGGTCCGGTTTTCCGGGCCGTTTCAGACTTCTGGCCATGCCCCCGCATTAGGCGAGAAATTTGTCAGCAGTCTGAGGGGCAGGATAAATCCGACCCTATTTAAGCTAATGAACTCTGTTTTATTCCGCAGCCACCGCCGACGTATCGTTCTCGGCCAATTGCATTTGCCAAAGGGCAGCGTAGCGGCCATCCAGCTTCAACAGTTCATCATGCCCGCCTCGCTCCACGATCTTGCCGTCTTCAAGCACCACGATCTCGTCCGCTTCGACAATCGTCGACAAGCGGTGCGCGATGGTCAGAACCGTCCGCCCCTCGCCCGCCCGATTAAGAGCTTCTTTGATTTCATGCTCGGTTTCCGTATCAAGCGCGGATGTCGCTTCATCAAGCAACAGGATCGGCGGGTTCTTAAGCAACGTTCTGGCGATCCCCACGCGCTGTTTCTCACCGCCTGACAACTTCAGTCCGCGTTCACCAACCGGCGTTTCGTAGCCTTCGGGTAGCGACTGAACAAAGTCGTGGATTTGCGCCGCTTTAGCGGCATTGATCACGTCTTCTTCGGTGGCGTTCGCCTTGCCATAGGCAATGTTGTAGCGGATTGAATCGTTAAACAGCACGGTGTCCTGTGGGACCACGCCGATTTGATTGTGCAGGCTTTCCTGCGTTACATCCCGCACGTCTTGACCATCAATTTTAAGCGCCCCGTCGGTGACGTCGTAAAAGCGAAACAGCAAGCGGCCAATGGTTGATTTGCCAGACCCAGAAGGCCCGACGATCGCGACGGTCTTTCCAGACTCCACCTCAAGCGAAACGCCTTTTAGAATTGGCCGCTCATCCGAATAGCCAAAGTGCACATTTTCCAGCGTCACTTTGCCTGACGACACATTGATTGCAGGAGCATCCTCTTTGTCGGTGATCTCCGCTGGTTGTTCGAGCAGATCGAACATTTCGCCCATGTCGATAAGAGCTTGGCGGATTTCGCGGTACACCGTGCCAAGGAAACCAAGTGGCAAAGTAATCTGGATCATATAGGCGTTAACCATGACAAAATCGCCAACTGTCAGCGTTCCGGCCTGCACAGCAAGCGCTGCCATAACCATAACCGACACAAGACCACCTGTGATGATAAACGCCTGACCACCGTTCAAAAACGCAAGCGATTGCGCGGTAATGATCGCGTTCTTTTCGTAGCCGCGCATGGATACATCATAACGCTCGGCTTCACGCTTTTCGGCGCCGAAGTATTTGACGGTTTCAAAGTTCAACAGGCTGTCGATGGCTTTTTGGTTCGCGTCAGTGTCCTGTTCGTTCATCCGACGGCGGATCTGCACGCGCCATTCAGTGACGCGGAAGGTGAACCAAACATAAAGACCAATCGTGACAACGATAACACCAAGATAGGACGCACCAAGGCTAACCGCTAGAATTCCCGCGACGATAGCCAGCTCAAGGATCAGCGGCCCAAGATTGAAAAGCATAAAGCGCAGAAGGAATTCAACGCCCTTAACTCCACGCTCAATGATCCGGCTTAAACCACCGGTCTTGCGGGTGATGTGGTAACGCATTGAAAGATTGTGGATATGCGTGAATGTCTCAAGCGCTACACGGCGAAGTGCCCGCTGTCCCACACGCGCAAATACGGAATCGCGCAACTGTTGGAACAAGACCGCCATCAAACGTGTCCCGCCATAGGCCAAGGTCAGACCTACGGCCCCCAGCACAAACTGAGACGTCCCATTTTCAGCAAAAGCATCGACAGAAAGGCCAAACAGATACGGCGTGACAGCTGCAACGATCTTTGCAAGTAGCAAGAGCAGCAATGCAACCACAACACGCCACTTCACCCAGAACTGTCCTTCTGGCCAAAGGTAAGGCGCAACCTTGCGGATAGTCCGCATGCCCGACCCTTGTTGACGCTTGATTTCTTCTTCGCTGGCTGTTGCCCAACCTGCCATGTGCCATCCCCCAAAAATGAAAAGGCGAACCCAAAAGTTCGCCTTTACCTATGTGTTGGATATCTTATTGACCAGAGGTCCGCTTCTTTTTCTTTGCACCGGGCGGTGCGGGCAGGTCAAATATCTGACCGGGATAGATCAGATCAGGGTTGCGGATCTGATCCTTGTTTGCCTCAAAAATACGAACGAAAAGAACACCACTTCCGTAGTTTTCACGCGAAATCGCCCAAAGCGTTGATCCCGGCTGAACGACCTCGACTGACACAAGCGGCCTGCGTGTCTGTGCGGCTTCGATCACCTTGGCGGGTTCTTCGCGTTTGAATGGCGTTTCGACCCGTTGCAGAACATCCCCGTTTTCGGCGATCTGATCGATTCGAAGCGTATAAACGCCGGGTGCGACATCAACTAACTCAGCACTCCATTCCCCTGGCTCTGGAACGATAAGTTCGATGACAATGGAATTGTTCAGGTACACTCTTAGGAAACCCGCAGGGCTAATTCCTGCAAGTTGCACAGCGCCGTCGTCAGAATAGGAAATCGCCGAGATCGACAATTGGTCCATGACAACTGGGCTTTCAGACGCTGGCT
>CAYZAY010000061.1:0-14932 GCA_964476515.1 uncultured Rhodobacterales bacterium
AAATCGCGTTGATACAACTTCTGACATGCCGAGTTTCCCGATTCCGTTACCTTTTTATTGACCAACCGTTCGGTTTATGCAAGCACTGATACAAGAAGCGAGGGAATGCAATGAGTGACACCGTTCTGATTCACGACCACGGGGTTTGGGGTGAGATCACCTTAAACCGTCCTGACAGGTTGAACAGTTTCAACGACGAAATGCATTTGGCGCTGCGTTCAGCGATTGAATCTGCCCGTGACAATGGCAAACGGGCCATTCTTCTTACCGGTTCCGGACGCGGTTTTTGCGCGGGGCAAGATCTAGGTGATCGTGATCCTTCAAAGATGGATGGCCCTCCGGATCTAAGCAAAACCGTTCGCAACTTTTACGCGCCTTTGGTTCGGTTGATCCGTTCGCTTGAGTTTCCGGTGATCTGCGCTGTGAACGGCGTTGCGGCTGGGGCAGGGGCAAACTTGGCGCTTGCGTGTGACATGGTATTTGCAGCCGAGTCCGCGAAATTCATTCAATCGTTTTCGAAGGTGGGTCTAATCCCTGACACTGGCGGAAGCTGGCACCTTCCGCATTTGGTGGGGGAAGCGCGTGCCAAAGGGCTTGCATTCACAGCCCAGCCTCTTTTGGCCAAACAAGCCGAGGATTGGGGTTTGATCTGGAAAGCGGTTCCTGACGCTGACTTGATGGAAGTAGCGCGCAAACAGACCGCATTTTTGGCCAATGGTCCAACACTTGGCTTGGGGCTAAGCAAACTGTGCATTCAGTCGGCAGCAACAGCCAGCCTGTCGGATCATCTGGAAACCGAAGCAGACGCAATGAAGATATGCGGTGAAAGCGCCGACTATGCCGAAGGCGTATCGTCGTTCCTAGAAAAACGCGCGCCAGAGTTCAAAGGACGATGAACATGGACCCTATAGAAGTTTCTAAACGCAGTGCCGAAGCGATGTGGTCAAACGACTACGCATCAAAGTGGTTCGGTATGGAGCTTGAAGAGGTGTCCGAAGGCCGTGCAGTACTTGGATTGACGGTGCAAGAGCATCACTGCAATGGCCATAGTATTTGCCACGGCGGGGTGACGTTTTCACTTGCCGACAGCGCGTTTGCATTTGCCTGTAACAGCCGCAATCAATCGACAGTGGCGCAGACAAACCTTATCACATTCGTCGCGCCCGGGCGCTTGGGTGACCGTTTAACCGCGGTCGCTGAAGAAGTCGCGCTGACAGGGCGGAGCGGTGTTTATGATGTCACGGTTCATAATCAGGACAATGTCGTGATTGCAGAATTCCGCGGCATGTCCAGAGCCATCAATGGCCAATTATTCGAAGAAGAAGCGTAAGGAGTATCCTATGAAAGATTTGACCCCAAACAAGGCCGATCTGGATCCAATCGAGATCGCATCCCGCGATGAAATTGCGGCGCTTCAACTTGAGCGCCTTAAGTGGTCGCTGGCCCACGCCTATAACAACGTTCCCATGTACAATAAGCGGTTCGACGAAGCTGGCGTGCATCCGGACGATCTAAAAGACCTAAAGGATCTGGCGAAGTTCCCGTTCACCTACAAGAACGATCTTCGTGACAACTACCCGTTCGGTCTATTCGCCGTGCCGCGCGAAGAAATCATCCGCGTTCACGCGTCGTCAGGCACAACCGGCAAAGCAACTGTGGTTGGCTATACCAAGAACGATATCGACAATTGGGCCGATCTGGTTGCCCGTAGTCTGCGTGCATCCGGTTTGCGTAAAGGGGACATGGTTCACAACGCATATGGTTATGGTCTGTTCACTGGTGGTCTTGGAGCGCACTACGGGATCGAACGGCTTGGTGCGACGGTTGTCCCTATGAGCGGCGGTCAAACTGAAAAACAGGTTGGGCTGATCACCGATTTCAAACCCGACGGTATCATGGTGACCCCGTCCTATATGTTGAACATTCTTGAACAGTATCACCGCCAAGGCATGGACCCGCGCGAAAGCTCGCTTTCGGTTGGCATTTTCGGTGCCGAACCGTGGACCGACGCCATGCGTAAAGAGGTCGAAGCAGCCTTTGATATGCACGCTGTCGACATCTATGGCCTTTCTGAGATCATGGGGCCGGGCGTTGCGAACGAATGCGTGGAAACCAAAGACGGCCCGGTGATTTGGGAAGATCATTTCTATCCTGAAATCATCAACCCAAAAACTGGTGAGCCTGTTGAAGACGGTGAACAGGGTGAGCTTGTGTTCACGACCCTGACCAAAGAAGGTCTTCCAATGATCCGCTACCGGACCCGCGATCTGACGCGTCTGTTGGCCGGCACTGCGCGCTCAATGCGACGCATGGAAAAAATCACAGGCCGCAGCGATGACATGATAATCCTTCGCGGTGTGAACGTCTTCCCAACCCAGATCGAAGAACAGGTTATGGCGACCGGTGGTCTTGCACCTTATTTCCAGATCGAGCTGTACCGTTCAGGTCGCATGGACGCCATGCGTGTTTTTGTTGAATCTGAACCAAGTGCAGCCGATGGTGCAAGTCGTGCCGCAGCGGAACGGATGCTTGTAAAGCGCGTGAAAGATATAGTCGGGGTATCCTGCGAAGTGATAGTAGGCGAACCCGGCTCTGTTGCGCGATCGCAAGGAAAAGCTGTGCGTGTTATTGATAACCGCCCGAAAGGCTAGGAATGGCTCGGACAATTGCAAAAGACCACGATCAGAAACGTTCGCACATCTTAAAGACTGCGGCACGCGTTTTCGCTGAAGAAGGGTTTGACCGCGCGTCGGTCAGCCTTCTTGCGAAGGAATGCGGGATATCGAAAGCAAATATCTACCATTACTACGGTAGCAAAGATGCACTGCTGTTTGATCTATTGGATACAAACCTGTCCCAGCTGCTTGCGCGGATGGAACGGGTAAACATTGACGGGTTGTCAGCCGAAGACGCGTTTGAAAAAACCCTAATCGAAATCCTGTTGGCTTACGAAGGTCAGGATTACGAACATCAGGTGCAAAGCGCATCGATGAGCCATTTGCCAGAGCAACAGCAGAATGTCTTGAAGGGCTATCAAAAGAAGATGGTGCAACGGGTCAGTGATCTTTTGCTGGCGACGCGACCCGACTGTTTTGAAGGTAATGCGACCAAGCTGCTAGATGTGACGATGTCAATTTTCGGAATGCTGAACTGGTTTTATATGTGGAATGCGAAAGCCGGCCCTGAAAAGCGCCGCGATTACGCAAAGACAGTTGCGCAGCTTACCTTGAACGGGGTCTCCGGGATTTAGGATTTCGTTTCCCGAGGTTTGCTTTGACTTCGGCAACCGAATATTCGCCCGGCTTCAGGCCGTCCACTGTCCATTGTCCGACGGCATACCGTATCAATCGCAACGTTGGATGACCGATGGCAGCAGTCATTCGGCGTACCTGTCGGTTACGCCCTTCGGTGATCGTGACAGAAATCCAGCTGTCCGGCACCGATTTGCGAACCCTGATTGGCGGATCGCGATCCCACAGAAAATCGGGCGCATCAATTCGTTTCACTTTGGCCGCCCCGGTCATGCCGTCGTTCAGTTTTACACCCTTGGCCAATTCAATTATGGCCTCGTCCGTCGGAATGCCTTCGACCTGAGCGTAATAGGTCTTTTCCTGCTTGAAACGCGGGTTCGAGATTTGCGCTTGTAACCGGCCATCATCGGTCAGAACCATCAAGCCCTCACTGTCGCGATCTAGCCGACCAGCGGGATAGACATCTGGCACATCGATGAAATCAGAAAGGGTCGCACGCGGCGACCCTTCAGAGCCTTTGTCAGTAAACTGAGAAAGGACGTTGAATGGCTTATTAAATAGTACAATCCGGCTCATTCAGCGGTGATGGCATGGTAGAGGCCGGATTGCACGGGGATTTGCCTTAGGTTTCATAGTCGACAACGACTTTTTCGGAAATCGGGTAGGATTGGCACGATAGAACGTAGCCTTTTTCCACCTCGTAATCCTCAAGCGCGTGGTTGGTGACCATGTCGACTTCGCCTTCAAGAACGCGGCACATACAGGTCGAACACACACCCGCTTTACAGGCGTGTGGGGCATCCATGTTGTTTTCCAGCGCAGCTTCCAAGAGCGTCTGGTTCTTGCCCATTTCAAACGAGCGGCTTTCCCCGTCGAGCCGAATGGTCGCCTGAGTAGCCTCGCCAGCGTTGACGGCGTTCTTGCTTTCAGCACGACGTTTGGCGCGACCAGTTTGCGCAGAGGCAAACAGCTCAAACTTGATTTGGTCTTTGGTCAGACCGTGATCCTGTAGCGCGTTACGAATGCCAAGCATCATGGGCTCGGGTCCACAGATCATGGCAAGATCAATGGATTTAATGTCGATCCAATGTTTGAACAGTTCGTTGCATTTTTCAGCTGTCACAAGACCGGTGAATAGGTCGATATCTTGCGCGTCTTGTTCCAGAATATGGACGACTGACAGACGACCCAAATAGAGGTTCTTGAGGTCTTCAAGCTGCTCACGGAACATGATCGAACTGACTGATTTATTGGCGTAAACCAATGTGAAATTCGACATTGGTTCGCGTGATAGAACGGTTTTAAGGATAGAAAGAACCGGAGTTACGCCTGATCCACCCGCAAAACCAAGATAATTCTTTGCCTTTTCCGGTTCGATCGGGGTGTGGAACGCACCCATAGGCGGCATAGCGTCAACTTTGTCGCCAACGGATAATTCTTCATTTACCCAAGTTGAATAAGCCCCCCCGTCAACGCGCTTAATGCCTACCTGTAGAACACCGTCGTCTTTACCAGCACAGATCGAATAAGAGCGGCGTAATTCCTCGCCATCGAAATCCTTGCGGAATGTTAGATACTGCCCCTGTTTATAATCCATAAACGTGGCTTTATCTTCGTCCGAAGGTGCCAAGGTGACGATAACGGCGTCGCGAATGGTTTTGTTCACATCCGTGACGGTCAATTCATGAAAACGCGCCATTGAGTCCTCTTAGATACATTTGAAATAGTCGAAAGGCTCAAGACAGGTTTTACACCGCCAATGTGCCTTACAAGGGGTTGAGCCGAACTGGCTGATTTTTTCGACATCGCTGTCGCCGCAATGCGGGCACCGTGATGGTTCGCCCGCTGGCTGAGGCGGCGCGATGCCGTATTCTTCGAGCTTGCGAGCACCTTTTTCAGTCAACCAATCGGTTGTCCAAGCTGGCGATAGCTGGCGTTTTAGTTCCAGCTTTTCAATGCCATGCCCGCGCAAAGCCGTTTCGATATCAAGGTTGATGATCGTTGTGGCAGGGCATCCTGAATAGGTTGGTGTCACCGTGACAACCAAGGTCTCATCTTGCCAACCCACATCACGAACGATGCCAAGATCGACAAGCGAGATCACAGGGATCTCGGGGTCTGGAACTTGGTCGAGCCATTCCCAAACCTGACTGGTTGTCACGTTGCTCATATTACCAGCTCGCTCCAGGGTAGGCGCGCTGAAGCCACTGCATTTGGGTCAACAAGTGCCCCAGATGTTCTGTATGGCGCGCTCCACTGCGACCGCCTTTGTGGGCGAAATCATCCTGAGGTACAGTAAGCGTTGCTTCACCAAGAATACGATTGATCAGCTCAAAGTATTCGTCTTTGAGTGTTGACGGGTGCGGCGCAACGCCAGCTTTTGCCAACACATCATCCGCATCATCGGTATCGAAGATCTCGCCTACATATGGCCAGAGATAATCCAACGCTTCTTGCATACGCGCGTGGCTTTCTTCGGTGCCATCACCAAGGCCAACAACAGTGTCGCCAGAACGCTCAATGTGATAGGCGGCCTCTTTGCTCGACTTTTCAGCAATGGCCGCAACGCGGTCGTCGCTCGATTTCGCCAGACGAGGCAAATAGACAGACTGCCAAGCGTCAAATAGGAACTGGCGCATCATAGTGGGACCAAAGTCACCGTTTGGCACTTCGCAGATCAACAGATTGCGAAAATCCCATGCATCGCGCAGGAACGCCAGTTCGTCGGCTGATTTGCCTTCGCCCTGAATTTCGCCAGCCAGACCCAACCACAGTTGCGTTTGTCCGATAAGATCAAGTGCCGTGTTGGCCAGCGCGATGTCTTCTTCCAGTACCGGCGCGTGACCGCACCATTCCGAAACGCGGTGCCCTAGGACTAAGGTGTTATCACCTAGTCGTGTCAGGAACCGCTCAAGAGCTTCGTTGAGTTCCATTAAATCGCTCCTACGTCATCTGGGATGTCGAAGAATGTTGGATGGCGGTAAACTTTGGTGTTCGAAGGTTCGAACAGGGGTTCTTTATCGCTCGGTGCGGTCGCGGAAATGTTCTTTGCCTCGACAACCCAGATGCTGACGCCTTCGTTACGGCGTGTATAAACATCGCGAGCGTTTTTGATTGCCATTTCGGCATCAGGTGCATGTAGCGAACCGACGTGACGGTGGCTCATGCCGTGTTGACCGCGGATGAAGATTTCCCAGAGGGCCCATTCGTTTTTCATGTCAGTCTCTCCTTACTCTGCTGCCACTTTAGCGGCGGCTTTTTTGCGGGCGTGGGCCAAAAGACCGTCGCGCACCCAAGTTCCATCTTCCCATGCTTTGACACGGGCATTCATACGATCAACGTTGCAGGGGCCTTTGCCTTTGATAACGTTGAAAAATTCTGACCAATCCGGATCGGAGTAATCGTAGTGGCCGGTTTCTTCGTTCCACTTGATATTCGGATCAGGAAGATCGAGACCCAGATATTCGATCTGAGGGACGGTCTGGTCGACGAACTGCTGGCGAAGCTCATCGTTGGATTTAACCTAGATCTTCCAAGCCATCGACTGTTCTGAATGGACGCTTTCGCCATCGGATGGGCCGAACATCATGATCGCTGGGAACCAAAGACGGTTCACGGCATCCTGTGCCTGACGCTTTTGTTCCGGTGTGCCAAAGGCCATCGCCATAATCGCGCTGTAACCCTGACGGGCGTGGAAGCTTTCTTCCTTACAAATCCGAACCATCGCGCGGCTGTAAGGGCCGTATGACGTCCGCTGAAGGGCGACTTGGTTCACAATTGCGGCCCCATCAACCAACCAACCAACGGCACCGATATCGGCCCAGTTCAGTGTCGGATAATTGAAGATAGAACTGTATTTCATTTTGCCTTCATGCAGAAGGCGGACCAGTTCGTCGCGGCTTTCACCAAGAGTTTCTGCAGCCGAATAAAGGTACAGCCCGTGACCAGCCTCGTCTTGAACTTTGGCCAATAGGATGGCTTTGCGCTCAAGCGTCGGGGCGCGGGTGATCCAGTTGCCTTCAGGCAATTGCCCAACGACTTCCGAGTGCGCGTGCTGACCGATCTGACGGATCAGTGTTGCGCGGTAATCGTCCGGCATCCAATCGCGAGGCTCGATCTTTTCACCTCGATCGATGCGCTCTTGGAACTCGCGTTCCTGCTCGTTCATTTCTTCGGCTGACTTTATGCCGGATCGAGCAGTTTTGATCATTTGTGCGTACATCGCGTGTCCTCCTCAAACACGTTCCAGGATCAGGGCGACGCCCTGTCCAACACCGACACACATGGTGCAAAGGGCATAACGGCCTCCGGTGCGTTTCAACTGATAGGCGGCGGTCAGAACAAGACGCGCTCCGGACATGCCCAAAGGGTGTCCAAGCGCGATTGCGCCGCCGTTGGGGTTCACATGGGCAGCATCGTCAGCCACGCCGAGTTCCCGCAAAGTCGCCAAGCCTTGGCTGGCAAATGCTTCGTTAAGTTCAATCACATCCATTAGGTCGATGGTCAGCCCAGCCTTGGCAAGAACCTTTTGCGATGCCGGGGCAGGTCCGATGCCCATGATGCGGGGATCAACGCCTGCGGCCTGCATAGCCACCACGCGGGCCATTGGGGTTAGACCATTCTTTGCGGCACCCGTTTCGGACGCCATCAGGATTGCTGCAGCGCCGTCGTTTACACCGGACGCATTGCCCGCCGTAACAGTAAGGTCAGCACCGTTCACACCGCGAAGCTTGGCAAGCTTAGCTGCATCAGTTCCCGGGCGTGGATGTTCGTCTGTATCAACGATAACCGGATCACCCTTGCGCTGAGGGACCGAAACCGGCGTGATTTCATCAGCGAAAATGCCGGCTTCATTAGCTGCCGCCCATCGCGCCTGAGAACGGGCTGCAAACGCATCCTGATCTTCGCGGTTAATATTATAGTCAGCCGCAACATTGTCCGCTGTTTCGGGCATCGAATCCGTGCCGTACATTGACTTCATCTTTGGGTTCACAAAACGCCAACCGATGGTCGTGTCGTAAACAGCGTTTGCGCGGGTAAATGCGCTTGTTGCCTTAGGCATAACAAACGGGGCGCGGCTCATGCTTTCCACGCCGCCTGCGATGGCTAGATCGTAGTCACCAGCCTTGATCGCCCGTGCTGCCATGCCAACCGAATCCATACCCGAAGCACAAAGACGGTTCATCGTCGTACCCGGAACGGTCGAAGGCAAACCCGCCAATAGGGCGGCCATGCGTGCAACATTACGATTGTCTTCGCCTGCTTGGTTGGCCGAACCGTAAATCACGTCGTCGACGCTTCCCCAATCAACGTCAGGGTTGCGTTCAACGAGAGCTGCAATGGGTAGTGCGGCTAGGTCGTCCGTTCTGACAGATGAAAGCGAGCCACCGTATCTACCAACCGGCGTTCGCGTAGCATCGCATATAAATGCGTCCATTTCGGGTATCCTTATTCCTGACCGCTCGGTCAGAAGTAGCAAAGGATACGATTCGCCACAAGCATAATGTTACAAAAAAATGTACATACTAGGAAAATGTGTAACGTATCGCTAAATCGGCATTCCAGACAGCTTTGAAACAAGCTCGGCCGTCTTGCGTGCTTCAAATTTTTCCATTAGTCGGGCGCGATAGATTTCAACTGTTCTATGGGAAACACCCAGCTCTCGACCGATTTCTTTAGATGTCAAACCTTTGCACGTTAGTGCCGCCACATCTTTTTCCCGTTTGGTCATCGCAACGACTGGGCGAACCTCGGATAGATCGGAGAACGACCAGATTGCGCGTTGAAACGGATCATCGGGTGTTAAGGACTGGCCACGAACCCGACACCAGAACAAATCGCCATTCAGCCTGCGCATGATGCGTTCGTCATCGTAACGCCCGCTTTCGCGCATGCCTTCAACGCCAACAACGGCGATGCGGTCGAAATCATCCTGTGTTGGATAAAGCTCTCTTAAAGAGCGATTGGCAAAGTAACCTATTTTCGCTTCGTACATTTCAGCAAAGCGTCGGTTCACCTTGCGCATGATACGATTTTCCGTAAGCGCGAGGCCGATTGGGGCAAATTCGAAAGCAAGTCGGTCAAGTTCCATTTGTCTTTCTTAGCGCCCTATGCCGGTGTTTAGTAGTTTTACGAATTGCGAAATTGGATTTTATGAGTTTCGATAGCGCATTAGAATTTTGAATAGTGCAATAGATAGAGAACTGACCGATGAATCCTGCAGAGTGGCTATCTAGAACAGCACGTCTTTATCCGGACGCACCGGCACTGTTTAAAGGTGAAGCATGCGTGGCAGACTATTGCGCTTTCAATCGGCGCGCTGCGAGCATTGGCGCATTTCTGAGATCGAAGTACAACATTGGCAAAGGTGATCGCGTTGCCATCTTCATGAAGAACCGGACCGAGTTTCTCGAAGCGATGTACGGTGTTTGGTACGCTGGCGCTACGGTGATCCCTATTAATTCAAAGCTTCATTCGCGCGAAGCATCATGGATCATCGAAAATGCCAACGCCAATATCGCCTTGATTTCTGAAGACAAGGGCCGTGACCTTGAAAACGTCGGGCCAGATTGTTTGGCGGCTCTGATTTCCTCAGATCGTCCGATCTGGGCCGAAATGTATGACTTTGCTCCAATGACCAAGCCGACAGTGATTGAACAAGATGAAATGGCTTGGTTGTTCTACACCTCTGGCACAACGGGTAAACCAAAAGGGGTCATGATTGCGGCAGGAAACCTTGAACATATGGTGATGAACTATTTTTCAGATGTGGATCCTGTCGAACCTTCAGATGCAATACTCTATGCCGCCCCGATGAGTCACGGGGCAGGGATCTACAACTTTATGCATGTCATGAAGGGGGCAAGGCATATTGTTCCCGAAAGCGGAGGATTTGAACCAGACGAGATATTCATGCTGGCAAAGTCGCTCAGGAATATCTCGATGTTTGCAGCACCGACTATGGTGAAACGCATGGTCGATCACGCAAAGGAAGTTGGTGAAACGGGGGACGGTATCAAGACCGTGTCTTACGCTGGCGGCCCCATGTATCTGGCTGATATTGTCGAAGCCGTAGACGTGCTTGGTGATCGTTTTGTTCAGGTATACGGACAGGGTGAATGCCCAATGGGGATCACAGCTTTACCCCGTCACATTGTGTCAGACCGATCCCACTTAAGGTGGAAAGAACGTCTTGCTTCGGTTGGTACGGCCCAGTCATCGGTTCAGGTTGCGATTTTTGATGACGACGGCAACCCTGTCGCCACGGGTGAAGTGGGCGAGATCGTGGTTTCTGGTCCGACAGTCATGAAGGGTTACTGGCAAAATGAAGCAGCAACGGCCAAAACGATCAAGGAAGGTTGGCTTTGGACCGGCGATATGGGGGCGTTGGATGAAGACGGTTTTGTGACCATGTATGACCGATCCAAAGACATGATCATTTCCGGTGGGTCCAATATCTACCCGCGCGAAGTCGAAGAAGTCTTGCTGGAAATGCCCGAAGTATCAGAGGTCGCAGTGGTTGGAAAACGGCATGATGACTGGGGCGAAATTGTCGTCGCGTTTGTTGTGTCATCAGGCGATGTTAATGTTGAGGCACTCGATGCGTATTGCGTTGAAAACATCGCGCGTTTCAAGCGGCCCAAGCTCTACAAGTTTGTCAGTTCACTGCCAAAGAACAACTATGGCAAGGTACTGAAGACAGATTTGCGGGATATGCTAAAGGACGACTAAGTTCTTTCCACCCAAGGGGTCAAACCCGCTCGATCGGGCCGTTTTGGATTTCATCCAACAGTGCCGCCATACCAATCAATGCAGCATAATCGTCTTCGACAACGTGGATGGGGAATTGCTCCATAAAGTCAGAAAACCGGCCCTTGGCGCGGAATGCTTCGATAAACCCGCTATCCTGAAGATGGGGAGAGACAGCCAATGACACGCCGCCAACGAGATATATACCGCCAAACGGAAGAACGTTGAGCGCGAGATTGCCGCAAACCGACCCAAGTGCGCGGCTAAATATTGCAACGGTTTCGGATGCCTTTGCATCTGATCCGTTTTGATGAGACTCCATAATGTCAGCGGGCGATTTCTCTGCTTCGATAAGCCACCGGTAAATATGGCTTAACCCACGTCCCGAAATCATATCCTCAACCGAACAAAAACCGTTTTGGTCAGTGAAGTAATCCGCGAATGCTCTCATTTCAGTATTCGGGGTCGGCAGATCGATATGACCTGCCTCTGCTGGGGGAGCCAATGTTTCGACGCCTGTGCGATAAACAGCTGCTGCATTGAATCCTGTGCCAACGCCGACAACCAGACGTGCCGCGTATGCATCTGAAGTTTGCGCCGTTGCAATGGTCTTGGTTCTGCCTTCCGGCAAGTGTTCAAGCGCATGTCCCTGAGCCTGAAGGTCGTTTATGACCGACGTGATTTTCGCACTCGTTGCGCGATGCAAAAGCTCTTTATCCACACTCCAATCAAGGTTTGTAAGCGTGCCAAACCCGTTCTTCACCGGACCAGCAATAGCTGCGCAGGCAGCGCTTGGGGATACGCCCGGCCGCGTGCTCAGGTACTCAGACAGTACAGCTTCTAATCCAGAGTATTCGACGTTCTTGAAGCGCTGGATAGAATCTGGTTGGACATGAGTTCCGGTCGCCAGGGCGATGCGTGTATTCGTGCCGCCGATATCGGCCATAATCGAAACGTCATTCGTCATCGCATTAACTCCAAACCCACCATGATAGCGCTAACAGACGGGCTGATAAAACTCATACCAGACTAACGCAAGCATAGAAAAAGAAAAAGCCGGACTAATAGCCCGGCTTTTCACGAAAAGTATTGGTGTTCGCTTATCCGCGACGGCGGCGTCCACCACCGCGACGACCGCGTGCACCTTCGCCAGCAGTGCCAGCTGGTTTGTTGAATGCAATCCAGTTTGCGCCACCATCATCGTGGTTGGTCAGGAAGTTGGCAGCACGGATGGCTTCCATTTCCTTGCCTGCGCGTGGCTTGGTCGATCCCAGGCCGAACATCTGAACGAATGCTTCGTCGTCCATGTCTTCGGGAAGAACGATGCCAGCCGATTCAACTTCGGCACGCTTTTCTGCGATCTTCTTTGGGCCTACCGGCAGTGCAACCGGGTTCATAATTGCCGACGTCATGCCTGCGCCCATCGCCATTGGAAGGAACGCGTTGTTGATGCCGTGACGGTTGGGCAGACCAAACGAAATGTTTGATGCGCCACAAGTGGTGTTTACACCCAGCTCTTCACGAAGACGACGAACAAGGGTGAAGACCTGATCGCCAGCGGTCGCCATCGCGCCGATTGGCATAACCAATGGGTCAACCACAATGTCGTGTGCAGGAATGCCGAAGTCAGCAGCGCGTTCCACGATTTTCTTTGCAACAGCGAAGCGCACGTCTGGGTCTTCCGAAATGCCGGTGTCATCGTTCGAGATCGCTACAACTGGGATGTTGTACTTGGCGACAAGCGGCAGCACCATTTCAAGACGCTCTTCTTCGCCGGTAACCGAGTTCAACAATGGGCGACCTTCGGCAGCGGCCAAACCGGCCTCAAGTGCGCCAGGCACCGAGCTGTCGATGCAAAGCGGGCAATCGGTGACAGCCTGAACTTTTTCGACCAGCGCCTTCATCAGGTCCGGCTCTACAAAGTTGTTGTCAGCGTAACGTGGGTCCTCGGCCATTTTGTTCGAAAAGACCGCACCCGAGTTAATGTCCAGAACAGTTGCGCCAGCGGCAACCTGCGCAATGGCATCCGCTTCAACACGGCTGAAATCACCCGCTTCAAGCTCGGCGTTAAGGATTTTACGGCCAGTTGGGTTGATGCGCTCACCGATAACGGTGAACGGCTGGTCAAAACCCATAATCGTGGTTTTTGTTTTAGATTCAATGACAGTACGGGTCATAGTTTATCCTTAGGCTTGGACTGGAACGGCTGACGAGCCGCCGTTTGCAATAGCCCATTTGGCGTTGGTTTTGATGCCGCCAAGTGGGAAGAAGTGGACATGTGAAATGTTGAAATCAGGGTTGGCGGCTTTGTGCGCGGCCAGTTCGGTCAAAACATCGGTAGGCTCGTAAGGCAAAAGTAGTTTCGACATATCCATAGCCCGTTTCTGAAGAACCTTCAACGAAGGACCTACACCACATGCGATAGCGAACTTGATCAACGTTTGCAGCTTGGCAGGGCCCGCGATGCCAATATGGATCGGAATGTCGATTCCAGCCGCTTTCACGTCATTTGCCCATTTGATGATCGGCTTGGGGTCAAACGCGAACTGAGTGGCCAGCGCCATTTTAGCGTCTGTGCGCTTGCTGAAATCCTGCTTCCAGCGAAGGGCGTCATCAACAAGTTTGGTCGATCCATCAGGGTCGATATCCTTGTTGCCTTCTGGGTGGCCTGCGCAGTGCAGACGCTTGAAGCCGGCTTTGTCAAACAGGCCGCTTTCCATCAACTGCATCGAGCTGTGATAATCGCCATGGGGTTTGTCTACACCGCCAGCCAGTAGCAAAGCCTGATCGATGCCTGCTTCGCCCTGATAGCGTGCAATCCAATCACCAAGCGTTGCTTCATCTTTGATAATGCGCGCAGGAAAATGCGGCATAACCGGAAAGCCTTCGGCAGCAATGCGCTTGGCAGTTGCAACCATGTCTTCGATAGGCGTGCCTTCGATATGGGCGATGTAAACGCGTGTGCCTTCAGGCAGCAGCGCGCGAAAATCGTCCACTTTCTCGGCAGTACGAGGCATCACCTCGATCGAATAGTTTTTCAAGAAGGATTCGACCTGAGGATTGACCTCGGTCGTTTTGATTTCTTCTTTTTTGCCGAAGCTGAAAAGTGCCATGGCAGAGACTCCAGTTGAAGGGGCTTAGGCCCGTCCGTCGTTTGCGATTAATTGTTTGATCCGTTCTTGATCGTATTCCGTATCCAGACGCGCAGCTTCTGACGCAGCGACGTCTTGGGGTTCTCCTTCAACGGAATAGGGCGCAGCTTTGCGCCACTCCGCCAAATATGCATCAGTGTCTGCTGCGCCAATTTTCATAGCGGCGCGGTCGATGGCTTGTTCAAAGCGCTCTGGCAGAGGCATTTTCGCGCCCCGGCGACCTTTGCCGACAATCACCTGAGCGGGAATGTCGCGCCAATATACGATTGTGACGTCAGGCATAGCTGATTCCTTGTGCTTGTTGGGTTTTACCTAATGTATCGAGGTTCTGATTCACGATCCGTTTTCGACATAACCTCATCTTGCTGCGACCCGCTGAGCAGACTTGCAACTTAGATGATCAACACCTAGCATATCTATTAACTTGCAATGGAGGGCGTGACGTTATGGCGCCCAAGCGTCCCGAAGGTGCGGGCGCTTTCCCGAAACCGGTTGAGAGCCCCGCGCCGAAACCGCCTGATCCAAGCACGCTTTATGCCGCGCTTGATCTGGGCACGAACAGTTGCCGCATGCTGATTGCCCAACCGAAGGGCAGCCAGATTCATGTGGTGGACAGCTTTAGCAAGTCTGTCCAGCTTGGCTCCGGCCTTGAGACCACGGGACGTTTGTCGCGTGGATCCATGCGGCGCACGATTCAAGCGTTGCGCATCTGTCAGCAGAAGTTGAAGCGTCACAAGGTCAAACGCATGCGTCTGGTGGCGACCGAAGCCTGTCGCCGCG
>CAYZAY010000062.1:0-14559 GCA_964476515.1 uncultured Rhodobacterales bacterium
CCAAGGTTAAGGCCGAAGTCGCAGAGCTGTGTGCGAAGTTCCCGATGTATCCAAACCTGTAGGCGGTTTGCTACATTCCAAATTCGGATCGGGTGCCTTTAATCGGGTGCCCGATTTGCATTGAAAACGGCAGTAACTGTCTATTTAACAACCCTTTATAGGCTGATTTTAAACCACGCAGAGTCATCTGATTGCTATTCACTAATTGCGCAGGGACATCCTGAACCCGCAAGGCAGAAGCGTAGAGTGCCGACAGGTTTGGTTCTCCGATAATCGCAATATTTTGCCCAAGCCAATAAGGTCGTGCGCCCGCAAGTTCGATGCCGATCAACATGCCGGACAAGCGCGACTTGGCCGTGACTGAAGGCAGGTATTTCATCATCCCCTCAGCCTTTATCCCAAACAACCGTGCGGATAGCATTTGCGGAGAACTCATTCCGTCGGAAACGGTATTTTCAAATTCAGCCTCATCCCAGCCCTGATCTTGCACGGCATGCCGTAAACCGGACTGCTCAGAAAGCAACGAGAATATTTCACCTGTCATGAATGTACGGAAGCTGATGATCTCTCCGGCGCTGATGTGAACCCATTTGGTGTGGTTGTCTGGCAAGCAAAGAACACCGTCGAACTTCGGGTTTTCGGCCAAATATCCAGCGATCTGGGTTTCTTCGCCGCTCATATAATCAGCAGGGTTATCCTGTGAAACGCCAGCAAGGATGAAGATATCAAGACGAGGGTCCGTGGCGGTTATCTTCAATACAGTTTTACCCGACATTGGTTCGCAGGGCACCTTGGCATAGGCTGCCTCTTGCCAGACTTGCTGCGCGCCAACCGCGCCGCAACAAATGACAGGCGTCTTCGTATCACCAAGAAAAGGTGCGATCAGATCAAGCAATACACGTTCTAATTCGGTGATTTCGAGCGACGCAGTGCCCTTGTCCGAGGTCACTGTTGTAATCAACTGGTCGTCTTGGCCGAACACCCACGCGCGAAGACCAGAGGCACGCCAGTCAACAGCAATCCATTCGGCAATTTGTGTGGTCATTTGGTGTTCCTGTCGTCGGGCCACTGCGGCCTGTGATCGTGATTAAGTGGATCTTGGTAGCAAGAAGCGAAGTTTCATCTGTTTGTCCAGTTGCATTTGAGCCAAGGAACACCACGGCGCTTTATCTATCGGCAAAGATTATGCGTCGCTACCCCGACGGACTGGCTTGTGGTCGCGAATAAAGGGGACGAGTATGACAAGATTGAATGCAGCACCGAAACCGGCGGAGTAACTTGATGACCGACCCCAACGACCAACCAACGGTGGATCTGTTTGTCATTGGTGGCGGTGTGAATGGCTGTGGCATCGCGCGCGATGCTGCGGGTAGGGGGCTATCGGTCACATTGGCGGAAATGGGCGATCTGGCACAGGCGACGTCTTCTGCGTCCTCAAAACTGTTTCATGGCGGGTTGCGATACCTTGAGTATTTCGAATTCGGATTGGTGCGTCACGCGTTGGGGGAACGAGAGACGCTTTTAAAAGCCATGCCGCATATATCCTGGCCGATGCGGTTTGTGCTGCCCTACCACAAAGACATGCGTTACGACGCAACAACGCCGACGGCCAAATTGTTGGCGGTGATCATGCCGTGGATGAAGGGGCGCAGACCTGCTTGGTTAATTCGGCTGGGATTATTCCTTTATGACCATCTGGGCGGGCGCAAAATTTTGCCTGCGACTAAGGCGGTTAACCTGCGTATTCATGAAACCGGCGGGGCCTTGCAGGACAAATTCGAACACGCCTACGAATATTCCGATTGCTGGGTGCAGGATGCGCGATTGGTGGCGCTGAACGCAGCGGATGCCGCTGAACGGGGCGCAACCATTCTGACCCGCACCAAAGTTACCGCAGCGACCCGTCACGCGGATCATTGGCAAATCGAAACGCGTGATGAAAGCTCGGGCGAAGTGCGGGTTCATGTGGCGAAACGGATGGTGAATGCCGCTGGTCCGTGGGTCGCGGATGTTTTGAAGGGAACGTTGAACGTCGCCACGAAAGAGGCAGTTCGTCTGGTGCGTGGCAGCCATATCGTTGTGCCAAAGATATTTGATCACGATCAGCCGTATATTCTTCAGGGCACGGATGGCCGGATTGTCTTTGCTATCCCTTACGAAGACGACTTCACCCTGATCGGGACCACAGATGTCGATCATCAAGGTGATCCAAGCGACGCACAGATTGCACAAGACGAATCCGAATATCTTTGTGAATTCGTTTCAAACTATTTCGAAACGCCTGTTCAGACTTCGGATGTGGTTTGGAGCTATTCCGGCGTTCGACCGCTATACGATGACGGCGCAAATACTGCTCAGGCAGCGACACGAGATTATGTTCTGACGCTTGATACCAGTGGAGCACCGCTGCTTAGCGCGTTTGGCGGAAAAATCACGACGTATCGGGTGCTTGCCGAAGATTGCCTTGAAAAATTGGGGGTTGAAGGGAAATGGACTGCTGGTGTTGCCTTGCCAGGGGGGAATTTCCCATGGAATGGTGTTGACGCTTTGGTCCGCGATTTGACAGATCACTACGCCTTTTTGACACCGGAATGGGCGGGACGATTGGTTCGCACCTATGGGACCAAGGCGAAAGACATCCTAGGGGGTGCCAAATCAGTTGCTGACTTGGGCCGCGATTTCGGCGCGACCTTGACTGAATCAGAGCTTTGCTGGCTGCGGGATCACGAATTTGCCCAGACGGCAGAAGATGTGGTCTGGCGGCGAACGAAACTAGGGCTCAGACTGACAGACGAACAGGTTCAGGAAATTGAAATCTGGATGAATTCAAAGCTGGAGCGCGCAGAATGACACATATTCTAGCAATTGATCAGGGCACAACATCGTCACGGGCGATGATATTCGATGCATCGCTGAAACCGGCCTTTACGGCGCAAAAGGAATTCACCCAGCACTTCCCCCATTCCGGTTGGGTTGAACACGACCCCGAAGAAATTTGGGAATCGGTTAGGGGCACCGCCGCCGAGGCTGTCGCGCATGTCGGGGCCGACGCGGTTTCGGCCATCGGTATTACCAATCAGCGCGAAACAACTCTGGTTTGGGATCGCAAGACCGGTGCATGTATCTATAACGCCATCGTTTGGCAGGATCGCCGGACTTCGCAATTGTGCGCTGATTTGGTCGCATCAGGGCATGAAGCGTTAATCTCTGAACGCACAGGATTGTTGCTTGATCCCTATTTCTCGTCGACCAAAATCAAATGGCTGCTCGATCATGTCAATGACGCAAGGGCCAAGGCCGAAGCGGGGGAGCTTGCCTTTGGAACCATCGACAGTTTCCTGATCTGGCGTATGACTGGCGGCAAGCGCCACGTAACGGACGCAACCAATGCCGCGCGAACCATGCTCTACGATATTCGCAACGGCTACTGGGACGCCGAGATTTGTGATTTGCTGAACATACCGATGAACATGCTACCCGAGGTTCTTGATAGCTCAGCAGATTTCGGCCTGACCGATCCAGATGTATTTGGCCGCGAAATTCCGATCCTTGGGGTGGCAGGCGATCAACAGGCCGCAACTGTCGGGCAGGGGTGCTTTGAACCCGGTATGATGAAATCGACCTACGGTACTGGGTGCTTTGCGCTGTTGAATACCGGAGACGAACTTGTTGCTTCAGACAACCGACTGTTGACGACCATTGCGTATCAGCTTGATGGCAAGCCGACCTACGCGCTGGAAGGGTCAATTTTCATTGCAGGGGCGGCGGTTCAGTGGCTGCGCGATGGAATGCAAATTGTGTCGGATGCTTCGCAAACCGCTGACATGGCCCAAGCTGCGGACCCTGCACAGGACGTCTACCTTGTGCCTGCCTTCACAGGCATGGGCGCGCCATATTGGGATGCGGATTGTCGTGGGGCAATCTTTGGTTTGACCCGAAATTCAGGGCCGAACGAATTGGCTCGCGCAGCGCTTCATGCGGTTGGATACCAAACTCAGGATCTTATGGCGGCAATGAAGTCGGACTATCCCGCTTTGCCTGATGCCACGACTTTACGCGTTGATGGCGGCATGACGGCGTCGGACTACACGATGCAATTCCTTGCTGACATCACAAACGCAACGGTAGAGCGCCCCGAAACGCTTGAGACAACAGCGCTTGGTGCTGCTTGGTTGGCTGGGCAACGGTGTGGGTTATATCCAAAACGCGAAGATTTCGCAGCTGGCTGGGCATGCGAAACCCGCTTTTCCCCCAAGATGGATGCGACCGACAGGGCAAAGAAACTAACCGGTTGGAAGGATGCCGTTTCGCGTACACTGTCGGATCGTTAAGCGAAGACAGCCAAGCGATCCGAGTTTCGACTTGATCTTCGACGACTTCACGTGTCGTTTGCGCCCATGAAGCTATCGGGTCCATTTCTATTTATCCTCGCCACCCTATTGATTGACGCAATCGGGGTAGGGATCGTTTTTCCGATCATGCCAGACCTGATGGACCGCGCCGTTCTGGATCGCGGCGGGGCTGTCAGCGCTGAACGTCGCGTTCGGGTTTTTCGTTCTGCCTGAATCGCTTGATGCGGCGAAAAGTGGGCGTTTGGTCGTTTCACGCGTCGTGCAGAGAAGAAACGAAAGCCGGTAGCGGGAAAGCCCTGAACCTCGGGTCGTTGGAGCGAACGTTGGCGCAGGTTAAACTGCTCAGCTGAGATGACCGAGCACAGCAAAGAAAAAGCCGCAGAGTAATCTCCGCGGCTTTCGAAATTGGCTAAACCAACCAGGCGATCAATTATTCAACCGGCCACCCACCGATTGCGCGGACTTCGAGGAATTCTTCAAGCCCCCAAGTGCCGCCTTCGCGTCCATTGCCCGACTGTTTCATGCCGCCAAACGGTGCGCCGGATCCACGGCCTTTGCCGTTCATGTCAACCATGCCGGATCGAACCGCACGCGCAACACGACGTGCTTTTTCGGGGTCGGTCGTCTGAACATAGTTCGTCAGGCCATAGTCAGTGTCGTTCGCGATCTCGATCGCTTCTTCTTCGGTATCAAATGGCATCATCGCCAGCACAGGGCCAAAGATTTCTTCACGCATGATGGTCATGTCGTTGTTGCAATCTGCAAATACCGTAGGGCGAACAAAGAAACCGCGGTTCAGACCTTCGGGACGACCAACGCCGCCTGCAACCAAGCGGGCACCTTCGTCGATACCCTGCTGGATAAGGTCTTGCACCTTGTCGAACTGCATTTCCGAAACCAGAGGACCAACGTGACGCCCTTCCAAAGACGCGGCGTTGACGGTGATGGCTTCGGCTGCGGCTTTTGCTTCCTCAACCGCTTGATCATAGCGCGAACGTTCTACCAGCATGCGGGTAGGGGCGTTGCATGATTGTCCGGTGTTGTTGAAGCAGCGGATAATGCCCTGTTTGACCGCTTTCGGGTCTGCATCCGCAAACACCATGTTCGCACCTTTACCGCCCAGTTCTAGGCTGACGCGCTTAATGGTTTCAGCACCGGCAATCGTAATGGCGCGGCCTGCACGGGTCGAGCCTGTGAAGCTGACCATATCCACGTCCTTGTGCGAAGAAAGCTGGCTTCCAACACCGGGACCATCGCCGTTCAGCATGTTGTAAACGCCAGCAGGAACACCTGCTTCGTGCATGATTTCTGAGAACAGGACGCCAGAAAGTGGGGATTGTTCAGATGGCTTCAGGATCATGGTGCAGCCGGTGGCGAGCGCTGGCATGACTTTCAACGCAATCTGGTTCATCGGCCAGTTCCAGGGTGTGATCAGTGCGCAGACACCGATTGGTTCGTGGATGATGTGTGTGTCTTCATCACCAGCGCGAAGCGGTCCTTCGAATTCGAATTCGCGCAGTGCGTTGATGAATGCTTTGATGTGGAACGATCCAGTGCCGGATTGCTGGGTCTTCGACATATCAATCGGCGCACCCATTTCCGCGCTGATCGCAGCCCCCATTTCGTCCGAGCGGCGCATGTACACGTCTAGGATCGTTTCAAGCAGTTCCAGACGTTCCGTCTTGGATGACAAGCGCCACTTCGGGAACGCGGCTTTCGCGGCCGCAACAGCGGCATCGGTATCGGCCTTGCCGCCCAGCGAAATCGTTGCACAGGATTCTTCGGTCGATGGGTCGATAACGGTAAAATCGCGCCCTTCAATCGGGTCAACGAAAGCGCCATTGATGTAGAACTTGCGAGCGTCCATTTTGGGTATCCAATCTACGGTGAATTAAGTTGCTCTGCGGTAAATTGGGTCCAAAGATGCAACGGTATCGGGTTCAGAGATGAGGGCAGTCAGCCATCCCACAAGGGGGATCAGATCGTGATATAGGGTAGCGAAATTACTGGTGCAAGCCGTCTTTCGTCGCTTGCTTTCGCGGGTTTCCTACAGACCCCGATCCCTAATGCTTTCCATGGAAACATAGGTTGACGTCGATGCGATAAAAGGAAGACGAGAAACCTTTTCGCTTAGGACACGGCGATATTCACGAATGTCCTGTGTGCGAACCTTGACGAGATAGTCAAAACCACCCGCGATCATGTGGCATTCTTCGATCTCAGGAACTTGGCGAATGGCGGCGTTAAATGCGTTCAAAGCAGATTCTCGCGTGTCGGAAAGCTTAACCTCAAGAAAGGCCACATGTTCTAGGCCAAGCTTTGAAGCGGACAGTTCTGCGCGATAGCCGGTGATGATGCCTGTGGTTTCCAGTCGCTTAACGCGGGCGATAACAGGCGTCTTAGACAAGCCAACCTGCGCTGCAAGATCGGTCATTGAGATTCGCCCGTCCTTGGATAAAGCATCAAGAATAGCATGGTCGATTTTATCGAGATCTATGGTCATGACTGCAAATATAGACTGCATAATAGAAAAATAACAGGTAAAAAGCCTAAAAATAGGTGGTCTTTGGTCCAAATGGCTATTTCCGATCTGCTAGAATGAAGTCAGTCAAATGGGAATATGAAGATGATTGATCTTGATCGTAAATGGGACCTCAATAAACGCCGTGACGAAGCCGCGCTTTTGGCCGAACTGATTGACGTCGCATCTTTGCCTGAGGCGGCTCGGGCCAGCATTGTGGGAAAGGCGACTGCACTCGTGCAGGACATCCGCGTCGCATCGCGCCCCGGTCTTATGGATGTTTTCCTAGCCGAATACGGGTTGTCTAACGATGAAGGCGTCGCGCTTATGTGTCTGGCCGAGGCGCTGTTGCGTGTTCCTGACGCTGAAACCATTGATGCGCTTATCGAAGACAAGATCGCGCCATCGGATTGGTCCAGTCATATCGGTCACTCATCGTCCCCTTTGGTCAATGCATCGACATGGGGATTGATGCTGACAGGGAAAGTTTTGGACGAGGGCGATCCGGGAATTGCGGGACGTCTTAGGTCGATGATCAAGCGTCTGGGTGAGCCGGTCATCCGAACCGCTGTCGGTGGTGCTATGCGCGAAATGGGCCGTCAGTTTGTGCTTGGGCAAACGATCAAGGACGCCATGAAACGTGCCGCGAAAGCAGAGGCCAACGGTTTCACCTATTCCTACGACATGCTGGGCGAAGCCGCGATGACCGCCGAAGATGCGGTGCGCTACGCTGATGCATACTCGAACGCGATCGAAGCCATCGCCGCCGCCTGTGTTCACAATGATATCGCGTCAAACCCCGGTATATCGGTTAAGCTTTCTGCCCTTCATCCGCGCTATGAAGTCGCCAAGACGAACCGTGTCATGACCGAACTTGTGCCAGTCCTGTTGGAGCTAGTCCGCAAGGCCGCAAAAGCCGGAATGGGGCTTAATATCGACGCCGAGGAAATGGACCGCCTTGGTTTGTCGATGAAAGTCATCGAAACCGTTATTGCTGATCCGTCGCTCGATGGTTGGGACGGGTTTGGCGTGGTTGTCCAAGCCTATAGCCGTCGGGCAGGGGACATCATTGATGGTCTCTATGAGATGGCCGAAAAGCATGATCGCCGGATCATGGTTCGCCTTGTAAAAGGGGCGTATTGGGACACCGAAATCAAACACGCTCAGGTCGAAGGACTAACGGACTTCCCCGTCTTCACCCGAAAAGTTGCCAGTGATGTCAGCTACATAGCCAACGCGCGCCGGTTGTTGAACAAAGTCGACCGGATCTATCCGCAATTTGCGACGCACAATGCCCACACCGTCGCCGCAGTGCTGGAAATGGCAAAGAACGTCGATCAGTCGGCCTTTGAATTCCAGCGTCTTCACGGCATGGGCGAAGCCTTGCACAACATCGTGCACAAATCAGAAGGCACACGCTGCCGGATCTATGCACCTGTTGGTGCACATCGGGATTTGCTGGCCTATCTCGTCCGCAGGCTGCTTGAAAACGGTGCCAACTCATCATTCGTGAACCAGATTGTCGATGAAAGCGTTCCTCCATCCGAAGTAGCTGAATGTCCGTTCAAGGCGCTTGCTGCGGCACCGGCATCTTACGAGCCGAAATTGGTTAAAGGACCTGATCTGTTCGCACCTCAGCGGCCAAATTCGATTGGGTTTGATCTTAACGACACCTTGGACTTGGATCGGATAAATGCAGTCCGCACACGGCCAGAAAATTTCGCCGTTAAGCCCATTGTTGCCGTGTCCTGTCAGGGCGCCGAGACCAACCCGTGCTTTAATCCAACTACCGGCGATCAGATCGGCACCGTAACCTTGGCAAGCCAAGCAGATGTTGAAGCTGCGATTAGCGCTGCATCCCCGTGGGACGCCCCAGCATCGGAACGTGCCAAAATCCTGAACCGCGCAGCTGATCTATACGAAGAAGATTTCGGTGCAATCTTTGCATTGCTGGCGACCGAGGCCGGAAAATCCTTGATGGACGCTGTCGCTGAATTGCGGGAAGCCGTTGATTTCCTTCGCTACTACGCCGCTGAAGCGCAAAGCCTGATTGCGCCGCCGCGCGGTGTCGTTTCTTGCATTTCCCCTTGGAACTTCCCTCTGGCGATTTTCTCGGGTCAGATTTCCGCGGCGCTGGCTACAGGAAACGCTGTTCTGGCCAAGCCAGCCGAAACGACCCCGGCAATTGCAGCTTGGGGCATAAACAAGATGATCGAGGCAGGTGTCCCACGCACGGCGCTTCAACTTCTTCCGGGCGCTGGCAGCATCGTTGGCGCTGCGATCACCTCTGATCCGCGTGTTCGGGGGGTCGCCTTTACGGGGTCAACCGCGACTGCGAAACGTATTCAATGGGCCATGGCGACGAATTGCAAACCGGGCACCCCATTGATCGCGGAAACCGGTGGTTTGAACGCAATGATCGTTGATTCAACCGCTTTGCCGGAACAAGCAATCCGCGATGTGGTTGCGTCGTCTTTTCAGTCCGCTGGCCAGCGCTGTTCGGCCCTAAGATGCCTGTACGTTCAAGAAGACATCGCCCCTCATTTCACCAAGATGCTGATCGGCGCAATGAATGAGCTAGAAGTTGGCGATCCTTGGAGCCTTGAAACCGACGTTGGTCCGGTCATTGATCGCGCCGCGCAAAGCGACATCCTTGCCTATATCGACCAAGCGTCAAAGGACGGGCGTGGTCTTCACCAAGTTGCATGCCCATCAGATGGTCACTTCGTTCCGCCGACGCTGTTAAGCGTATCGGGCATCAGCGATATGGAGAAAGAAGTTTTCGGCCCAGTTCTTCACATAGCAACCTTTAAAAGCGACGAGCTGGATCAAGTCATTGCGGACGTGAACGCGACCGGTTTTGGGCTGACATTTGGTCTTCACACCCGCATTGACGAGCGCGTTCAAAAGATCGCTGACGCCGTAAACGCTGGCAATATCTACGCAAACCGGAACCAGATCGGAGCTATCGTGGGTAGCCAACCCTTTGGCGGCGAAGGTTTATCCGGGACCGGTCCTAAGGCTGGTGGCCCTGCGTATTTGCACCGGTACACACGCAATGATGCACCCGTTGCAGGCGATGATGCAAAGACAACAGCCAACACGTCAGCCCTGCAATCCACACTTTCAGCAATGGAAACTGACCAGCAAGTTCAAGAAACAACCATTCTTCCCGGCCCGACCGGAGAGCTGAACCGGCTATCCACAGTTTCCAGATCCCCTGTCCTTTGCCTCGGTCCCGGGACCAAGGCGGCGGCAGAACAAAAAGACGCGATATTCGGGTTGGGCGGTCAGGCGATTGCGTGTGATCAGGCGTTAGAAGCAGACGCGATGACCTCGCTTGCCGATCTCGGCGGTGTATTGTGGTGGGGCAGTGATGAAACGGCCAAAGACTATGCGCTTGCACTCGCAAAGCGCGACGGCCCGATCATCCCGCTGATCGTTGATCAACCCGACAAAGGCCACGCGGTGTTGGAACGGCACCTATGCGTCGACACCACGGCTGCAGGTGGGAACGCAAGCCTGTTGTCGGGTGAAGACGGCTAGGACTGCCGCAAAGGACGTCATTACTGGGGCAGGCAATGCGGTGCAGGAGATCAGGCTGATCAAGCCCAGCAAAAGAGTTGATTCTGGATGGTGTGGACCAAGTCATCTTGAATCAAGGCTCACAATCGCCTTAAGCAATTGATTTTTAACAATGTTCGAAGATGCAATTGGCATCCCGTAGGGGAATCGAACCCCTCTTTCCAGGTTGAAAACCTGGCGTCCTAACCGATAGACGAACGGGACGCGCTTAGCGTGAGGCGGTATTTAGAAAATGCGACGCCCGTGCGCAAGGGGAAAAGTCAGGAAAAACGAAGAAAGTTTTAAAGCCAATTTTTGTGGCTGCTTACGCCCTTGCTGCATCCTCTAGACGTAGCTGAACCTGCGTACGTCCGCCCCAATGATTAAGCTCTAGACGACCAGCTAGATGGAATCTCTGGCCAGCGTGATTCATCAGGATTTCGCCGATAGGGTTGTCAAAGGCACCAAAGGCGATGGCATCCAATCGCGGCCCTGTGCCGTCAGAAAACGAAAGCTTGAGATGCGATGTCCCGACCTTTTTCGCAAAAGCAATCCGCATCTCGGGAAAGACAAATCGCGGGGCAGGGGAAGAGGCCCCGAATGGGCCGGCGTCTTCGATTTGTTCGATCAGCTCAACACTCGCTCCGCCCGGCATAAGCACTCCGTCAACCTTAAGATCAGCAGCACCGAGTTCCCCAGCGCCCTGTTTGGCAAGAAGTTCGGATAGACGGTTCATCGCCTCTTCAAGCTTGTCACGCGCGACTGTCAGCCCCGCAGCCATCTTGTGACCGCCGCCTTTGAGCAGCAGACCTTCCTGCGCCAACCGGTGGATTTGCGCCCCAAGGTCGATGCCCGAAACCGAGCGACCCGACCCTTTGCCTTCGTCGCCGTCAAGACCGATGACGATCGCAGGTCTGTTCGTGGTCTCTTTTAGACGTGAGGCGACGATACCCACCACACCCGGATGCCAGCCTTCACCAGCAGCCCAGACAAGCGGCGCATCCAACCCACGTTCTTCGGCTTGTTCAGTCGCGGCCTGACGGACGTGATCTTCGACCGCGCGGCGTTCGCTGTTTAGGTCGTCAAGCTTCTGGGCAATTGATAGCGCTTCGTTCGGGTCGTGCGTGCTAAGCAGTCGCGCCCCAAGATCAGCTTTACCGATGCGGCCACCCGCGTTCACGCGGGGTCCAAACATAAAGCCCAGTGTTTGACTGGACGGGGCCTTGTCCAGCTTTGTGACGTCTGCAAGGGCCGCAAGCCCGGGCCGTTCGCGCCGAGCCATGATTTTCAACCCTTGACGCACAAAGGCGCGGTTGACGCCTATCAGCGGGGCGACGTCTGCTACTGTTGCAAGGGCCACCAAGTCCAGCATCGCCATCAGGTCAGGCCCTGTCTGCCCGCTTTCACGCAGCTGACGACCCGTTTCCACCAGCAAAAGAAAAACAACCGCCGCCGCACAAAGATGGGCGAGGTCGCCACTTTCATCCTGTCGGTTTGGATTAACGACCCCGAGAGCAGGGGGAAGGGTTTCACCACCCAAGTGGTGGTCCAGAACAAGCACGTCCGCGTCACTGGCCGCAGCAATGGCGTCATGCGAAAGCGTACCGCAGTCAACACAGATGATCAGGTCGTGATGCTCTGCCAGCTTGCGCATGGCCGGTTCGTTGGGGCCGTAACCTTCGGTTATACGGTCGGGCACGTAGAGGGTCGCTGGGCGGCCAAGCTGGCGCAGCCAGTCAATCAAAAGCGCAGCAGAGCTTCCCCCGTCCACGTCATAATCGGCAAAGATGGCGATCTTTTCGCTGTCATGAACCGCGCGCAACACGCGGGTCGCGGCCAGTTCCATGTCTTTGATGGATCGCGGGTCAGGCAGCAGGTCTTTCAGGGTCGGCGTAAGAAAGCTGTCAACCTCGGGCGCGGCGATATCGCGCTTGGCCAGAATTTGGCACAACGCAGCAGGAAGACCGGATTGTTGGCTAAGAGCTTCGGCTTGGCGTTGATGTTCCGGCGCTGGACCTATCCAGCGCCGTCCTGTCAGCGATGCCTCGACCCCGAGAAAGGACACTTAGCGTGGGTTGCGGTAAACCATGCGGCGAACCGAACCAGTTTTGGAACGCATGAGGATCGTTTCAGTGGTCAGATAACCGACTTCGCGTTTGATGCCGGGAACCAGCGAACCATCGGTTACGCCAGTCGCTGCAAAAATCACGTCGCTGGTCACCATTTCATCGCGCGAATAAATGCGGTCATAGTCGGTAATGCCAGCCTTGGCCGCGCGGCCACGCTCGTCATCGTTGCGGAACAACAGGCGGCCGTAGATCTGGCCACCCATGCATTTCAGTGCCGACGCGGCCAGAACGCCTTCGGGCGCGCCACCTTGACCCATATACATGTCGATACCAGTGATATCCGGTTCTGCGCAGTGCATAACGCCAGCGACGTCACCGTCGGTTATCAGACGGATAGCAGCACCGGTCGAGCGGACTTCGGCGATCATGTCCTGATGGCGGGGGCGCTCAAGGATACAGACGGTAATGTCGCGGGTTTCGCAGCCCTTTGCAGCCGCCAGTGCGTGGACACGTTCAGCAGGCGACATATCGAGCGTGACAACGCCCTGTTCAAAGCCCGGGCCAATAGCCAGCTTGTCCATGTAGGTATCTGGCGCATGCAGCATCGAACCGCGTGGGCCCATTGCGATAACGGCCAAAGCGTTGGGCATATCTTTTGCGGTCAGCGTCGTGCCTTCCAGCGGGTCTAGGGCGATATCCACACCCGGACCATTACCGGTGCCGACTTCTTCACCGATGTACAGCATCGGTGCTTCGTCACGTTCGCCTTCGCCGATGACAACAACGCCTGCGATATCAAGCAGGTTTAGCTGAGTGCGCATCGCGTCAACTGCCGCTTGGTCAGCGGCTTTTTCATCGCCGCGCCCTATCAGGTCGGCTGAAGCAATCGCCGCTGCTTCGGAAACGCGGGCAAGACCCAACGAAAGCATGCGGTCGTTAAAATCAAGAGTGTCGGTCATTCAAAATTCCTTAATCGATCAAGGCGGCGTTAGAGTGGTTTTAGAGGCCACGCAAACGCGACACAAGGCGCGAGCGGCCACTATGGACGCATATTCCGGCTAGTTTTGCGCAAATTCGTATAGGTGCCAAGCATGACGATAGTCTGAACGCTGAACGATCAGACATCCTCGATGCGCAGTGCAACGGGTTGACCCTGCACCACACCGGTTTCAGGCAGACCATCCAGTGCGCCTGATAGGGCATCCCATTTGCATGCATGGGTTACGATCAGAACCGGTGCGATGTCTTTTTCGTGGTTTGATTGACGCATTCGGTCAATTGAAACCCCTGCGGTGCCAAGAGCCGAAGCAACAGCCGCCAGCGCACCTGGTTTGTCCTGAAGCTCCATCCGGATGTAATAGGGCGTTTCAGCGGTGCTGGCCGTCGATTTGGCCTTTTCCAGCGTCGTGGCAGGTTGTCCGAACGTGGTCATCCGCAATCCGCGTGCAATATCGCAAATGTCACCCATGACAGCGCTTGCCGTAGGACCTTGGCCCGCACCAGCGCCACGAAGGACGATCTGGCCGACGGAATCGCCTTCGACGACAACCATGTTCGTGCCGCCATCCAACTGACCAAGCGGCGAATTGGCAGGCACAAGACAAGGGGCCATGCTTTGCGATAGCCCTTCGTCTGTCATCTTGGCGGTGCCAAGCAGTTTGATGCGGTAACCCATCTCGGCTGCGTGGTGAATATCTTCGATTTTGATCCGGTCGATACCTTCCAGATACATGGCGTTGAAATCAACCTGAGTACCAAAGGCGATTGACGACAAGATCGACAGCTTGTGTCCCGCGTCGATACCGCCGACGTCCAGCGTCGGGTCAGCTTCAAGATAGCCAAGCGCGTCAGCTTCTTTGAAAACCTCGTCATAGGGCAGGCCAGCATTTTCCATGCGGGTCAGAATGTAGTTACAGGTGCCGTTCATCACGCCCATCACGCGGCTGAATTCGTTACCTGCAAGACCTTCCGTCAAAGACTTGATGATCGGAATTCCGCCCGCAACAGCGGCTTCGAAACGGATAACGGCCCCATTGCTTTCTGCTAGCACGGC
>CAYZAY010000063.1:0-14524 GCA_964476515.1 uncultured Rhodobacterales bacterium
CGATGACGCTTATTCAGGCCTGCGAATTGGCGCAGACCGAAGTGCCGCGTTTCTGTTATCACGAACGTCTGTCGATCGCCGGTAACTGCCGGATGTGTCTTGTTGAGGTCGTTGGCGGCCCGCCCAAGCCTGCTGCGTCATGCGCGATGCAGGTGCGTGATTTGCGTCCCGGTCTGAACGGGGAACCTCCGGTCGTTAAGACTAACTCGCCGATGGTCAAAAAGGCCCGCGAAGGCGTGATGGAATTCATGCTGATCAACCACCCGCTGGATTGCCCGATCTGTGACCAAGGTGGCGAATGCGACCTTCAGGATCAGGCTATGGCCTACGGTATCTCGGAAACCCGTTTCAACGAAGGCAAACGTGCTGTTGACGATCTGAACCTAGGCCCGCTTGTGTCGACGGCGATGACCCGTTGCATCAGTTGTACCCGTTGTGTGCGTTTCACGTCCGAGGTCGCTGGTATCACCCAGATGGGCCAGACCGGCCGTGGCGAAGATGCTGAGATCACCAGCTACCTGAACGAAACATTGGACAGCAACCTGCAGGGCAACATAATCGATCTTTGCCCGGTTGGTGCTCTGACGTCGAAGCCTTACGCGTTCACCGCGCGTCCATGGGAACTAACCAAGACTGAAAGCATCGACGTCATGGACGCACTTGGTTCGAACATTCGCGTTGATACTAAGGGACGTGAAGTGAAGCGCTTTGTACCGCGTAACCACGATGGTGTGAACGAAGAGTGGATCTCGGATAAGTCGCGTTTTGTATGGGACGGTCTGCGTCGCCAACGTCTCGATACGCCGTATATCCGTGAGAACGGTAAGCTGCGTAAAGCAACATGGGGCGAAGCGCTTGCCGCTGCAGCCGCAGCGATGAACGGCAAAAAACTGGCTGGTCTGATCGGAGATCTGGCACCGGTTGAAGCTGCCTTTGCACTCAAGCAGTTGATCGAAGGGCAAGGCGGCAACGTCGAATGCCGTGTTGACGGCGCAAAGCTTCCTGCTGGTAACCGGTCGGCATATGTCGGAACGGCGGCGGTTGAAGACATCGACACCGCGAAGGTCATCTACCTGATCGGAACGAACCCACGTGATGAAGCGCCAGTTCTGAATGCGCGTATTCGCAAAGCGTGGCTGAATGGTGCAGACGTAAAGGTCATCGGCGAAGCTGCTGATTTGACCTATGAATACGAACTTGTTGGCTCTGGCCGTGCCTCTATCGAAAAGACCATTGCATCCGCATCAGAAACCGAAGGCGCAATCGTTGTTGTTGGCCAAGGCGCTGTGACTGAAGCTGACGGCGAAGCGGTTTTGGGTCAGGCGATGGCCCTGACTTCGGTGCTTGGCGGATCGATGCTGGTGTTGCACACCGCAGCCGCCCGTGTTGGCGCGATGGACGTAAATGCAACAACCGACGGCGGTCTTGAAGCTGTCCTTAATGGTGCAGAGGTTATTTACAACCTCTGCGCAGACGAAATTGCGATGCCTGAAGGTGCCTTTGTGATTTACCAAGGTAGCCACGGTGATAACGGCGCACATCGTGCAGACGTTATTCTGCCCGCGGCGGCATACACCGAAGAAAACGGTCTATTCGTGAACACCGAAGGTCGCCCTCAGCTGGCGCTTCGCGCTGCGTTCCCTCCGGGTGAAGCTAAGGAAAACTGGGCGATCCTGCGGGCTTTGTCGGCAAATCTTGGGTCGGCTTTGGGGTATGACTCGCTCGCGCAACTCCGTCAGGCGTTGGTTGCCGAGGTTCCCCATCTGGCCCAAATCGATCAGGTTATCGCGAATGACTGGCAAGCTTTGCCTGTTGTTGCGTTGGAAAAAGCGAAGTTCCACAACGCAATTGCTGATTTCTATCTGACAAACCCGATTGCCCGCGCTTCGGTGTTGATGGCTGAACTTTCGGCGAATGCCAAAGCACGCAACACAACCAAGGTGGCGGCTGAGTAATGATGGCACGTCCTTCAAATCTTCCAGCGATGGGGCTAGCCCTTTTGGGCGGGGCCTGTGCGCCGGTAAGCGTGGATGACGTGAATTTTTCTCGTGCCGAGTTTGATTATCTCGGTTCGGAAACCCGACTTCTGGACGACGACATCGTCCAGTTCAGCGTCAAGATGATTGGCGCACACAGAATTGCAGATGTTGCGGAATACGCTGAATGCGTTGCCGCGCAATACACATTGATCCGTGGATATGGCTTTGCACGCCATGTCAGCACGACCGTCGCAGAAAAAGACGGTTACTGGCAGGGGGACGCGTTCTACACCGTCTCAGATGCATTGCCCCGCGGAAAACTGCAGATCGACGCCGAAGTGGTTGTCGCTGCTTGTAACGAAAACGAAGTACCTACGGTGTGAGGACACATGGCTGAATTCTTTACCGACACCAATTTGGGGATCTTTCTTGTCATTCTTGGCAAGACGCTTTTGCTGATCCTTCCAATTGTCACATCGTTGGCCTTCCTGATGTATGGCGAACGCAAAATCTGGGCGGCTGTTCAGCTGCGCAAAGGTCCAAACGTCGTTGGTGCGTTCGGCATCCTGCAGTCGTTTGCTGACTTCATTAAATACATCGTGAAAGAAGTTGTCTTCCCAGCTGGTGCAGACCGCGTTGTGTTCCTGTTGGCGCCGATGATTTCAGTTGTCATGGCTGTGATCGCATGGGCCGTTATCCCGTTTGGGGACGGCTGGGCGATTGCGGATATCAACGTGGCGATCCTCTATGTATTCGCGGTTTCCTCGCTTGAGGTTTACGGCGTGATCATGGGCGGTTGGGCGTCGAACTCGAAGTATCCGTTCCTTGGGTCACTACGTTCAGCAGCGCAGATGATTTCTTATGAGGTCTCGATTGGTCTGATCATCATCGGCGTGATTATCTCGACCGGATCGATGAACTTTGGGGATATCGTCAATGCACAAAGCGGCGATTATGGTTTGCTCAATTGGTATTGGTTGCCGCACTTCCCAATGGTCTTCTTGTTCTTCATCTCGGCATTGGCTGAAACAAACCGCCCACCGTTTGACCTTCCTGAAGCGGAATCAGAACTGGTTGCTGGTTTCCAGGTTGAATACAGCTCGACCCCGTTCATGCTGTTCTTCCTTGGTGAACTGCTGGCGATGGTGCTGATGTGCGCATTGACAGTGCTGTTGTTCTTCGGCGGCTGGCTATCGCCAATCCCGGGCATTTCGGACGGTCTGTTGTGGATGGTCGGCAAAATGTTCCTTGTGTTCTTTGCCTTCTCGATGATGAAAGCCATCACACCGCGTTACCGCTACGACCAACTGATGCGCATTGGCTGGAAAGTCTTCCTGCCGCTGTCACTGGTATGGGTTGTACTGGTGTCGTTCCTTGCAAAATTCGAAGCATTCGGCGGCGTATATGCCCGCTGGGCGATTGGGGGCTGATCTAAATGACGCAGATCGACTATAAACGCGCCGCTGGATATTTCCTGCTGACGGACTTCCTCAAAGGGTTCCGCCTGGGCTTAAAGTATTTCTTCTCGCCCAAGGCAACAGTGAACTACCCGCACGAAAAAGGCCCGCTTAGCCCGCGCTTCCGCGGAGAGCACGCCCTACGTCGCTATCCAAATGGCGAAGAGCGCTGCATTGCGTGTAAACTGTGCGAGGCGATCTGCCCCGCTCAAGCGATCACTATCGATGCGGAACCCCGCGAAGATGGCAGCCGCCGTACCACGCGCTATGACATCGACATGACCAAATGCATCTACTGCGGTTTCTGTCAGGAAGCCTGCCCAGTGGACGCAATCGTCGAAGGCCCAAATTTCGAGTTCGCAACCGAAACCCGTGAAGAGCTGTTCTACGACAAGGAAAAGCTACTTGCGAACGGTGAACGTTGGGAAGCTGAAATCGCCCGTAACCTCGAACTGGATGCACCGTACCGATGAGCGACGCAAAAACCCCTTTCGAGCTGATGATGGCGCAGGCGCAGGAGATGGCGAAGTCCTTCAACCCTGCACTTGAATCGTTTTCGCCACGCGGGTTCGAATCCCTTTGGCCAACGATGCCAAAAGAAATGATGGAAATGGCTTTTGGCAAAGGCATCAGCAAAGAAGGCTTGGACGCCAAGACCCGCTTGTTGCTAACCCTTGCTGGCTTGACCATGCAGGGTGCGCAGGCCGATACGCCGTTCAGAATGACCGTGCGCCACGCAATGGAAGCGGGTGCCACCAAAGATGAGATTGCCGAGACCATTGCACAGATGTCGATGTTCGCCGGTATTCCCGCCATGACCCGCGCAATGGATCTTGCGCAAGAGGTTATGGAAAACAACAAGGATGATGAGCAATGACCGTTGCAGCCTTAGCCTTTTATATGTTTGCGATCACCACGATCACAGGCGGGTTTTTTACCGTTGTCAGCCGCAATCCGGTTCACTCGGTTCTCTGGCTGATCCTTGCGTTCCTTAGCTCGGCGGGCCTGTTCGTGCTGCTGGGCGCTGAATTCGTCGCGATGCTGCTGATCATTGTCTACGTCGGCGCGGTCGCGGTTCTGTTCCTGTTCGTTGTGATGATGCTGGATGTGGACTTTGCTGCGCTGAAAGCAGAGATGGCGCGTTATATGCCGCTTGCTTTGCTGATAGGTGTCGTACTGTTGATGCAGTTGGGCATGGCGTTTGGCGCTTGGACCGAGGCTGATCAGGCGCAGGCACTACGCGGAGCGGTCACACCGACCGAAACGCAAAACACGGCTGCGCTTGGATTGCTGCTTTATGACAAATACTTCCTGCTGTTCCAACTGTCGGGTCTGATCCTGCTGGTCGCTATGATCGGTGCGATTGTTCTGACCTTGCGCCACCGCACGGACATTAAGCGTCAGGATGTGCTGGCCCAGATGTATCGCGATCCGGCGAAAGCGATGGAACTTAAGGACGTTAAACCAGGGCAGGGGCTGTAACGAATGGCAAGCTTCTGGGGCGTGATTTTCTCGCCACTTGGTCTAGGACTATACGCCCTTTTTTGGGCGCTTAAATTGACGGTAGGGGCTTGGGTCGTTCGTAAGATCTATTTCACCCTGCCAAACACAGCGCAGATGAAGCTGCGCAACTTAACAAACTTCCGCAGGTCGGCGCGTTCGACCATGCCGGAACAAGGGACATGAAGTGAGGACGGTATGATCGGAATTGAGCATTACCTGACAGTGGCGGCGACGTTGTTCGTCATTGGAATATTCGGGCTTTTCCTGAACCGTAAGAACGTGATCGTTCTGTTGATGTCGATCGAATTGATGTTGCTATCGGTGAACATCAATCTGGTCGCCTTCTCCAGCTTCCTTGGCGATCTGGTTGGTCAGGTCTTCACACTCTTCGTGCTTACGGTCGCGGCGGCAGAAGCTGCTATTGGCCTTGCAATCCTCGTCTGCTTCTTCCGTAACCGCGGCACTATCGCGGTGGAAGATGTCAACGTGATGAAAGGCTGATCTGATGGAAACGGTAATCCTATTCGCCCCGCTTGTGGGGGCAATCATCGCAGGGTTCGGGCATCGGATCATTGGCGATAAGGACGTGCAATATCTGACGACCGGCCTGTTGTTCCTTGCAGCAATCCTTAGCTGGATCGTGTTTTTGGGCTTTGACGGCCACACCAAACACATCGAGATCATGACTTGGATTCAGTCCGGTGATTTGGACACAAGCTGGGGCATTCGCCTAGACCGTCTAACCGCGATCATGCTTGTTGTTGTGAACACCGTTTCGGCGCTCGTTCACATGTATTCGATTGGCTATATGGCGCATGACAGCCAATTCGCCGAAGACGAAAGCTACCGTCCTCGTTTCTTTGCCTATCTGTCGTTCTTCACTTTTGCCATGCTGATGCTGGTGACATCGGACAACCTTGTTCAGATGTTCTTTGGCTGGGAAGGCGTGGGCGTCGCATCTTATCTGCTGATCGGTTTCTACTTCCGCAAAGAAAGCGCCAATGCGGCGTCGATCAAAGCGTTCGTTGTGAACCGCGTCGGTGACTTTGGTTTTGCGTTGGGTATCTTCGGCCTGTTCATGATGACTGGTTCGATCCAGTTCAACGACGTGTTTGCAGCGGCTCCGGCGCTAGCCGACACAACGCTGACCTTCTTGTGGAGCGATTGGAACGCGGCCAACCTTCTGGCGGTTCTGCTTTTCATCGGTGCGATGGGTAAATCGGCGCAGCTATTCCTGCACACTTGGCTTCCTGACGCGATGGAAGGCCCGACACCTGTTTCGGCCCTGATCCACGCGGCGACTATGGTTACGGCTGGCGTGTTCCTCGTTTGCCGTATGTCGCCTCTGTTCGAATACGCACCTGAAGCAACAGCGTTCATCACATTCCTTGGTGCCACAACGGCATTTGTCGCGGCGACCATTGGTTTGGTTCAAAACGACATCAAACGCGTCATCGCTTATTCGACCATGTCCCAGCTGGGCTACATGTTCGTGGCCGCTGGTGTTGGTGTTTACTCGGTCGCGATGTTCCACCTGTTCACACACGCGTTCTTTAAAGCAATGCTGTTCCTAGGTGCCGGTTCGGTGATCCACGGAATGCATCACGAGCAGGACATGCGGAACTACGGTGGTCTGCGTAAGAAACTGCCTATGACTTTCTGGGCGATGATGATCGGTACTCTGGCCATCACCGGTGTCGGTATTCCGCTGACGCACTACGGTTTTGCCGGCTTCCTGTCGAAAGACGCTGTCATCGAAAGCGCTTGGGCAGGCACTGCGGGTGGATACGCCTTCTGGATGCTGGTCATCGCGGCGCTGTTCACATCGTTCTATAGCTGGCGCTTGATGTTCATGACATTCTACGGCGAAGCTCGTGGCGACAAGCACACCCATGATCACGCGCATGAAAGCCCGATGGTAATGCTGGTGCCTCTTGGAGTTCTGGCGCTTGGGTCGATCACTGCCGGTATGATCTGGTACGGATCGTTCTTTGGCGACCATGATGAGGTCAACGACTTCTTCGGTATCGAAGGCCATGCAGCGGTCGAAGCTTCACACGGTGAAACCACCGACGATCACGCAGCACCCGCAGATGATCATGCTGTCGCCAGCGACGACCACAGCGAAGAGGCCGTCCATGCGGAAGCCCCAACCGGAGCGATCTACATGGGTGCTGACAACCACGTCATGGACGATGCGCACCACGCCCCGACTTGGGTCAAGGTTAGCCCGTTCTTCGCGATGATCATCGGTTTTGTCACAGCGTTCTGGTTCTACATCGTCAACCCGTCGATCCCAGTACGTTTGGCTGCAAACCAGCGTCCGCTCTACCTGTTCTTGTTGAACAAATGGTACTTTGACGAGATTTACGACTTCCTGTTCATCAAGCCTGCCAGCGCCATCGGTCGTTTCCTTTGGAAGCGTGGTGACGGCAACGTTATCGATGGCACGCTGAACGGCATTGCGATGGGGATCATTCCATTCTTCACCCGCCTCGCTGGTAAAGCCCAGTCTGGTTACATCTTTACCTATGCGCTCGCGATGGTGCTTGGCATCGTTGCGCTGATCACCTGGATGTCGCTCAGCGGAGGAGCGCACTAATGGCTAACTTACTTTCCATTGTTACGTTTATCCCCGCTGTTGCAGCGCTGATCCTTGCGATCTTCCTGCGTGGAGAAGACGAAGCGGCTAACGGTCGGGCAAAGCTGCTCGCGCTGGTGGCGACATCGGTGACATTCCTTGTGTCGCTGTTCATTCTAGCTGAGTTCGACGCGTCAAACCCCGGCATGCAATATGTCGAGGAACGCGACTGGCTGATGGGCCTGACCTATAAAATGGGCGTGGACGGGATCAGCGTTCTGTTCGTGATGCTGACGACCTTTATGATGCCTCTGGTTATTCTGGCCAGCTGGGATGTGAAGACGCGTGTCAAAGAATACATGATTGCGTTCTTGCTGCTTGAGACCCTGATGTTGGGTGTCTTCATGGCGCTTGATCTGGTGCTGTTCTATCTGTTCTTCGAAGCAGGCCTGATCCCGATGTTCCTGATTATCGGCATCTGGGGCGGCGCGAACCGTATTTATGCGTCGTTCAAGTTCTTCCTCTACACTTTCCTCGGCTCGGTTCTGATGCTGGTGGCGATGGTCATGATGTATGTGGACGCGGGCACGACGGATATGGTGGCGCTTGCTGCGCACGAATTCTCGTCTGACAACTTCTCGGTTCTCGGGATCACTGTTGTTGGTGGCCTGCAGACGATGATGTTCCTTGCCTTCTTCGCCAGCTTCGCAGTTAAAATGCCGATGTGGCCGGTTCACACCTGGCTTCCTGACGCACACGTACAGGCACCGACTGCTGGTTCGGTTGTTCTGGCTGCGATCCTGTTGAAAATGGGCGGCTACGGCTTCTTGCGGTTCTCACTTCCGATGTTCCCTGTGGGCGCCGACATCATGACGGATCTGGTTCTTTGGATGTCCGTTATCGCGATTGTCTACACATCGCTGGTAGCGCTGGTGCAGGAAGATATGAAAAAGCTAATTGCTTATTCGTCTGTCGCGCACATGGGCTATGTCACTGCTGGTATCTTTGTTGCCAACCAACAGGGCGTTGATGGCGCGATCTTCCAAATGATCAGCCACGGCTTTATCTCTGGCGCTCTCTTCCTGAGTGTTGGCGTCATCTACGACCGGATGCACACCCGCGAAATTTCGGCTTACGGAGGTCTTGTGAACCGGATGCCAGCCTATGCGCTGATCTTCATGTTCTTCACCATGGCGAACGTTGGTCTTCCAGGTACGTCGGGCTTCGTTGGTGAATTCCTGACCCTGATGGGCATGTTCCAGTACAACACCTGGATCGCGGCTATCGCGACTTCGGGCGTGATTTTCTCGGCGGCTTATGCGCTGTGGCTTTACCGCCGTGTCGTCTTCGGAGATCTGATCAAGGAAGCGTTGAAGACCATCGAGGATATGACCGCCCGCGAAAAGTGGATCATGGCACCGCTCATCACCATGACCCTGCTTTTGGGTGTCTACCCTGCCTTGGTTCTGGATATCATCGGCCCATCGGTCGAGAACCTGCTTCACAATTATCACGCGGCCCTTGGTTCGGTCGCAGATCACGGCTCTGCCGCCGTGGCAACCCATTGAGGATTTGAACGATGCTTCAGGCTGATCTGAATATTATCCTGCCGGAAATCATCCTATCCGTCTTCGCCATGCTGGCGTTGGTTGGGGCTGTCTACACTGGCAAAGACAAATCGGCGCCCATGCTGACGTGGGTGACCTCGGCGTTGTTTATCGTGCTGGGCGCATGGATTGCCATGAATGGGTCGGGCGACAATTCGGCATTCGGTGGCATGTATAGCGACGATGCTTTCAGCCGGTTCGCCAAGGTTGTGATCTTGTTCTCGGCAGCGGCTGTGATGATCATGAGCCAAGAATACGCTGCGCGTCGTGGTATGTTGAAATTCGAATACCCAATCCTGATCACGCTGGCTGTTGTCGGTATGATGGTCATGGTTTCGGCAGGCGATTTGATGACGCTCTATATGGGTCTCGAACTGCAATCACTGGCGCTTTACGTGATTGCTGCTATCCGTCGTGACAGCTTGAAAGCAACAGAAGCGGGTCTGAAGTACTTTGTACTGGGCGCGTTGAGCTCGGGCTTGCTGCTTTACGGGGCGTCGTTGGTCTATGGCTTCTCGGGCACCACGTTGTTCAGTGGGATTGCGCAAGTTGCCCATGGTGATCATATGCCGCTTGGTATGCTGTTCGGCCTTGTGTTCATGGCGTCTGGCTTTGCGTTCAAGGTGTCGGCTGTTCCGTTCCACATGTGGACGCCCGATGTTTACGAGGGCGCGCCGACACCGGTCACTGCGTTCTTCGCGACCGCTCCGAAGGTTGCTGCGATGGGACTATTCGCCCGTGTGATGCATGATGCATTCGGTGGCATGATCGGTGATTGGCAGCAAATCGTTGCACTGCTTTCGGTTCTGTCGATGTTCCTTGGCGCAATTGCAGCGATCGGCCAGTGCGACATCAAACGACTGATGGCTTATTCGTCGATCGCTCACATGGGTTATGCTTTGATCGGTCTGGCAACAGGCACCGAGGCTGGTATTTCGGCGATGCTGATCTACATGGCGATCTACGTGACTATGAACATCGGAACGTTTGCCTTCATCCTGTCGATGGAGCGTGATGGCCAGCCTGTAACGTCGATTGACTCGCTTCGTCTTTATTCGCGGGTTGAGCCGGGCAAAGCGATGGCCGTTCTTGTTCTGATGTTTTCGCTAGCCGGTGTGCCACCGATGTTGGGCTTCTTTGCCAAGCTGGGTGTATGGCAGGCCGCGATTGGGGCGGGCATGGTTTGGCTGGTCGTTGCTTCGGCGGTGGCATCAGCAATCGGTGCGTTCTATTACCTGCGCATCGTGTTCTTCATGTATTTCGGCGAAGAAACCGAAGGGCTGAATGGCGGCAAGTCGGCAATGCTTTCAGGGTTCCTAATAGCGTCAGCCGCGATCATGTTGATAGGTGTCGTGAACCTGTTTGGCATCGAGGGACCGGCAGCAGCGGCGGCGGCAACGATTGTCCATTAAGTTGCACTTGGTTGCACCCTTAAATCTAATTGTGACGCGCCAAGGCGCGTCGCTTTTGTTTTTATTGTAGGTATTTGGAGCAAGATAAAGTGAGCATGGATTGGCCCAACGGTTACGGTAAGCGCGTGTTGGCAGAGGTGGACAGCACCAATGCCGAAGCCGCGCGGATTGCCGATGATTTGGCAGCTCCTGAATGGATTCTTGGCCTAAAACAAACCGCAGGCCGTGGGCGTCGCGGGCGTGACTGGAAAGCGCCCGAGGGGAACTTTGCGGCGACATTGGTTATGCGCCCGTCTGAAACGCCGGATAAGGTTGCCTTGCGTAGTTTCGTGGCTGCCTTGGCGCTTTATGATGCGCTTGAGGCGGCGACTGGGCGGACGGATTGGTTGTCGTTAAAGTGGCCAAACGATGTGCTACTGAAGGGTGGCAAGGTTGCGGGAATTCTGCTTGAAAGCGCCGGTTTGGGTCAAGGTGTCGGGCATATAGCCATCGGAATTGGCGTCAATCTGGTCTCGGCCCCACCGCGGGCTGAATTGGAAGCAACTGCGATGCAGCCAGTATCTGTTTTTGCTGAAACCGGTGTTCGATTGGCGCCAGAGGCATTCCTTGATCTTTTAGCTTCGGCCTATGCGCGGCATGAAGAAACCTTACGTACGTTCGGTTTCGCCCCAATACGAGAGCTTTGGTTGGCGCGTGCGGCACGGATTGGCGAAGTGATAACTGCCAAGACGATGCGTGATGAGGTCACAGGCACATTCGAGACGGTCGATGCACAGGGCAATCTTGTGTTAAAGACCGTGAAAGGCCGCGAGGTTATCCCCGCGGCAGACATTTTCTTCTAGGGGTTGCCTATGCTTCTGGCGATTGATTGCGGTAATACAAATACGGTTTTCTCTATCTGGGATGGGGAAAAGTTTCTCTGCACGATGCGGACGTCGACCCATCACGGGCGGACGGCGGATGCCTATTTTACTTGGTTTTCGACCCTTGTGAAGCACTACGATCTTACGCTGGATATCACCGATGTGATCATTTCTTCGACCGTGCCGCGGGTTGTATTTAACCTTCGTGTCTTTGCAGACCGTTTCTTTGGCTGTCGTCCTTTGGTGGTCGGCAAGCCGGAATGTGCTTTGCCCGCCTATCCACGCGTTGATATTGGCACGCAGATTGGGCCGGACCGTTTGGTCAACACAGCCGGGGCCTTTTCGCGCCATGGTGGAGATCTGATTGTTGTGGATTTTGGTACAGCCACAACGTTTGACGTGGTCGCCAAGGATGGGGCCTATGTGGGTGGTGTAATCGCCCCAGGTGTAAACCTGTCGCTTGAGGCATTGCACATGGCGGCGGCAGCGCTTCCGCATGTGGATATTGCCAAGCCGCAGATGGTCGTTGGGACAAACACGGTGACCTGTATCCAATCCGGTGTTTTCTGGGGCTATATCGGCATGGTTCGCGAAGTGTGCCAGCGGATCAAAGCTGAACGCGAACGCCCGATGAAGGTGATCGCGACGGGTGGGCTAGCGACGCTCTTTGGTCAGACCGAAGACCTTTTTGATGAATACGAAGAAGATTTGACCATGCACGGGCTGACCGTCATTCACAATTACAACAAAGGGCTGTCCGTTTGAGTAACGATAGACTGATTTATCTGCCATTGGGCGGAGCCGGTGAAATCGGCATGAACGCGTATGTCTATGGCTATGGTGCGCCAAATGAAGAGCGTTTGATTCTTGTCGATATTGGCGTGACCTTCCCAGATATGGATACCACACCGGGCGTTGATTTGATCATGCCCGACATCAGCTGGCTGAAAGAACGTAAAGACCAGCTTGAGGGTATCTTTATCACCCATGCGCACGAAGATCATATTGGTGCCATCGGGCATCTGTACGCTCAGCTTGAAGCCCCTGTTTATGCAAGAGCCTTCACCGCCAATCTGGCGCGTCGCAAGATGGAAGAACGTGGACAGCCGGAAGACGCGGTTGCGACTGTGTCACCTTGGCCGGAAACGGTTAAAGCGGGGCCGTTCACGGTTGGATTTGCGCCTATTTCGCATTCAATCCCCGAAAGCTCGGGTTTGGTGATTGATACGCCAGTGGGCCGTATCGTGCATTCAGGCGACTTCAAGATCGACGAAACGCCGCTTGTTGGCGAACCATTCGATGAAGCGATGTGGGGCGATATTGCTGCAAACGGTGTTAAGGCGCTGGTGTGTGACTCGACAAACGTATTTTCGGGTCATGCAGGACGATCCGAAGCCACTTTGGGCAAACCGATTGAAGAGCTGATTGCGGGTGCGCCGGGACTGGTCGCGGCTACCACATTTGCGTCAAACGTCGCACGGGTCAAAACGCTGGCGGAAGCTGGTGTGCGGGCAGGGCGGTCTGTTGTTTTGCTTGGGCGCGCAATGCGTCGGATGATCGAAGCGGCAACGGTAACGGGCGTCCTTCCGGACTTTCCCAAAGTTACCAGCCCCGAGGATGCGCAAAATATTCCACGTCAGAACCTGATGCTAATCACGACCGGTTCACAGGGCGAACGGCGGGCGGCGACTGCGCAATTGTCTCGGGGTAAGTATCTGGGATTGCAGTTGAAAGAGGGGGATATGTTCCTCTTTTCATCCAAGACCATTCCGGGGAATGAAAAAGATGTGATCCGCATCATGAACGCGTTTTCCGAGATGGGCGTGGATGTGGTTGATGACAGTTCGGGCGATTATCACGTGTCGGGGCACGCGAACCGTCCTGATCTGGAAAAGATGCACCAGATCATCCATCCCGAAATGTTGATCCCTATGCACGGTGAGCATCGTCATTTACGTGAACACGCAAAGCTGGCCAAGGCGAAGGGGGTTCCTTCTATCACGGCTGTGAACGGGATGATGGTGGACTTAAGCGGTGCGTTGCCTGAAGCTGTCGGATATGTGGACACAGGTCGGCTTTATCTGGATGGCTCGGTCAAGGTCGGAGCGCTTGACGGAATTGTTCGCAATCGCATTCGCATGGCGCTGAACGGCCATGTCACCGTGACGTTGATCGTCGACGAAGACAACGAACCACTTGGTGAACCGTGGTGCGAAGTGATGGGGCTACCCGAAGTTGGACAGTCGCGTGCACCTTTGGTCGAGGTTTTGGAAGAAGACCTAAGCCAGTTTCTTGGGCGTGCCGGTCGCAAGACGATGTCGGATGACGACAAGCTGGAAGGCGAGATCAAGCGGATCGTTCGAAAAAGCACGAACGATGAGATTGGCAAAAAGCCGGAAACAACGATTATTATCAGCCGGATGGCATAAAAAAAGGCGGTCACTGACCGCCTTTTGCTTAACGTGCCATACGCTCTTCAAAGCTTAGCGCGATGAAGCTGGGCAAATGATCGCCCATTCCCAACGGCGATGGCTCATCATCCCGACGACCCCGACCGCGACGCCCACGATTATTGTTGCGTGGCTTTTCTTGCTTGGGCTCGTCTGCCTTAAGCTCGACTACGTTCGCCTTTTCCTTTGGCTCGGCCTTTTTGGAAACTTCAGCTTTTGTTTCCACTTTTGCTTCGGCCTTTGGTTCAGGCTTGGCTTTTGGCTCAGACTTTTTGAGTGGGTTTTCCAGACGCTCAATGTCTTTCTGGATCAACGCTTCAATCGCCGCGAGGGCCTTTTCATCGCGTGGCTCACAAATGGTTAAAGCGCGGCCTTCGCGTCCAGCGCGGCCGGTACGGCCAATACGGTGAACATAGTCTTCGGCATGACCCGGTACGTCGAAGTTGAAAACATGGCTGACAGAAGGAACGTCAAGTCCACGGGCAGCCACATCAGATGCCACAAGAATGCGAAGAGAGCCGTCACGGAACCCGTCCAGTGTTCTCATCCGCTGAGACTGATCCAAATCACCATGGATCGGTGCGGCGTCATATTTGTACTTTTTCAGAGATTTCGCGACGATATCCACATCAACCTTGCGGTTACAGAAGATGATCGCGTTTGTGCACTTCT
>CAYZAY010000064.1:0-14499 GCA_964476515.1 uncultured Rhodobacterales bacterium
GAAAGGCCGCCTAAATGAACTGAGAGACCGGAACGCAAACGCGACAAGTCCACTTTGGGATATTTGAGTGGCAGACACTTCTTCGAAATCCTTTAATTTATTTTTCGAATATGCCTAATGTGGGTAACAGTCGTCAAATCTCAGAGCAATCGCATATGCCCAGCTCGATAAACCGCAAAGACCTAAGCCTGAAAGGGTTAGAGCTGTTCCGCCTGACAGCTGTCAACGGCTCGCTTCAAAGTGTGGCACGCGAAACCGGATTGTCGGTCTCGACCATTTCACATCATTTGAAGACGTTGGAAGAAAGCATCGGTGTGGAGCTGTTCAATCACGCGCGCCGTCCGCTGGTTTTGACGCCAACAGGGCAGAAGTTTTTGCGCAACGTCGAAGGGGCATTGCTGTCAATTCGCAAGGCAAAAGCGGAGGCATCAGCGGGCAACGTGACCGAAGCCAGCCTGCTTCGGATCGGGTCGATCGAAGACATCGAAAGCGATATAATCCCCGAACTTGCGGTTTACCTGTCGTCCTTCATGCCGAAATGCGATTTTTCGTTTCAATCGGATTCAAGTCATACGATCATTGAAATGCTAAGAAACAGGCAGCTAGATCTTGGCATCATCGCTGCCCCCACCGACCGCCCGTCGGATCTGAATGAAACACCGCTGTTGAAAGACCCGTTCACCGTTGTCTTGCCAAAAGGGCAGGAACATCAGTTGAAAGACATTTTTTCAGGCAAATCCAAACTACCGCTGATCCGCTTTCCGCCTAACCAAATTATCGCGCGGCAGATTGAATCCCAATTGCGGCGCACGGGATTGTCCTTTCCTAGCCGGTTTGAATGCAGCAACAGTCAGACCCAAATGGCGATGGTCGCATCTGGGGTTGGATGGGCGATCACCACACCTATGTTGTTTTTCCGCTCAAAACGGTTTCAGTCAAAACTTCAGCTACATCCGTTTCCTGGAAAAAGCTTTTCCAGACATCTGGCGATTTACAGCACACCTGATTGTTCCGAGGCGGTTCGCTCTATTGTCAGTGAAAAGATGAAGGGGTTGGTGAACTCTCAAGTTATTCAACCGATGCACCAATCCGTTCCGTGGCTAAATAGTAGCTTCGTCCTTTTTGATTGAAGATCTTATGGCAAGATATTGAATTTACGCCTTATTTCTTGATCTTGTTCGGGTGACAGATAGGTCGGTCTGTGCTCGTTCAAAATGATTTTCGCTTTTTGGCGGGCCCGATCCCAAGCATCTTGACCGCCATTGCTTTCCCACGTGTTGGGGTCTTCGCGGTCGGCCAGTTTAGGATAGAAGTAATCTCGTTCCATTGCAGCAAGGGTATGCTGCCCACCAAGGAAATGACCTTCGCCCAATATCGCTTCGCAGATTGCCTCAAAGCCAAGGTTTTCTTCGGTGACTTCAATGCCCCGTAAGGCGCGGTATGTGTGGGAATGCATTTCGTCATCCAACACGAACGCCTCGAAGGTCGCCCCGAGAAGAGACGCCGTCATGCCGGAACTTTCGTAAATCAAATTGCCGCCGCCAAGTGCCGCCGCGAGCGAGGTCATCCCTTTTTCCACACCATACTGCGCGTCGGGTATTTTTGAATCTGTCATGGAACTCGCGATGCCAGACGGCAGACCCAGCCAGTTCGACAACTGCGCAGAGGCCGCGTTCATAATGGCGGTTTCGCCACTTCCGCCGGAAAACGCGCCAGTTCGAAGGTCAATCACAAGGGGCCAGTTGGAAAAGATCATCGGAAAGCCGGGTTGGATCGCGTGAACCATCAACAAACTTCCAAGCGTCTCGGCCAGCGATTGTGCGAGGAAACCTGCAAGAGTCGCTGGTGCCGTTGCCCCCGCTTGGGCAGCGGTTATGCATGAAACTGGCATGCCAAAGCGGATACATTCGTAGAGCACATTAACCGCGTCTTCGCCGTAGCGCATTGGCGATATGACTGGGCTGATGTGGGCCTTTAGGAACGGGCGTTTGGCGAATTCACCGGGTCCGCCAGCGGCAATATCCAGCATCGCGACGACTTTTTCGACGTTTTGCGCTTCGGTGATCGCCGTGCCGATTGGTTTGGTCGTGTTTCGGATCAGCGCGTAGACGGTGTTGATGTCCAAATCTTCGACGTCAGGCACATCGGTCGCGATGCAACAGCGTGTGAACCAAGCGACGTTGGCCAGACTGTCCTGAAGACGGGTGAAATCATGCAGATCTTTTAGTGTGGACGCACGGTATTTGCCGTCGTCGATGTCCAGCGTTTGAACTGCTGCGCCTCCGGTGCCGAAATAGACTTTGTCGCCGCCAACTTCGATTGAGCGGGCAGGGTCACGCCCATGGAAGGTGAAGGTTTTGCACGCCTTATCAATGGCTTCTTCGGTGACGTTGCGGGGAAAGCGAATACGACCGTCGCCTTTGTCGATTGCCCCGATACCCAAAAGATCCCGCTTCAATCGCTCAGGAACTTCGCCTATGCCCAAATCTTGCATCAGCCGAAGGGCGGTGTCGTAAATGGCATTTAGATCAGCTTCGCTGAGTGGCTTGTATTGCCCGCCCGCCTGTCCTGGTGGAGAGGGATCAACCGCAGGCTTGGCAGCACGTTGTGCGAGCCTTCCTTTGCGACCTCCTCGTTTTGCTTTTCCCTTGGCCAATCGTGACTCCCGCGATTTGCAGTAAAGCCTATTCCGGCGTTGCTACACGCAATAGCTGCGATCCAATAATTCCAATTATTCGCAAGGTGATTTCGATGATGTCGAAATTCTTTATCCCACCATTGCAGCAGGACCAGAATATCGGGCCTATTCAGCAGAGCTTTGAGAGGTTTAACCCCAATGAAATCGAGAACCAAAGTCGTAGTGATTGGCGGCGGCATCGCCGGATGTTCAACGCTCTACCATCTGACCCAAGAAGGTTGGAGTGATGTGGTATTGGTTGAGCGTAACGAACTGACCAGTGGCACGACTTGGCACTCGGCGGCTCAGGTGACGAATTTCGGCATGAACCAAACGATGGTCGGGCTGAAAGCGCATTCGATAAATCTCTATCAAGAACTGGCAAACGATCCGGATTACCCGATCAACTATCACCACGGCGATGGCGGTATGCGGTTGGCAAATACCGAGGCGCAGATGCAGGGGTATCGCCACTTTGCGTCAATGGCCCGTGGGATGGATGTTGAGTTTGAGGTGATTGACGCAGACGAATGCGCGCGGCGGCATCCTCTGATTTCAACAGACAATTTGATTGGCGGTCTGTGGGACCCGATGGATGGCGATATTGATCCGGCCCAGCTTTGTCAGGCGCTGGCGCGTCGAGCGCGCAAGGCAGGGGCCGAAGTGTACAGGAACACGCCGGTCACAGCGCTGACCCAGCATAATGACGACACATGGACTGTTCATACTGAACACGGTGATATCGACAGTGACATCGTTGTGAATGCTGGCGGATATCGGGTGAACGAGGTCGGCGCGATGATGGGGGTGCACCATCCGGTCGCGTCGATGGAGCATCAGTATTTCCTAACCGAAGACATCCCTGCGATCAGGGATGCGGGCCACCGGATGCCTTTGATCCGCTGCCCGATCAGCGATTATTACTGCCGTCAGGAAAAGAACGGTCTGTTGTTGGGGTTCTACGAACAGGACTGCAAGACTTGGGGCATGGATGGGATTGATCCGAACTTCGTCAATGCGCTTTGTCCTGACGATCTGGATCGTGTGACGGATGTTTTAGAGGGCGCGTTCGCCCGTATGCCTGCGCTGATGGAAGCGGGTATTCACACGGTCGTTAACGGTCCGATAACCTATACAATTGACGGTGCGCCTTTGGTTGGGCCGATCCCCGGCAAGCGGAATGCGTTCTGCATTATCGGTTTGCGTGCGGGATTGGGCGAAGGCGGTGGCCACGGTTGGCTTCTGGCCCAACAGATCGTCCATGGAGAGGCATGCTACGATACTTGGTGCATTGATCCGCGGCGTTTTACTGGGCATGCCAACGTTGAGCTAACGGCTTTGAAGGCTATCGAAGACTATCAAAACGAATTCCGGTTCCATTTCCCTCATGAACATCGCCCAGCAGGGCGTAGCGCTAAGACGACTCCTTTGACGCCTGTTCTTGCCGCCGAAGGTGCCGAGTTCACCGTGGTGAACGGATGGGAGAGAGTGGATTACATCAAGCCGTCTCCGGATTTCCATCCTACCCTTGGGTTTGATTTCGACGAGGCGTTCGATGTTGTCGCGGCAGAAATTGCGAATGTTCAGACCAACGTCGGTCTTTGCGAAGTCAACGGGTTCAACCGGTTTGAGATTACCGGTTCCGACCGCCACAGCTTTCTTGACCGGATGTTCTGCGGAACCGTCACCAAGCGCGATGGTCGCGTTGGCCTAGGGTATTTGTTGAACGATCACGGCATGGTCAAAGGCGAAGCTACGGTTGCGAACCTGCCTGCGTCAGACAGAGGCGGCGACCGCGTTTGGTATGGGTCAGCCGCCGCGTCCGAGTTCCACGATATGGATTGGCTGCAAAGCCATCTTCGCGATGATGAAGATGTTCAGATCAAGTCTCTGACTAATGATCAAACGATCTTGGTTCTGGCTGGTCCAAATGCACGCAACGTGCTGTCTGCATGTTCGCGTGGCGATTGGTCGGCGGGGGTATTTCCTTGGCTTTCAGTCCGCGAATGCTTCATCGGCTTTGCCCCGGCAACCGTCATGGGCGTCAGCTTTTCAGGCGAGTTGGCCTATGAAATCCACGTACCCAACGCGATGCTTTACAATGCTTACCTGACGCTTTGCAAAGCCGGAGAGGCTTATGGCATGAAACTCTTTGGCGCACGGGCCGTTGAATCAATGCGGATGGAAAAGGGATTTTTGCACTGGAAGTCCGATTTGCTGACCGAATTCGACCTGTTTGAAACAGGTCTTGGGCGATTTGTGAAAATGTCCAAGCCAGAGTTTGTGGGGAAAGACGCGTTGGAAGCGCGTCAAACAAGCGGGCCATCAAAATTGCGCGTTACCTTGGACATAGGCTCTAAAACCGCGCCAGCCCATGGTGGGGCATCGTTGATGGATGGTGACAAAGTCATTGGAACGATCACGTCCGGCGACTGGGGACACAGGGTTGGGATGAATCTAGCCTATGCCTTTGTTGACCCAGCTTACGCAAAAACCGGCTGTGAGATGGTTTTGGATTCCTGCGGCAAACGGGTCAAAGCAACGGTCATAGACGATTGTATCTATGATCCAGACTATAGTCGGATGAGAGCCTGAGTAAGATGACAATAACATATTTGAAAAAAGCCGGTCCGGCAGCCGATGAAGATAACAGCAACGTTCGTGACATTGTTGCAGTTATGCTTGCCAACATTGCGCGCGATGGAGAGGCGGCGGTCATCGATTATGCACAGCGCTTAGACGGATGGACGGGCGATATCGTCGTTTCCCAAGCCCAGCGTGAGGCCGCGATTAAACGGGTGCCAGCTGAGCTGAAGGCCGACATCGAGTTTGCGCATGACAACATCCGCCGGTTTGCTCTGGCGCAAAAGACGACCATTCAAGATTGCGAAATCGAAGTGATACCAGGCTTGATCGCTGGCCAAAAGCAGATACCGGTGCAAAGTGCGGGCTGTTATGTGCCCGGTGGTCGATATAGCCATATCGCGTCGGCGTTGATGACCATCACGACGGCCAAGGTGGCTGGCGTTCCCCATGTTACCGCCGTTTCGCCGACCATACCCGAAATTGGTATGCCGGATGCGATTATCTACGCGATGGATTTGGCGGGGGCCGATACGATTCTGAACCTCGGGGGAGTTCAGGGGATCGCCGCTATGGCGCATGGGCTGTTTGGTTGCAAACCTGCTGACATTCTTGTGGGACCGGGCAATTCCTTTGTGGCCGAAGCAAAACGTATGCTGTTTGGTCCGATTGGTATCGACATGTTCGCGGGACCAACGGATTCGCTTGTGATTGCGGATCACACGGCGTCGGCTGAAACCGTGGCGTGGGATTTGGTCTCGCAAGCAGAGCATGGCGTTGATAGCCCTGTGTGGTTGGTGTCAACGGATGCCAAGCTGGCCAATAATGTATTGGCGCGCGTGCCCTATTTGATCGACGCTTTGCCTGAACCAAACCAGTCGGCAGCAAGGACTGCGTGGGCGGATCGTGCCGAGGTCATTCTTTGCGATTCCCGCGATGAGGCCGTCGAAGTTTCCGATAAATACGCGCCGGAGCATCTGCAGGTACAGGCAGAAGATCTCGACTGGTGGTTGGATAATCTGGCGAACTACGGGTCGTTGTTCTTGGGCGAAGAAACGACCGTGTCCTTTGGTGACAAAACATCCGGCCCGAACCACGTTCTGCCAACCAGCGGGGCTGCGCGATACACTGGTGGTCTGTCCGTGCACAAGTTTACCAAGACCGTCACATGGCAGAGGGCAACAAGCGATGCTGCTTCTATCCTTGCGGAAAAAACTGCGAGCTTAAGCAGGGCAGAAGGCATGGAGGGCCATGCGCGTGCAGCTGATCTTCGGTTGAAGGTAGCGACGTAGGGACGGGGATATGGCACCGGGCAACGTAATTGTCATCATGACGGACGAGCTGAGACGTGATTGTCTTGGCTGTTATGGCAACGACATTGTTCAGACGCCCAACATAGACGCGCTTGCAGCGTCAGGTATGCGGTTTGATAACGCGTATACTCCGTCGCCGATTTGCGTTCCTGCGCGCGCATCATTCGCGACCGGCAAATATGTTCACGAGATCGGAGCTTGGGGAAACGCCCAGCCTTATCACGGCGAACCGCGAAGCTGGCATCACGAAATTCGCGACGCTGGGCGGCAGATGCCGTCGATTGGCAAGTTGCATTTTCGCGGTACGCACGACGACAACGGGTTCTCTGAAGAGATCCGCCCGCTGCACGTCAAAGACGGCAAAGGTTGGGTGCACGGGCTGCTACGGGGCACGACGGGCATTTTCGACGCAACCGGTTTTGCCAAGAATATCGGACCTGGGGATGACGGATATTCGCGATTTGATCGGGCGGTTTGCGATGACACACTTGAGTGGCTGAAAGACCGAAAGGTTGATCAGGAACAGGGGTGGGGAATGTTCGTATCCTTCCTGCGACCTCACTACCCTTTGACCTGTCCGCAAGAGTTCTACGACCTCTACGATCCCGGTGAAGTTCCCTTGCCCAAGTCGCTAATCAAGGGAAGCGGCGCGGATCATCCCATGTTGCAAGGCATGCGGCGGGATTGCGATTTTGGTGCCTCTTTTACGGATGAAACGCGCAAGATTGCGGTTGCCAGCTATTACGGACTTTGCAGTTTTGTCGATCACATGGTCGGGCAGATCATGGGCACATCGCGCGAGACGGGATTGGACAAAACCACGACGGTGATTTTCACTAGTGATCACGGCGAATGCCTTGGTGATCGGGGTGTTTGGACGAAGATGGTCATGTACGAAGAATCCGTCGCTGTTCCGCTGATTGTTGCGGGGCCTGATATCCCAAAAGGGTCCACGGATTCGCCTGTGAATCTAATCGATCTTCATCCGACGATGCTTGACTTGACCGACGTAGAAAACGCGAACCCGACCCAACACGCGGTTTCGTTTTTGTCGACGATCAAACAGCCTGATTTTGATCGTGCAACCCTTTCGGAATATCACGACTATGGCGCACATTCGGGCATGTTCATGCTTCGTAAAGGCAAGTGGAAACTGGTCTATTATCCTGGTTACCGTTCGCAGCTTTTTGATCTTGAGGCTGATCCCGAAGAGGACAGAGACCTAGGATTGGAAGAAACGTTTGGAAGTATTGTGGAGGAGATGACGTTAGAATTACGCAAGATACTAAACCCCGACGCTGTAAATGACCGTGCTTTTGCTGATCAGGCGAAGGCGATTTAAGCATTGGGTGGGCGCGACTCGATCTTGGCCATGGAGAACTATGACCACACGCCGGTGGATGCTTAGGCTGGTGGATTTTGAAAGGCCGGACAGCTGCATCCGAGGATTGTTCTTGTCGGCTTGGCCATGTTGGTTTTAGGTTTGAACGGCTTTAATCCGTTTAGGAAGTAGGGATCATCCAATGTTTGATAAAGGCCGTCATCACCGTGCAAAAATCGGCTTTGTACTGCTTGCGACCGAGCAGACGATTGAAGACGATGTATTTCGTCTTTGCCCCGACGGCGTAGGCGTTCATTTCACCCGCGCTTTTATCGAAGACAGCATCACAGTTGATAGCCTAAGCCGCCACGCTGATGATCTGGCGCGGGCAGCATCAACGCTATTGCCCGACGGTAGTTTGGATGTGATTTGTTATGGCTGCACATCTGGAAGTCTGGTTATCGGTGAAGAACGGGTCTTCGAGGAACTGAACAAAGGCGCGCCAAACGCCAAGGCGACCAGTCTGATTACCTCGGTCATCCAAGCGCTGAAAGCTATTGGCGCGCGGCGCATTGCGGTGGCGACTCCTTATCTGGATGAGGTGAATCAACGAGAGGTCGAATACCTTGAAAACGCAGGTTTTGAGGTGATGCAGATTTCGGGGCTTCAGCTAGAAAAAGACAGTGACATGATCCGCGTCAGCCCTGAGTTTCTGGAAGATTTTGCGCTGAAATCGGACACGGCTGACAGTGACGCGCTGTTTGTAAGCTGTGGTGCACTACGCACGCTGGACACTGTCGACCAATTGGAACGAAAGCTGGGGAAACCGGTGGTGTGTTCGAACCAAGCCATGATCTGGCACGTCCTGCGCTTGGCTGGCGTTGATGACCGGATGGATGGATATGGCCAGCTGTTGAGGAACCACTAGCAGCTGATAACGGGCGAACCGTTGTATCGCCCGCCTTCTTTAGACCACAGTGAATTGCCCCATCATGCCAGCGTCTTCGTGTTCGAGGATATGGCAATGATACATGTAGGGTCTTTCAGCATCGGTATAGTGATCAAAACGAACTAGGATACGAACGGTCTCTCCTGCATTGATCAGGATCGTATCCTTCAGGCCGAGCTCATTCTTGGGGGGTAGTTGTCCGTTTCGATCCAGAACTCTGAACTGGGTGTTGTGGACATGGAAGGGGTGCTTCATCGGCCCTGCGTTTTCGATTTCCCAAATCTCTGGTTCTCCAACTTTGACGATCTCATCAATGCGATTCATGTCCATGGCGTTGCCATTGATCGTAAAGCCCCCGCCCATCCCCAGCATGGCCATCGGGCCCATAGCCGGCATTTCAAGCAAGAACTTACGTGTTCGGGTGGACGATTTTTCATCGACAGTTTGAAGCTCGACCAGTTCATCGGGGATATCTGAGGATGGTGCCAGATCAGGGGCCGCTCTGAATTCGATCAGGCTGAACCTTGGGCTCTGTTCGCTTTCCATCATCGAGGCATTCGTTCCCGCGCCAATGCTATAAAGTTGCACGGTTTCACCCTGTTCAAAGTCAACGATAATTTCGGCCCTTTCCCCCGGAGCCAAGATCAAGTTGGACATGTTCACGGGTGCTTCAAGTAGGCCCCCGTCCGACGCTATCTGTGCGAAATCACGGCCATCAGAAAACCCGAGATTATACATTGAAGCATTCGCGCCGTTCAAAAGGCGTAAGCGTAATTTGGATGTCGTGACCTGAAAATTGGGCAATACGGACCCATTAACGATTGGGACGTTGCCGACCATTCCGGCCATTAGGTCATGCATCGAGGCTTCGTATGGCATTGAGCCGTCGCGATAAAATCTGCGATCCTGAAGCACAAGGGGGATGTCATCCACGCCATATTCTGAAGGCAATTCCAGACCCGCGGCGTGATCATCATCAATTATGATTAAGCCTGCCAAACCCGACCAAACCTGTTCGGCCGTTTTGCCCATCAGATGCGAATGATACCACATGGTTGACGCGGCCTCGTGCACCACAAGTTCCGGCGACCAAGTTTCACCCGAAGAGAAGACTTGATGTGGTCCGCCATCAGCATGTGCTGGGACGTTCATTCCATGCCAATGAAGGGTGGATTCTGTGCCCAATTCATTTTTTACATTCATTCGGACAGTTTCGCCCGATCGCATTCTTAGAACAGGCCCCAAGTAGCCTCCGTTTATACCGCTAGTGTCCGTTTGAAGCCCATCAAAGAACTCGGTCTGTCCGTTTTGAAGTGTTAAATCAAATACCCTGACACCGTCTTTGACGGTTCCCGTCTCAACAAGGGGTATCGATACCGGCGTGCTAAACCTGTCTTTGCTCTGTGCTTGCGCAAGAGTGCCTGAGAATACGAACGATGAAAGGGCAATTGCACTTCCTCCCAATAGAAAGCTGCGTCGGGATTGATGGTGTTTCACTGAGTATCCTTATGAATTATCGGTGCAATTTAAAGAGAAAGTGTCAGGCGTAGCCGTCAAATGTACTGACCTGCCCCCCGAAAAGTCCCGCGTTTTAATGTAGAGTTTGCTCAACCTTTCGAAGGAGCAAACACATGCGAAAGAGCCGTTTTACAGAAGCCCAAATTATTGGGATGATCAAAGAACAAGAAGCCGGAATGCCGACTGCGGAAGTCTGCCGCAAACACGGCCTCAGCCAAGGTCCGCCCCCTGCATTTTTCATAATAGCGCTGGGCTGGGAGTACAGTTTTAAGCAGGACTGCTTTCGTAGCCAGCTTCCTTTAGGATCAGTGCAAGATCGCCTGCAGAAACCGCGCTGCTTACGGTTACGGTTCGATCTGTAAGATCACAAACAATGTTGGCGTTTGCGTCTGAAGCCTTAATCGCTTTTTCGATGGCACTAGTGCAGTGGCCACAGCTCATATCCGGGACGTTAAATTTCACGATTGTATTCCTTACTTGGTTGCTCGGATCATGGACCTTCCAGCAGGGGGAAGGTCAAGGTGAAAGATTTCACACAAATATTGGGGCCCGCTATTGACCTTCCAGTAACTGGAAGCCCTAAATCAGGCAGGCGCACCAAACGGAGACTGACATGGATGTAGCTGACAATCTGACCGTTTCGATTGAAGGTATGACCTGTGCGTCCTGCGTTGGGCGGGTTGAACGTGGCTTGTCGGCGATCGATGCCGTTTCGGACGTGGCTGTAAACCTGGCCACCGAAACAGCACGGTTTTCCACAGACTCGCCTGACAAAATTCAGGAGGTCTCAGCAGCGTTGACCGAACTGGGCTATCCGGCGCGTACCAATCAAGTGACTTTGAACGTTGAATCCATGTCTTGTGCATCCTGTGTGGGGCGCGTGGACAAAGCTTTGGCCGCGATATCCGGCGTGATTGATGTGAACGTAAATCTCGCGACGGAAACCGCGACGGTTACTTATTACGAAGGCGTCGTGACTGTGCAGGACCTCGTGCGAACCGCAACCGACGCCGGTTATCCCGCGCGGATTGCCGAAGCGGGCCAAAGCTTGGATCGCGTCGCCCGCAAAGAAGAAGAGGCACGCGATCTAGCAAGGCGCGTAGGCTTTGCGGCTGCTTTAGCTTTGCCTGTGTTTCTTATGGAAATGGGTGGGCATTTGATCCCCGCTGTTCACATGTTGATCGGTAACACGATTGGGCATCAGGCTAGCTGGCTGATCCAGTTCGCATTGACGACAGCGGTTTTGGTCGGTCCCGGTCGACAGTTCTACCTCAAAGGGTTTCCGGCGCTGTTCAAGGGTGCGCCGGATATGAATAGCCTCGTCGCGGTGGGGACAGGGGCGGCTTACACCTATTCACTGGTTGCCACGTTCACGCCCGCCCTGATGCCGGACAATGTCCGAGCAGTCTATTACGAAGCCGCAGCGGTGATCGTTGTTTTAATCCTGATTGGCCGTTGGCTTGAGGCCCGTGCAAAAGGGCGCACTGGTGCGGCCATCCAAAAACTTCTCGGTCTGCAAGTGCGCACCGCAAGACTATTGCAAGATGGTGAAACACGAGAGGTCGAGATTGACGACATCCGGACCGGCGATCTTATCCTCGTGCGTCCGGGCGAGCGTTTGGCGGTCGACGGGGTGGTCGTCGATGGCGAAGGTCATGTTGACGAAAACATGATCACTGGGGAACCCATCCCCGTCGCAAAAGCGGCTGGTGACAGCGTTACAGGTGGCACTGTGAACGGTGCAGGCAGCCTGACGTTCCGCGCTACCCGCGTTGGGGAAGACACGACATTGTCGCAAATCATTCGCATGGTTGAAGAAGCACAGGGCGCCAAACTGCCCATCCAAGGGCTGGTGGACCGGATCACGCTTTGGTTTGTGCCAGCGGTTATGGCACTATCTGTATTGACGATTATCGTATGGCTGGTGTTTGGACCGTCGCCCGCGCTGACCTACGCGTTAGTTGCTGGGGTCTCGGTGCTGATAATTGCCTGTCCTTGCGCAATGGGATTGGCCACGCCGACGTCAATTATGGTGGGAACGGGCCGAGCCGCTGAAATGGGTGTGCTGTTTCGCAAAGGCGATGCGCTTCAGGCGTTAAGCAGCGTTAGTGTGGTCGCTGTGGATAAGACGGGCACCGTTACCCAAGGCAGGCCGGAACTAACCGACTTGATACTGGCGGAAGGTATGAAGCGCGAAGATGTGCTGCGATTGGTGGCTGCGGTCGAGGAACACTCGGAACATCCCATCGCCGAGGCCATAGTCAGAAAGGCGAAAGCTGAAGGGCTGAGTTTGTCTGATCCTCAGGATTTCCACTCAATTACAGGGTGCGGCGTAAGCGCTACGGTCAACGGCCGCAATGTCCTTGTCGGGGCAGACCGGTTGATGATCCAGAATAGCATATCGCTTGGTAGCCTCAAAGACGCCGAGACGGATTTGGCCACCCGTGGGCGCACCGCGCTATTTGCAGCCGTTGACGGCGAAATCGCGGCTGTTATCGGTGTGTCTGATCCAGTCAAGCTTTCAAGCGCGGCGGCGATTGCGGCCCTGCATGCGCTTGGCCTCAAGGTCGCCATGATTACCGGAGACAAGCTTGAAACCGCTCAGGCTATCGCGGTTGAAACAGGTGTCGACCAAGTCATTGCTGGTGTCTTGCCGGACGGCAAGGTGGCCTCGTTGGACGAATTGCGGGTCCATGGCAAAATCGCTTTCGTGGGTGACGGGATCAATGACGCCCCCGCGTTGGCCCATGCAGATGTCGGTATAGCAATCGGGACGGGTACGGATGTTGCCATTGAAAGCGCGGATGTCGTTTTGATGTCCGGCGATTTGCGCGGTGTCGTGAATGGCTTTGCCATTTCAAAGCAAACGATGCGGAATATCAAACAAAACCTCGGTTGGGCATTTGGCTACAATGTGGCCCTTATCCCCGTGGCCGCAGGGGCGCTTTATCCAGCACTTGGGGTGTTGCTGTCCCCCGTCCTTGCTGCGGGCGCAATGGCGCTAAGCTCGGTCTTTGTGTTGACCAACGCCCTGCGACTACGACGCGCACGCGCAACGATGAGCGAAGCACTTGAATAGGGCGTGCGGTGGGCACCGTCAGACAAAACTTGGATGAAGAGTGCAGGCGGCTCACTTAGCGTTTGACCATGACAAAACGCGACCCATTTAAGTACTTCAAGACCAGCCCCGAAGTTATCAGCTTGGCAGTGATGCTTTGCGTTTGTTTCCAGCTTTCGCTCCGGAATGTGGGGGGAGTGTTGCAGGAGCGGGGCTCGAACCCCCAACGCCTTTGCCCAAAAAATAAATACACGGAGGAGGTCCAAAACAGAACCAAGCTTGCCTCGAATAAAGACGGCATATCTAAACTCGGCCCAATGCGCATTATTTGGTATCTGGAGCGATATCACGTCACCAAACTGTGGTAGATTCAAACCTTATATCTTTACCGCACGAATGGTGTGTAGCCCGTGTTTATTAGGAGAGAACTGAGGCGCGCTCATTTTTCTGCAGCGTTACAGGAACACTTGCATTTGAAAAAATAAATTGGTCATTGGTTCACCCTTCCGATTGATATCAATTCGTGCGATTGATGATTTTCATTGAACACAGAATTAATTGAGGAGTGGAGAACATGTGGCAGACGGATTATTCGGCGCATCTTATTCCGACTTTTCTGATCGTCTTTCTGACCTCCTTTTCCATCTCAGCAGTAGTCATAATGCTCAAGCATCAGCTGCTATCGCGTGTGATAAATCGCGAAGACTTGGCTTCCGTTCAGTCCATGCACATAGTCCCCACGCCGCGTTTGGGCGGTGCTGCCGTGGTCCTTGGGATCATTTCCTGTTTGGCAATCGTCTATTGGACACCGCTCGAACGGCAGGGCGTCATAATTTATTTTGTGGCCTTGTCGCCCATTTTACTGGCGGGACTGTGCGAAGACCTTGGCCTTCGTGTTTCTCCTCGCATTCGATTTGCGTCGGCGATTGTGGCCGGACTTCTAACATCCTTGGCTTGGGGGATTTGGGTCAGAGAAATCAATGTGCCAGGCCTTGATATGATTTTGGCTTATGCACCGATTGCAATTCCGCTGACTATTTTGGCGGCGGCGGGCGTCACCCACGCATTCAACTTGGTCGA
>CAYZAY010000065.1:0-4244 GCA_964476515.1 uncultured Rhodobacterales bacterium
AGACGTTGCGATCATCGCAACCATGTCTGGGTCATTGACAAGATCGTGGCTTAGAACAGTACACATCACCAGAACTTCGTTTTTGAAGCCAGGGACGAACAGCGGACGGATCGGACGGTCGATCAAGCGGGCCGTCAGTGTCTCTTTTTCCGACGGGCGCGCTTCGCGCTTGAAGAAGCCACCTGGTACTTTACCAGCGGCGTAGTATTTTTCTTGGTAGTGAACAGTCAGAGGAAAGAAGTCCTGACCGGGCTTTTGTTTTTTAGCGAAAGTAACAGCGGCCATTACCGATGTTTCGCCCAGAGTAGCGATGACGCTGCCGTCTGCCTGACGGGCAACCTTGCCCGTTTCGAGGGTCAGCGTTTCTTCGCCCCACTCGATGGATTTCGTTGTTACATTGAACATATATCGTATCCTTGTTGGAAGCACTCCCGGGCCCTCCCGGCTCTTCCGTTTTCATGACGGCCCCATTGCCGCCGACCCCAATCTTATCTCATGTGCCCGGAGTCAAAGGCATCACGTCTCAGATGCGGGGCGTCTACAGGAAAAAAAGGGGTAGGGGAAGGGATCATTCGGCGCGACGCCGGAAACCAAATCTTAGGGCTTCACGTGCATTCATCGAACCTCAGTTGAGGGGTTCACGAATGACCGGTTTCATTTCAGAAGTATGCTACGATAGCACCGCTGCACAAGATTTTGTTGAGATTGTCTTGCCCGCCGGGACAGATGCAAGCAGTTTTCGGCTAGCGCTCTACAACAAGGCTAGCCGATATCAGAGATCAGTCGAACTTGAAGATGCAGAAAGTCAGACAGATGCGGCCGACGTCTATCTGGTTGATCGCTACACTCAAAACTTCGGGCAGATCAATCAGCATACTTCCCTTGCTCTTATCGACGGCGACGGAACCGTGGTTCAATTCGTGTCGTTTGGGGGTCGATCAATCACCGCAAAAAACGGACCGGCTAGGGGTGAAGCCAGCAAAGAAATCGGCACGGCGTCGGGAAGGGATTCACTGCAATCCATGGACGGAAAAATATATGAAGCAACCAATGTTACGTCACGCGGAACATTGCCATGTTTTGCGCCAGGCACACGGATCGATACGGCAAGCGGTCAAACTTTGATCGAAGCCATCACCGTCGGGGATTTGGTTCAAACCCAGGATCACCGGCTTCAACCTGTTTGCTGGATCAGACGTTGTCATCGGGATTGTTCAGATAAGGGGCAGGTGCCAATCCTCATCCCGTCTGGCGCCTTTGGTTGGGGTAAGCCGATGGGGGATCTGATTGTTTCCGCGCAACACCGTATGCTGTTGGATGGAAAACGACAGGGTAGGAGGCTTGTCGATGGCCCAGTACTTGTTCCGGCTCACGCGCTAGTGGGATGGCGTGGTATCCGACGAATGCAAGGGCGCAGCAATCAGACGTGGCATCACATTGCCTTTGACCGCCACGAAGTTGTTCGCGCAAACGGCTGCATGGCGGAAAGCCTACTTTTTGGCCCCATGGCGATAACCGGTTTAAGCGCGATCCAACGGCATGATGTTGCCAAAATATATGCAAAACAGCTTGGAAAAGACCACTTGAACGGTCCACCGGCGCACAGAATGTTGAACGGAAACGACGCTAAAATGCTTCTATTTGGGCAGCGCGGAATGTGAACAATCGCGGCCCATGGATCGCTTTGTTCGGTGATTTAAAGTTTATCGGCCAAATAGCGAACACAATCTTACGTGATTAGCCCGAGTTGGAAATAATGATCGGGTCTATAGGTGCGTAATTTGGTTGTTGTTGTGCGTGTATTTCTGATCGTGTTGACGTTTTTGTTCGGGTGGAGCTTTGCGATAGCGGGCACTGCGAACGCAGACGAGCCTGTTGCAGATTCCGACATCGCCCGCATTCTAGCCATCGGTGATAGCCTGATGGCGTGGCACACGCTGACCGGCCAATCCATTCCCGACATTATCGAACGCGAGTTGGAAGAACCTGCTGCAAACCGATCCATTGGTGGAGCGCGACTTATCTTCAAAGTCCCGTTTTTCGGGGACGTTGGAATGCAGATTTCCCACCAGATCATTGAAGGGGATTGGGACTGGGTTGTCATGAATGGCGGCGGAAATGATCTTTGGTTCGGCTGTGGTTGCGGGGAATGTGATGCCAAAATGGACAAACTTATCACGTCAGACGGAAAAGAAGGCGAAATTCCCCGTGTGATCAACCAACTCACGGAAACCGGTGCTAAGGTAATCTACTTCGGCTATCTTCGATCCCCGGGCGTGAATTCGATGATCGAGGAATGTCGTGACGAAGGTGATGAGTTGGAAGCCCGCGTTGCTGCCCTCGCGAAATCAACCCGAGGGTTCTATTTCTTGTCGAACTCGGATCTGGTGCCCGACGGCGACCTATCGTTCCACGCGCTCGACCGCATTCATCCGTCTTTGAAGGGCAGTGAAGAAATAGGCAAACGAGTTGCCGCGCTGATCCGGAAATACGACAAGAACCGCTAAACAAAAAAAGCGCCCGAGGTTGCCCTCGAGCGCTTTTGATCCAAAAGGATCTAATTCTTAGCGGCGGATACCCAGGCGCTTGATGAGGTCCTGATAACGGGCCACGTCTTTTGCTTTGGTGTAGTCCAGCAGCTTACGACGCTGAGCAACCAACTTCAGAAGACCACGACGAGAGTGGTTGTCTTTCTTGTGGGTTTTGAAGTGCTCGGTCAGGGTCGAAATACGCGAGGTGAGGATAGCAACCTGTACTTCAGGTGAACCGGTGTCACCTTCTTTGGTTGCGAATTCTGTCATCAGGCGTGCTTTTTCTTCAGCAGTAATCGACATCGGGGTCTCCTTTTTAAATCAAAGGGTTATGGCACAAGCCGGGATGTCGTCCAGCAGGGCCCGTGGAGGTGTCTGCAAATGCAGATGCGCGCGTATAAGAGATTCTCATGTGATTGAAAACCCCATATTTTAAACGCCCGGTCGCGCGATGATGACATTGCTACTGGTTAATTCTCCGATTGTCGAAACCTGAGCCAATAGTTCGTTGTCGCACATGACTTCGTAAAGACCTGTTTCAACCTCGGTTATTGTGACTTCGGGCGAAACAGTGTCGACCGAGATTTCAAGCTGGTCTTCGTTGACATTGAACCCTTTGATCTGGGCCGGTTCAGTCGAGCTTATCCAGTTTCCTATGACTGTGGTATCCGCGCCGTCCCCACCGTCAACAACGTCACCAGAGCCCGCGAAAATTGTGTCGTCAACTTGTCCACCGTTCAGAAAATCCTTGGCAGCTTCGCTAAGTTCGCGTCCGTCAAGCAGATCGTGGCTAGCTCCGCCGATCAAAGTGTCCAAACCTTCGCCGCCGGTTTGGTCGTCACCCTCTGATCCCATCAAAGTATCGTCGCTGTCCGTTCCCGATTGAATTCCTTCGTCTTCACCAAAGTCCCCTAGACCTGCCAAGGCCATTCCGCTGACCATGACTAGGCCGACCAAACTTGCAATTATTAGCATCTCTCACACCCTTGTTCCCACCGACGAGCATTGTGAAACGTTCGCGATGTTGCAACGAAAACAAGGGGTTGTGGTTAACAGGCTGGAAACCAAGAAAACGCCGCTATTTATTGGCCCAAAGCAATGGTTTTTGGGCGTACGCAATGTACAGCGGATGCTTTGGGTGACCCGCTTTTGACAGGCCAAGATGATAGATCGGCAGGCCGGTTTTGCGCAGCAATGCTTCAACTTCGGACCCGCGTTTCAGATGCTCTCCGTGGGTTCCCCACGCTGCGACGATCGTATCTGCCCAGTCGCAAGCCTCTGATATAGCTTGGTTATTTTCGGGTCCAACGGGGTCTTTGGCAGCACGCATCTTTCGCGGATCAGTGTCGCGCCACGCGAATATATTGGTGACGCTGAAGGCCCCGAAACCAAGTGCCCTTGCGCGCCGTTCACAGCGTTCAACTGTGGGATCGTTTTGCACTTCGGTCGCCGTCGACGGATTGAGCATTATGAACGCTGCCCTGCGCCCTTCGGGGTCCCAAATGCGGGTCAAAGAATAGCGAAAATTTTCACAATCCGAGTACACGGCCGTGGAATGGGCATCGCCTTTAAGATGGGTGCGGGTGATCATGCGACTTGATCGCCCGACAAGGCCGAGGGATCAAGTCGTTTGATGACATTTGTAATATTTGTACCGCAAAACGGTGCAAATGCCCTTAGGGGTGAGGATAGTGTGCGGAACAAGCCGAAGGC
>CAYZAY010000065.1:4254-14426 GCA_964476515.1 uncultured Rhodobacterales bacterium
TTTTGGTGAAGGCTAGCAATCCGGAGGGATTGTGCGGATTTGGCGGGATAAAGTAGCGAACTGAATCCGAGTAGCGCCAACCCACGAACAGGCGCTTGCGCTTCATGCCAATCGTCCGAATGCAGAGACAACAATCGCGTGCCTGTTTGCCCTTTTTATGCGTTCATCGTTAGAATGGGTTTTCCGTCTTTCCATCCGATCCTGAGTTTCTCATTTCGATGGAATTGCGGGCGGATAGACGGATTCGAGTCGAGTAATTGGGTTGCCTCGTCATGCAGGTCGAAAACTTTTTTGCGATCAGCATAAATATCTTCGACTAAAGGCTTGTCATGAATGAACACATTAACAACCATCTCATTCACGGAACTGGTAACCACGAATAAAGAGAACGTCAATCTAAGGGCTCCAACGCTTGAAAACATTTCACTGGGCGGGGTTCCCTCTGAATAGAATATTGCGCTTGGTTCAAGGTTCGGATGAGCTAGGTTTGAAAAGGCTTGATACGCCCACGCGTGGTTTATCTTCTTCTCATGCTGATCTGTGTCGCTGTAGACTTCGCGCATAATTGCCTAATGGAAAATTGCTCGAAGAGAGTTTTTTCCTTCGGTTGCTGATCTTTAACCGTTTCCAATCTACTTCAGGATGGCCGATGACATCCGAGAAGAGCACAAAGTCTTCGGCTTCTTGAGGGTGTTTGCTGAGATAGTAACAAAACGCACTCGTTTCGACTATTGAGCGAGCCAAAATTGCGGTGCTCGCATAGTTGAAAGTTATGAATGAATTGAAGCTTGATTTCACCAGCTCATATTGTTTTAGCAATAAGATGTAGATTACTTGGCGGGCTAGTAATTTAGAACCTTCCAATGTGAATTTTGGGTTGGAGAATAATTGAAGGGTTCGGCCGTATTCAGCACACAATAATTCGAACGCATCCTTCAAAGGTTTTGGTTCTGAAGAAAAGTATATGCGCTGCTCATCTAAGAGACGTTCATTGTTTTTCATATTCACTCACGTTAGCCTCTGCTACTCAGATGATATTCAATTGGTAGACTACGACACAAACACCTTGCTCGGGTGGATTTCTCCGCCTTTGAACCGTCCGATAGCTACCGCCTGACCATCCAAGCTTGCCCAGCATTCGTCGCCGTATTCCACTTCATCCTTGGCAAACGCGATGCCGGGGTTGCCGTTGCGCAGTTTGGTGGCACCTTCGACTGTGGTCGTAACTTGGGGCAAGTCCTCAAGGCCGATCTCTAGCGCGACGATGTGTTCGTCCAGCTCCGGAGTTTTAGCCATGCGGTCGACGTCGTCCATGCTGATGCCGTCAGAGGCTTCGAACGGACCTGACCATTCGCGACGCAGCCATTCTACGTGGCCATGGCATCCCAGTGCCGCGCCCAGATCGCGGGCGATTGAGCGGACGTAGCCGCCTTTGCCGCAGACCATTTCCAGAAGAACATGGTCGTCGTCCGTACGATCCAACATCACGAGCGATTCAACGAACAACGGGCGAGCGGCGATTTCAACGTCTTCACCGTCACGCGCCAGCTTATAGGCGCGCTGACCGTCGATCTTTACGGCAGAAAACTTGGGCGGCACTTGCATGACGTCCCCGATGAACTCGCCCAGAGCCGCCTTGATCTCGTCGTCCGAAGGACGCCCGTCGCTTTGCGCAATCACTTCACCCTCGGCGTCGTCGGTGTTGGTTGCTTGTCCCAAACGGACCGAGAATTCGTAGCACTTCAAGGCATCAGTGATGTAGGGCACGGTTTTGGTCGCCTCACCCAATGCGACGGCCAAGACGCCGGTTGCCTCGGGGTCCAGCGTGCCAGCATGACCCGCTTTTGCTGCCCCAAGTGCCCAACGCACCTTGTTAACAACAGAGGTCGACGTCATGCCCGCAGGCTTGTCCACCACCAACCAGCCTGAAACCGGACGACCCTTGCGTTTGCGACCCATAGTGACCTCGATATTACGATAAGTCCGGCGGGGTAACTCACCCGACTGCAGGGGTCAATCTTTGGCCTGTCGCAAAGTGAACAGATCGGGTGAAGAAAACCTGCGACGGGTTGATCGGGAAAGCGAACGTAAGATGACCTACCAGTTGAAAATCACGGATATGCTTATGGGGTTCGCGGTGGCGATCGTCTGGGGCATGGGCTTGGTTTTTGCAAAGGCTGCGATTGAACATTTCCCGCCGATTTTGCTGATGTCGTTGCGGTTCATGGTCACTGCGCTGGCGCTTGTTTGGTTCGTGAAGCCACCGCTGGCGCATTTAAAGCCGTTGTTTTGGGTGTCTATCGTTTCGGCGGCCATTCAGTATTCGCTGACATTTACAGGCCTAAGGGGCTTGGAAGCAGGAGTAACGTCACTTGTCGTACAGCTTGAGGTTCCATTTCTGACCTTGCTAGGCGCGTTGGTGCTGGGTGAGAAAACCAGTTGGCGCAAGTGGTTCGGGATCGCGCTGGCGTTTTCAGGTGTTGCCCTGATTGTCGGCTGGCCGACCGAGTCTATTCCACTGGTGTCTGTTGCTCTGGTGATTGGCGGGGGTTTCACATGGGCCGTCGGGCAGATCATGGTGCGACGGCTGAGTGCGATTGACGGGCTCACGGTCACCGCTTGGGTCGCCGTCTTTGCAGCGCCGCAACTATTGGTGATGTCGCTTTTGTTCGAAAGCGGGCAGCGGGAAGCGATTGTGAATGCGCCGCCGATTGTCTGGATATCGGTGGCCTATCTTGGGCTGGTGATGACGGCCTTGGGGTACGGGCTTTGGTTCACTTTGGTCCGCAGGCATCCAGTCAGTATGGTTGCACCGTTTTTGTTGCTGCTGCCATTGGTGTCCGTAGTCGGAGGGATCTTGTTTCTTGGCGAAACGCTTAGTCTGACCAGCCTAATTGGCGGGATGATTGTGCTTGCGGGCGTTGGAAGCATTGTGTTCGAGCGACCCCCGAAACCGGTGCCAACCGAAATGGGCGTCTAGTCGTCCAGATCGCGGCGCACGGCTTCGTCGCTGAACATCCGGCGCGTGTCGTCCATCCGGTCAAAGGTGTCGTCGATGCGATACCGTAGGTCAGGCGCGAATTTCAGGCCGGTTTTTTTGCCGACGATGCGGCGCATCTCGCCTTTGTTGCGCGCAAGAAGTGCGATGGCTTCGTCCTGATTTTTGCCGCCCAAAGGCAGAACATAGGCAGTCGCAATCCGCAAATCAGCAGTGACCGAGACCTCACTAACGGTGATCGACAGGGCGTTCAGCTCTGGGTCGTGGATATCGCCACGCATGAGAACTTCGGACATCGTACGCCGAATAACTTCGCCGACTTTGAGCTGTCTTTGCGATGGGCCGCGCGACTCTTTTGAATAATTCTTTGCCATGACCGGCCAGATACGCGTTTCACAAGGCTTTGCCAAGCGGGCGTTGCTGTTCTAAGGAAGGGCAACTGCTTTCAAGGAGATAAAAGATGAGCGAATTGCCAGGTATCGTTGTGACGGGGGCATCGGGGCGTATGGGCCAGATGCTTAGCAAAACCGTGCTGGATAGCGATAAGGCAAAGCTTGTCGGTGCTGTTGAACGATCAGGCCACCCTTGGGTCGGACAGAATTTGGGCGAGCTTCTTGGTGGCACGGCGAACGGTGTGATTGTGACTGACGATCCGCTTGAGGCATTTTCCAATGCGCAGGCTGTCTTGGATTTCACCGCGCCCGCGGCAACCGTTGGCTTTGCTGAATTGGCGGCACAAGCGCGGGCAGTTCATGTGATTGGCACCACCGGCATGACGGTCGAAGATTTTGAACGGCTCAATGCGGCGTCCCATCATGCGGTGATTATCCAAGCGGGTAATTTCAGTCTTGGGGTCAATCTACTGACAGTGTTGACCAAGAAAGTCGCCGCTGCGCTGGACGAAGATTATGATATCGAAGTGATCGAAGCCCACCACAACCAAAAAGTCGATGCACCGTCGGGCACAGCTTTAATGCTTGGTGAAGCAGCTGCGGATGGACGCGGCGTTAAGCTTAGCGATGTCTCGGACCGTGGTCGTGATGGCATTACCGGCGCGCGCAAGCGCGGGGATATCGGGTTCACAGCCATTCGGGGTGGCGACATCGTTGGCGAACATGACGTTTTGTTTGCCGCTGCGGGGGAACGCGTTGTTCTGCGCCACGTTGCCAGCGACCGTATGGTGTTTTCACGCGGGGCGTTAAAAGCTGCGTTGTGGGGGTTGGACAAAAAGCCGGGCCGGTATGACATGGTGGATGTTTTGGGGCTTTGATGCCTGGAGTGACGTCCAACTATTTCATCTTTCCAAAAATACTCATGTGCGGCGCATCAAAAATCGACAGCGATGCCCTTCTTTTCCCAATCGCCGTAGCGCACGGGTTCGGGGCCGTCGCGACCGCCTAGTTCTTTGGGCAGAGCGTCCTGTTTCGCTTTCTTGCGGCGGTCTTCGGCTTCGGCCAATGCGCGTTGGGCGGCAGGGGGCAGGTCTTTGCCCATCGATTCTTCTGTCATGACGGCTTCCTAATTCTTCTGACCCTTGATATACGCCCGCCTTCGGTCGCATCAAGCGGCCTGAGCGACGCAGGCAAAAGGCTTGAGCATGAGCGATCAAGGAATACCCGCACGAAAAGCCGCCATCTATCTGTTGGATCAGATTCTCGGCGAAGACCGTCTGATGACCGAATTGGTGCAAGGCAAGACATTGGATCATCTTGAGCCGGGTGACCGCGCGCGGGCGCAGCGATTGGCGACGGAAACCTTGCGTGGGTTAGAGCGCGCCGACCGGTTGTTGCAAAAGCATTTGCGCAAGTATCCTCCGCTAACCGTTCGCAATGCGCTGCGTTTGGGTACGGTTGAGATTTGTGCATTGGGTGAAGCATCGCACGGGGTTGTGAATTCCATCGTCGAAATTGTTGCCCGCAGTGGCAAGAAGAACGCGCATATGAAGGGGCTGGCCAACGCCGTTTTGCGCAAGATGGTTGAAGCGGGTCCCGACGCTTGGAACGAAATGCGTATCCCGAGATTGCCCAAATGGCTGCGCGGGCCTTTGGTTGATGCTTGGGGCACAGAAAGTGTTGCAGCGATTGAGCTGGCGCATTTTTCACCTGTACCCTTGGATATCACGGTCAAATCGGACCCACAGGATTGGGCTGACAAGCTGGGCGGAGAGGTTTTACCGTCCGGTTCGGTGCGTCTTCAACAGGCGGGTCAGGTTTCTGGACTTGCAGGTTTTGAAGATGGTGATTGGTGGGTACAGGATGCTGCCGCTGCGATGCCGGTTCAACTGCTAGACCTAAAACAAGGCGAAGACGTTCTTGATCTTTGCGCTGCCCCGGGGGGTAAGACGCTGCAAGCCGCTACGCCGCGCGCGCGGGTGACGGCTGTTGATATCTCTAAAAAGCGTATGGCGCGGGTGCGCGAAAATCTTGAGCGCTGCAATCTGCATGCCCAGACCAAGGCTGGGGACGCTTTGAAGCTGGAAGGTAGCTATGACGCGATCATTCTGGATGCGCCCTGTTCGGCGACCGGAACGATCCGGCGTCACCCTGATTTGCCCCACGCTAAGGACGGGTCTGATTTCGGCGAGTTGATCGAGCTTCAGGGTCAAATGCTGGATCACGCGTTGAACATGCTGAAACCCAGCGGACGGATGGTCTATTGTACTTGTTCGCTTTTGCCTGATGAAGGTGAATGCCAGGTGGAAGAGATTCTGAATGCGCGCAGCGATGTTACAATCGACCGCGAAGCATTGAACCGTGACTGGATTGATCAGGCTTGGATCACGGAAGAAGGCGGTTTGCGTCTTCGCCCTGATTTCTGGGCGGACAAGGGCGGAATGGACGGCTTTTACATCGCGGTCCTGTGCAAGGCTTAGAAGGCTTTCCCTTAAAAGCGCGACGTCCTATGTAGGAAGCGTCTGTCCTGAACAGGCGATTTGCTGCGGAAAGGCGCGATGACGCAATATCCCGGAATGACTGCATCGTTGAAACGGCGATTGGCCAACCGTTGGCGCGCGTGGTTGTTGTCGCTGGACAAAACTCCAGCCAAGCTGACTGATCTGCCAGGGCCCCGTTCTATTGGGTCGATGGCCATCGGCATGGAAATGGTGCAGGGCAATGTGAAATTTGCCGGTCGTCTTGTCATGGCGCCGGGGGCGTCGGTTTGGGATATTCGCGCACCCGATGATGCGTTTCGCGTGGATATGCACGGGTTTACATGGCTTGATCATCTGGCTGCTGTTGCATCGAAAACCAGTGTTGCGAAGATGCAGCTCTGGGTGAGCCAGTGGATATCGCTATTTGGCAAAGGTCACGGTTTGGCGTGGTCGGCAGAACTTGTTGGCCAGCGTCAGATCCGTTTCCTACATCACTATGATGACCTGTCCCGCGACATGTCGGATGAAGCACGTGTCCGGTTTAACCAGACGATAATGCGGCAGGCAAAGTATCTTACCAAACGGTGGTGGAAGTCCGCCGAAGGCATTCCCCGGCTTGAGGCTATCGGTGCGCTTATTCTTAGTGCTCGGGTTATCGACGGCTTTGAGGTGTCGATAGACAGTCTTCGCAAATCCATTCGACGCGAATGCGAACGGGTTTCGGGCGAAGACGGTGGCATTATTACGCGCAATCCTGAAGAGCTTTTACAGCTGTTGTCTCTGCTGGTTTGGATGCGTGAAGATTTGGGTGCGCAGGGCGAGATTGTTCCAGAAGTACTCAACGATAAGATTTCCGAGATTACCCCTGTTTTGCGCAGCTTGCGCCACTTTGATGGTTCACTTGCGCGGTTTCAGGGCGGTGGATCAGCGATCATGGCGGGGCTTGATCAGGCATTGGCGTCATCAGGCGTTCGCAAAATTTCCGGTGATGGGGGCATGGGGTACATTCGCATGACCTCGGGGCGGAGCAGCGTCATCGTGGATGCGGCCAAACCGGCCAAGGGTGATGTTTCCTATGAGGCCCACGCGTCAACACTTGCGATGGAGCTGACTTCGGGTCGAAGACCGATGATCGTCAGTTGTGGATCAGGGTCGCCCTTCGGGCCAGATTGGCGCAAAGCGGGGCGGGCAACGCCGTCGCATTCGGTTCTTGGGCTGGACGGGTCGTCGTCGTCACGGCTTGGGCGTACGAGAGAAATCCTTGGGCAGAAACATGAACAGATGGAATCGCGCCCATCCCGTGTCGAGCTACACCAAGAGCGGCATTTGGAATATCTGCGGCTAGAGGCCAGCCACGACGGTTATCTGCGCACCCATGGGCTTATGCAGGGCAGGGCGCTTGAGTTGACAATTGACGGCAGCGCCGTTGCCGGAGAAGAGGTTTTGCTGTCCGAAGATCGACGCTCAAGGGCGCGGTTTGACAGGATTGTCGATAGCACCCGCAAAGGCGTGCCCTATACGGTCCGCTTCCATCTGCACCCTGACGTCGTGGCGGAATACGATCTGGAAATGAACGCCTATCGCCTGACACTTAAAAACGGCGAGGTCTGGTTGTTCCGGCATGATGGCAACTGTCAAATGTCGCTGGAAAGCTCGGTTTATCTGAATCAAGAAGCGATTAAGCCGACTGCGACGAAACAGGTGGTTTTAACCGGACGCGCAATGGATTATGCGACGCGCATCCGCTGGTCGCTGGCCAAGACGCCCGAAAGCCTGAAAGGCATTCGCGATCTGGTCGAGCTGGACGCGGAGCTGACAGACTGACCCCTTTTGGAGATCCCAATGACTGATCTGCACCCTGTGCGCCGCGCCCTTCTTTCCGTATCCGACAAAACCGGCCTGATTGAGCTGGGTAAGGCGCTGGCAGAGCGTGGAGTAGAGCTTTTGTCGACCGGTGGATCGGCCAAGGCGATGCGTGATGCGGGCTTGGACGTGAAAGACGTCTCTGAAATCACCGATTTTCCGGAAATGATGGATGGCCGCGTAAAGACCTTGCACCCGCGTGTGCATGGCGGGTTGCTGGCGCTGCGTGACAATGACGAACATGTCGCTGCGATGGATGAACACGGCATTGGCGGGATCGACCTGTTGGTGGTGAACCTCTACCCGTTTGAAGCGGCTTTGGTGCGCGGTGCGGACTACGACGAGATGATCGAAAACATTGACATCGGCGGCCCTGCGATGATCCGCGCGGCGGCAAAGAACCATGGGTTCGTGACCACTGTTGTGGATGTTCAAGACTATGACGCGCTTTTGGCTGAACTTGAAGCGAACAACGGCCAGACGTCTTATACGTTCCGTCAGCGTTTTGCCCAGATCGCTTATGCGCGTACCGGTGCCTATGACGCGGCCGTGTCGAACTGGATGGCTGGCGCAATTACGCAAGAAGCCCCGCGCCGTCGGGCCTTTGCTGGCGAAATCAAGCAGACGCTGCGCTATGGCGAGAACAGCCACCAACAGGCAGCGTTCTACACCGATGGATCAAACCGTCCGGGTGTTGCGACGGCCGTTCAGCTTCAGGGCAAAGAGCTGAGCTACAACAACATCAACGACACCGACGCGGCCTATGAACTGGTTGCCGAGTTTGCCCCCGCCACCAGCCCTGCTGTGGCGATCATCAAACACGCGAACCCTTGTGGTGTTGCTATTGGTTCGTCGCTTGTTGAAGCCTATCAGAAGGCGTTCGACTGTGACCGGACTTCTGCCTTTGGTGGGATCGTGGCGCTGAACATGCCTCTGGACGCTGAAACCGCGACGAAGATTGTTGAGATATTCACCGAGGTCGTCATCGCGCCGGGGGCTTCGGACGAAGCAAAGGAAATCTTTGCCAAGAAAAAGAACCTGCGTTTGCTTTTGACTGACGGGTTGCCGGACACGCGCAAGCCTATTGTTGCCTATAAACAGGTGGCTGGCGGGATGCTGGTGCAAGACAAAGACGTTGGCTACGTCGGCATGGAAGACCTGAAAGTGGTTACCAAAGTCGCGCCGACGGATGAACAGATGGCGGACCTGTTGTTCGCTTGGAAAGTGGCGAAGCACGTTAAATCAAACGCAATCGTTTACGTCAAAGACGGCGCGACTGTGGGTGTTGGCGCGGGTCAAATGAGCCGTCTGGATAGTGCCAATGTTGCGGCATCCAAAGCTGGCCGTATGGCGGCTGAGCTTGGTTTGGCGGAAAGCCCCGCCAAGGGGTCGGCAGTGGCGTCAGATGCGTTCTTCCCATTTGCTGACGGTCTGCTTGAAGCGGCTGCTGCGGGTGGCGTTTGTGTAATCCAGCCCGGTGGCTCGATGCGTGACGACGAAGTGATCAAGGCGGCAAATGACGCCGGTTTGGCCATGGTCTTTACCGGCATGCGGCACTTCCGCCACTGATGGAGACGCGCCGCCGCATAGGTCTTGCCGCGCTGGTGGCGTTCTTGCTGGATCAGCTCAGCAAAGTCTTCGTGATGTACGGGCTGAACCTTCTCGACGTGTACGAGATCAAGGTTCTTCCCCCGTTGCTGACGTTCCGCATGGCGTGGAACACAGGTGTGAACTTTGGGCTGTTTTCGGGGGCTGAAGCGCGTTGGGTGCTGATCGCGATTGCTTTGGCGCTGGTTGTGGCGATCTTTGTGTGGCTCGTGCGGGACAAACCGGGCCGGTGGGGCGCTATTTCTGGCGGTATCCTGATCGGCGGGGCGCTGGGCAACGTGCTCGACCGGTTGATTTATGGCGCTGTAGCGGATTTTCTAAACGTGTCCTGTTGCGGGATATCAAACCCGTATTCGTTTAACGTGGCAGATGTCGCGGTGTTTGCTGGTGCGGCTGGGCTGATCCTGTTTACGGGTGAAAAGAAGCGTTGATCTACTGACTACGCTCTAGCCGACTCGGGACAGCCCGTGCTAGGTTTTGCGCTATGAATGCGCATACCCCCCAAATAAGCGATAATCGGCCGGTGATCCGGCAGCTTGACGACGCGGCGATCAACCGGATCGCGGCGGGGGAAGTGGTTGAGCGGCCGTCGTCTGCGGTTAAGGAACTGGTCGAAAACGCCATTGATGCAGGGGCGCGACGGATTGAGGTTGCCTACGCCGATGGCGGCAAAACACTGATCCGCGTGACCGATGATGGTTGGGGGATCGCAGCGGATGAATTGCCATTGGCGTTAAGTCGTCATGCGACCTCGAAAATAGACGGTAGCGATTTACTCGATATTCACTCCTTCGGGTTTAGAGGTGAGGCGTTGCCGTCGCTTGGTGCTGT
>CAYZAY010000066.1:0-12491 GCA_964476515.1 uncultured Rhodobacterales bacterium
AACCGTCAGAGACGATGATTTCGGCAAATGCAGGGGCTGCAAGGGTTACGGTTGCGGCTACTGCCGCGAGTACGGATTTCAGTTTCATTTGGAATTTCCTGTCTGTGTTGAAGTGTCTGAAGGGAAGAGTTCAGACAGACAGGGGAGGCCCACGCGCCTGAGGGCAATGCCGCGCCGCTTGCACTACCGGCAGGGACTGTGCCGGGGTGTCGATTGCCAGAGATGTGGGCGCGGGAGTTGAAAAATCTGGGGCTGAAACGTCAACGAACGCGAAAGCAATGGCTGCGCATTCGGGGCAATATTGCATTTCTCCGGTGGGGTTGCCCTCGGCATCAATAGCAACGGTGACCGCCCCTTGGGTGGTGCACAGAACCATTTCGTCGACAGGCATCGGAGCGCTGCGCGCAACGGCCATCTGCAAGCTGCCGATCATCAGGATCAGCGCCAGAAAGCCGGATAGAATACTGCGCACCTTAGGACTCATGCAGACTAGGTAGGCTCATATTCCAAGAATGAAAAGCGACAAAATGAAACAGCCCCGCAAGGGGTGACCTTGCGGGGCTCTAAAACTTCCAAGCGGAAAAAATTACGCGGCGGCTTGTGCCTTGGCGATTTCTTTCTTCACTTTCAGAACGCTGTCCGACAGTTCTTCGTCCTTGGCTTTCGCCAGGAATGCGTCCAGACCACCACGGTGATCAACGGTACGCAGTGCAGCAGCCGAGATGCGCATCTTGATGCCGCGTCCCAGGGTTTCGGACTGCAAGGTAACGTCGTTCAGGTTCGGCAAAAACCGACGGCGTGTTCTGTTTTTAGCATGGCTGACATTGTTGCCAGTCATTGGGCCTTTTCCGGTCAGTTCGCAACGGCGTGACATGTGTTCATCCTCGTCTCGGCTTCGAGGCATAGCGCCCCGAGAATTAGATAAGGGCACGGCCTTGGCCACGCCCAGAAATTTGTTCGCCGTCTCTATGAGCTTTTCCAAGGGGCGTCAAGGGATTCGGACGCAGGAATTGACATAGATTTACCGCTTGGGTGTAGCCCTTACATAACAGACAGCTTGACGAAAAGTATATTCTGAGAGAATTTTGATCAAATTACGTTCAGGAGGCGAGTCGCATGAACGATCATACTAATATGCCGAACGATTTGGACAGCTTTTGGATGCCGTTCACCGCGTCGCGTTGGTTCAAGCAAAACCCGCGTATGATCGCGAAAGCGGATGGTATTCACTATACCGCAGTGGATGGTCACAAGGTGATTGACGGGACCGGTGGTCTTTGGTGCTGCAACGCGGGCCACAACCACCCGCGTATTGTTGAAGCGATCCAGAAACAGGCGGCGTCGCTTGATTTCGCGCATAGTTTTAACCAAGGCCATCCGATCGCTTTTGCAGCCGCATCCCGAATGGTCGAACTTGCCCCCGATTTCGACCACATCTTCTTTACCAATTCCGGGTCCGAAGCCGTTGATACCGCGTTGAAAATCGCGCTGGCATATCACAATGCCCGGGGTGAGGCGAACCGCCGGATTCTTGTCGGGCGACAGAAAGCCTATCACGGGATCAATTTTGGTGGTCTGTCCGTTGGCGGCATCGGTCTTAACAAAGGCCAATTCGGCACGCTTTACCCATCAGCCGTTCACATGCGCCACACCTTGCTTCCGGAAAACGCGTTCACGCGCGGCATGCCAGAAACCGGCGGCGATCTGGCGGACGAGCTGCAACAGATCGCAGAGACCCACGGAGGCCACAACATCGCCGCTGTGATCGTCGAGCCAGTCGTTGGGGCAGGGGGCGTGTTCCCGCCGCCCGAAGGTTATTTGCAGCGCCTGCGCGAAATCTGTGACCAACACGGCATTTTGCTGATCCTTGACGAGGTCATTACCGGCTTTGGGCGCATGGGCACCCCGTTCGCGCACCAGTATTTCGGTATCAAGCCGGATCTGGTCACCATCGCCAAGGGCATGACCAACGCGACCGTCCCCATGGGCGGTGTGTTTGCGACTGAAGCTATCCGTCAGGCGTTCTTGCAGGGCCCTGATACTATGCCGGATCTGTTTCACGGCTACACCTATTCCGGCCACCCTCTGGCGGCAGCGGCGTCTATCGCCACTCTGGACGTCTACCGCGACGAAGGCATTTTCGAACACGCTGGCAAAATGGCACCGGTATGGGAGGACATGCTGCACAGCCTGCGCGACGCACCGGGCGTGGTTGATATCCGCAACGCCGGTATCCTTGGGGCGATCCAGCTTGAAACCGAAGGTGCCGTCGGCACCAAGGGGCGGGCAGCTTACGAAAAACTCTGGGACCTTGGTCTTAGCATCCGCCCAATCGGAGACAGCATTGCTATGTCGCCACCTCTGACGATCACCGAGATCGATATCGCCGAAATCGGAGATATTCTCGGACGGGTTCTTCGGGGGTAGGAGCGCTTGGCGCGACAGCGGAAATTCTCTGCCAGTAGAGAGGTTTTCCCCCTTGACCCTGTCGTCTCAGTCGCCTAAATCGCCCCCACCGTGGCGGAGTAGCTCAGCCGGTTAGAGCAGCGGAATCATAATCCGCGTGTCGGGGGTTCAAGTCCCTCCTCCGCTACCAAAAATTCAGAAAGACCCGAGGCGTCATGGCCCGGGTCTTTTTTGGTTTTGGGGACGTCCAATGTGGTTCCGCCTTTGAAAGTTGCTTTGAATTAAAGCAGCTTTATGCACAATGATCGGGCGGTCGTTGTCGCGTTGCGATCAGCTAGCTTTTCTCGATCAAAAGGATGTACGTCTATGTTTGTCACGGGCCAGCAAGTCACGTCGATTCCCAGAACGCCGGAAATGGGTGCGGGTAGGCATCATCGGGCCAGATTGGGGTTCATCCTAATGTCTACCGATTTGGCCGCAGAGGCAGATTTCGCCGACATGGCACCAGAAGGCGTTGGCGTCCATATCACGCGCCTCAAAACGGATGACTACACCACAAACGAAACGCTGGCGCGCCACATAGATTACATGGCCGACGCAGCATCGCGCATTCAGCCCGACACAAAACCGGATGTTATCAGTTATAGCTGTACCAGCGGGTCGATCGTGATTGGCGAAGAAAGAATATTCGGGGAAATCGAAAAGGGCGCGCCCTGGGCCCAGCCAATGTGTTTGGTCACAGGGGTGGTCGATGCTTTGCGTGAACTTGATGTGAAAAAACTGGTTGTCGGAACGCCGTATCTGGATGAAATCAACACCGCCGAAGCCGAATTTCTGATCCGCAAGGGGTTTGACGTTCTGGATATACAGGGACTGAACCTGACAACCGGTATCGAATTCGGACAAGTCACTCCGGACTACTGGAAACGTTTCGCGCTAGAGATCGACCGGCCAGACGCAGATTCTATATTCTTGTCGTGCGGGGGAATTCGGTCTCTTGAGGTGGTTGAAGAGATCGAGCAGGCAACCGGCAAACCGGTAATCACCTCAAATCAGGCACAGTTTTGGAGTTGTTTGCGGCGGGCAGGTATTACTGACCAGCTAAAGGGGTTTGGCAAAATATTTGAACGCAAAGGCGATGGTTTGAAGTCCGGATAGGAAATCGGACTAATTTGGCAGCCCATGGTCGAAGTGTTTCGTCAAATTGACTCCATGGTGAATTTACTGACGCGGTTTGGTCAGGATGGGCCAATAAAGGATGCTGAAAAGCCCAAAGCCTGCAATCCAACCTAGGGCGGATGCGTGCAAAAGCCAGTCCGGCCCAGCGTCCAACGCGGCGGTATATCGCAATACCACCGATGCGATCACAAGATAGTAGATCAAAGCCACACCGCGTGATGCCGTCAACGGACGGCCCGCATGCCCAAGGCTTGCGCGGGTCATCATTGCCAGCGGCATAATTCCGATCGCGCCAGCCATCCAGACGTGCTGCGCCCCGATCTGGGACACAGGGCCAACACCAGCGGCCGAAGCCGCAACCGCCAGAAACCCCAAAGGCACGAATAAATATCCGACGTGCAATATCCACAAAAGTGGTTCTGACAGCGCCTTTACCCCCTGCCACCGCCAAAGACGGATCAGGTTTAGCGCACCAGCCACAGCGCACAGGATCGCGATCAACGTGTTGTCCGGCGCAGTAACCCATCCCACCAAAGCGATGACGGTAACAGCCAGCACAACGCGATCCAGCGGGGCAAATTGCGCTGGCAGTTTCGCGCTTTGTCGTTTTGCCAGCCAGTTTCGGGTGAAGCTTGGCACAACGCGACCTCCGATTAAGACAATCAACAGCACCGACACGGCCAAACCGGCCCTGAATCCAAGCCCTCCGGCGGCGTATTCGCCTTGAATGGCGTTAGCGTGAAACAGGCCGTTCGACGTGGCGAACAGAACCAACAAAACCAGCATTGGCAGATTGCGCCAGTTCTTGTCGCTTAGGATTTCGCGCCCGATGACAGCTGCCAGAACGACAAAGAACACAAGATCCAGCGCCGATACCAACACAGGGTCAAGCATTTCAGACCCGAACACGGCCAGTCGGCCAAGCACCCATGTGCTGACCAACCCCGCTAAGGGCCATCCAATGATTGGCAGGCGACCGGTCCAGTTGGGAACTGCTGTCAGTAAGAAACCGGCGATTACTGCGCCCAGAAACCCGAATAGCATTTCGTGGGCATGCCAGGAAATCGGATCAAATCGGGTTGGCAGTTTCACCCATCCAGCCAACATTGCGACCCAAAGGGCCATGGCAACAACGGCCCATGCCCCAGCCAACAGAAAGAACGGCCTGTACCCGTAGGTCAAAATTGCCGGACCGTTCCAGGCGCGGACACGGGATGAAGAGTTGCTTTGTTGATTGGCCATGATGTGTCTCTTTCGCGGACCGCTTAAACGGTTGCGCGCTCTTGCGTCGTTGAAATTGCGGTGTTGCACCAATCCAATAATGCATCCAGATCGTCCGGTAGCGTTTCGGCCAACCCATCAGCGAATTCACCAAATGCGTTTCTGTTTCCTGCCCCCACACCGACGAGCACGGGAACGCCTTGATCCAGCGCTTTGCCGATTGCAGAAACAAACCCGCGTCCGGATGCTTCTTCGGGGCCAAATTTGTTGAGGATGAATAGATCAGCCTTTTCGCTTGGGCCTGCTTCGACAATGGAAACCGCATTTGCAATGGCGCTGGGGTCTAGGCGGCAGGCGTCTGATCCGTCTCCCAAGTCCTGAGTAATCTTGACTTCAGGTCCGCTTGGCAGCACGCGAACCACCATGTCGCAGCCATTTTCGAACCGGCTTTCATAGTCGGACAGTCGCACAATCCCGATAAGGGAGTTGCTTTGGGTTTGCAGCTTGTCCGCAACTTGAGACAGTAGCCGATCAATTTCGCCTCGTTTTGACGATGTAACGCATGCGATTTTCATTCACTGTTCCTTTTTGGTGGTCACTGTGACCCGTTGTCAGTCTTGTGTTTTGGGCCGCTCAATACCGGTCGGGCGGCTTGTCCGATCAGTGCTGGCCTGAACCCGATGATGCAGGACGCCCATCCAAGGCACCAAACCATTGCGGCGGCTGTTTCTATGTTTGTTGTGTGATCGGGAAATATCGGGGCGGCAAAGCGGATCGGACAAGCCGCCCAGATGAACGCCATACCCGCAACAAGGAACGCCCCCGCCCGCATGTCTCCGTTTTTTGTATGTGAAGCCGCGCGTCCGGAAATGGCGATGATCAGTCCGGACATGGCGCCGATTGCCAGAATATGTCTTGCAGCTGACAGCGGATAATCAATCGAGAATAGCGACAGAACGCCTATCGTGATCAACCCAACGGGAAGCCAGAAATAGGCCATGTGAAGCCCCGCCAATAGCGGGTTTTTAAGGATCGCCAATGTCCTCCAAGACCGCATGTTCCAAAGGGCGCTACCCCCCGCGATAACAAGGAAAAAGGCCGACAACTTACCCAGCCCCATCAACATGGCCGCCAACGCGACCGCCAATGTAGCAATGGCCAAAGAACGGGAAAGCGATGCGTCTTTGGCGCTCTGATCAGGGGTGGAATCTCGGTTTAGCCAGTTGTCGGTAAAGGCAGGGATGATGCGCGACCCGATGATGAGGATAAGAAAGGACAGCCCGATCAGCATGGTGTGGATAATGGCCATGCTGTCGTGGATACGATCCATCTTTGTAGTTACAAGAAACGCTATGTCACCGGTGCCAAGGGCTAGAACGGCGGCGCCAAACAGGCTTTTGATCCATGCCTCTGCCTGAATTGTTTGTGCGAAGATGATCGCGGAAAGCATCAGGAAATACAGGGAAACTGCGACTACCAGAACGATCAGGGGCAGGACGTCAGCAAGGGCGACGCTGAGACGCGCGATGATCCAGAAGATCAAAAGCACCTTTAAAACTGTTCCGCGTTCTGGATCGTTTGCTGTCCAACTCGGCAAAGCTGTCAGAAGATATCCACCAATGGCGGCGGATGAGAAACCGAATGTCAGCTCGTGCACGTGCCAAAGAAGTACGGGTTCGAACAAGGGCAGGGGCAGCCCGAACCTGTTGCCCAGCGGCCACCACGCCAAGGCCGCGAATGCCCAGACATAGGTCACCAGAAACAAAGGCCGATAGGGGGCCTCCCAGAAGTGGCGGAAAATCCCGTCTCGGTTCGACATGGCGATTAGGTTGCGGGTGCTTCGGGGTGAACACCCTTGGACCAGTCAGACCCACGATCACCGGTCAGAAACCCGTCAGAAAACCGGACGTCGCGATCTATACCTTCAATCTCGGCCATGGTTTGGATGCTGTCGCGTTCCCCAGTGACTAACTTGCGATACTCACCGCATAGGTCAACAAAACCTTTGGATTGCGGCGACAGTCTGATCGACGACACGCCCGCCTCTGTCAAAGCGTCGATTTGATGTGCGGTGCAGGCGTAGCTTTGCGATAGGGTCTGGACCCCGTTCATAGCAAGGAAAGGCGTGCCATCCAGCGTGTTTACGTCAAGCCCGTCGGGATCATCTTCGCAGGCGAATTGACAGTTATCCTTGGTGCGACCGTGCAAGCGTGCGTGATAACACCTGCCAGAGATAGCCAGTGGAAGACGACCATGGCCCCAGACTTCGACAGCGACGCCAAGATCAGAGCCAGCCGCCACCAGCGTTTTAACCGATCCGAGGGGCAGTTCAGGGGGAAGACAAATACGCTGCGCCCCGCGCTGGGCCAGCCATGAAAGCGTGCCTTCGTTATAGACGTTCACCAACGGCCCAACCGAAAACTTAACGCCATCGGGAATGTAGGCGAGCGCTGTCAGATCATTGATTTCAATTCCAACGCCCATATCAGCCAGTGCAGCTGTCAGCTTGCGTTCACGCTTCAGGGTGATCAACGGGAGGCTGGTCAGCGAAACGTCTTTGCCGCCCTGCACCAAGGTTTCAATCGCCTGAGGGATGCGGTCCTGATAAAATGGCAGGCGTTTGGAACAGACCAGTTCGCCCAACACAACTCGGTCCACTGGCGCAGACGCCAGATTTTCATAAAATGTTTCCCAGTCATCGGCTGGCCAAAAAAACTGGTTCGGCCCGACAGTCAGTTCCATCAAGTCATCTCCATGTTTTCTTGTATGCGCCGGTTGTCATGGCCTGACCTTCAGACAGACTTGCCAACATGCCTTCGGGTAGGGGGCGGCCTGCGTCCAGCGAATCCACGGCTTTGCGGAAATTGCGCACCACTTGGGCAACATAGGATCGAGACCGCTGACGCCCTTCGATCTTTAGCGCCGTGACGCCCGCCTTTTGCAACTGAGGGATCAGCTGTTCCGCGTTTAGGCTGACTGGATCCTCAAACAAGTGTCCGGTCTTGGCATCAGTGCCAAAACAGCCCTTGCACAATGTCGGGTAGGGGGCAGCTTCGTCTTTGCCGACACGGTGGATTGTGTATCCGCCCAACCGCGCGTCAAGGACGCCATTTTCTTCGCTATATTCAACGTGACTGGCGGGTGAACAGACGCCGTTCATGTTTGGCGACAGCCCTGTTGCGTAGGACGACAATGAACACCGGCCTTCGGCCATCACGCATAGGCCGCCAAATACAAACACTTCGGTTTCAACCTCGGTTTCGGCATTGATCGCTGCGATTTCTGGCACCGATAAAACGCGGGGCAGGACTACGCGTTTCACGCCAAAGGTTTCGGCGTAGAAATTGACGACATCTGCGTTGGCTGCTGCGGCCTGAACGGACAGGTGGCGACGCAAACCGGGGTGGTTGCACGCGGCATAATCCAGAAGACCTATATCAGCGAGGATCACGGCATCTGCGCCGCAGGCTTCGGCATCGCTAACGGCCCTATGCCAGATCGCTTCATCACCGGCTCTGGGGAACGTATTAATCGCCACAAGGACTTTGGCCCCGTGGGAGTGCGCAAATGAAATGCCTTCGCGCATTTCGGAACGGTCAAAATTCAGACCCGGAAAATTACGTGCATTGGTTTCGTCCGCAAAACCGCAATAAATGGTGTGGGCCCCGGCTTTAACAGCAGCTCGCAGTGCAGCGGGCGTGCCAGCGGGGCATACGATTTCCATCACCATGCCAAAACCTCTTCCGGTCTGGTCATGCTGACGCCAGTGTAGCGTTCTACAAATGCGAACGCCCTCTGTAGGGGGGTAGCCAACGGACCACACAGGGTTGAGATTTCCTGTGACAAATCAAGTTCGGCATCATCGACTGCGTTTCGTAATGCTAGGGCGGCGGCGGTATCCCCTTCGATCACAAGGTCGCGCGAAAAGAACAATGCGTCCCCGTCAAAAGCACCATGAACAAGACCCAGAAGGGCAGCCAGTGGTCCTGCGATACGTGCAGCACCTTCGCCCCGCCCACGGACCACTGTCACGCGTGGGACGCCGCCATTGGGATCAAGGCAGATGACAAAGGGCAAATCGGTCGGGTCCAGAATGAACCGTGTGTGATCGTGCTCGCCCAACCGGCGAAACAGGCTGGGATGGCTTTTGGCGATCTTTCGGGAATACGCGGTTAAAGAGGCCGATATCGGGGCAAGCGGCAATACGCGTAGCGGTAACGCTAGCGGCGAAGGAAACCGAGGAATTCGAACGGTTGAGTGGGTCAAGCAGGGTTCCTTTTCCGGCGCAGGAATCTATCTTACTGGGCCTTCGTAGGTGTTTGTTTGTCTCGACGAATTGACGTGCGTCAATTTCGCGGAGCATTTTTGCTGTTAGGCAGCCCAGACTCTTACGAAAAGGTCCTTTCGTGCGAACTTTGCCTTCATTCCCCGACCTACGCAGTTTTCTGGACTGGTGCGATAAAACCGAACAAATACAGGCGGTTCCAGATGCCGTTTCGGTGTGCCATCAGATGACAGCCGTTCATCGCAACGTGCTGGAAAAAAATGGCCCAGTATTGCAGTTCAATCAGCCTGTTTTGGAGGATGGGAAATCTTCCGACATGCCTGTGGTGGTCAATCTGTTCGGAGCTTGCGACCGCGTCGCGGCCGGATTGGGAATCAGCTTGGACAAAATCGACGAATTGGGGGCTTTCCTGGCGGCTCTCAGATCGCCCACACCGCCGGATGGGATGAGGGATGCTTTATCGCGTTGGCCCATGCTGAAAGCGGCTTTGGCAACGCGACCGAAAATCACCAAATCCGCAGCGGTTCAACAGGATGTTTTAGAAGGGGCAGAGGTAAATCTGGCGTCCATTCCGGTTCAAACGCATTGGCCGGGCGATGCAGGACCCCTTATAACGTGGCCGGTTGTTGTTACACGCCCGTATGAGAGCGAGATTGGCGATGTTGGCACCTATAACGCAGGTGTCTATCGGGCGCAGGTCATAGACCGCGACAAGGTAATTATGCGCTGGCTTCCTCATCGGGGTGGTGCTGCGCATCACCAAAGTTGGGCGCGTCAGGGCGAAAATACCCCCGTCGCCATTGTGCTGGGTGCTGATCCTGCGACGTTGCTTTCTGCAGCACTACCACTACCTGAAACCGTATCGGAACTGACATTTGCAGGCGCAATCAACGGTGCCCGCCCGCGCATGGTGGCTGCCAAGACAGTCCCGCTGATGGTTCCGGCTGAAGCTGAAATTGTTCTAGAAGGCTGGGTATCGCCGAGCGAAACCGCACCCGAAGGCCCGTTTGGTGATCACACCGGCTATTACAACGCAGCCGAACCCTTTCCGGTGGTGCAGGTTACAGCGGTTACGCATCGACGTGATCCGCTGTATTTATCGACGTACACAGGCAGACCACCCGATGAACCCGCCATCATAGGCGAAGTGTTCAACCGCCTCGCTCTGCCCACCATCCGCGCCCAAATTCCCGAAATACACGATCTCTGGTTGCCGCCCGCTGCGTGTTCCTATCGCATGGCCGTTGTGAGCATTAAGAAACGCTACCCCGGTCAGGCCCGCAGGGTGATGATGGCACTGTGGGGAATGTTACCGCAGTTCAGTTACACCAAACTGATCGTGGTTGTGGACGAAGATATCGACCCCAAGAACTGGGATGATATTGCATGGGCGCTGGCCACCCGTATGGATCCCGGGCGGGATGTTATGGTGTTGGAAAACACCCCCATGGATTACCTTGATTTTGCATCTCCGCATGCGGGGTTGGCGGGAAAAATGGGGATAGACGCAACGACCAAAATCGACAGCGAAACCAACCGCGAATGGGGGGAAGTCATGAAAACCAATGAACAAGACGCTGCATTTGCCGCTGATTTGGTCTCGCGCTTAATGCCCGAGGTGGGATTATGAGCCCGCAACGCATTGTGCTGGGGGTTTCCGGCGCTTCCGGCGCTGGGCTTGGCTTGTCTGTGGCGCGGCAGCTTTCAGAGAGTGGCGTTGAAATAGACCTTGTCACCAGTTCTGCCGCTGAGCGCACGCTGGCCGAGGAATGCGGGGACGGTGCATTTGAAAAGCTTCAAGCGCTGGCAACGCGAAGCCACGATATCAAAAACATCGGGGCGAGCATTGCTTCGGGGTCTGTCCCTGTTTCAGGAATGATCGTCGCGCCGTGTTCGATGCGATCCCTAGCGGCGATTGCGAACGGTCTGGACGACAATCTTCTGATCCGCGCATGCGGCGTGCAGCTTAAGGAACGTCGGCGGTTGGTGCTCCTAACCCGAGAGGCCCCTTTGACGTTGGCGCATTTGCGAAACATGACGTCGGTCACTGAAATGGGCGCAATCGTCATGCCTCCGGTTCCGGCTTTCTACTTGAAACCGAATTCTGTGTCGGACATCATTGATCAAATAGCCGCCCGCGCGATTGATCTTATGGGTATTTCGGCACCCTCAGCTAAGCAGTGGTCCGAAGAGTCTTAGTCTGACCAATCAGGCAGAGCCATGACGCGTTCCTGACCGTTGCCTTGGTCGGTTAACTAGCCTTTGACTGCGCCTTCGCTAAGACCGGAAACCAGATACTTCTGCGCGATCAGGAACACGACTGTGATGGGCAGTCCGGAAAGAATCGCAGCGGCGGCAAAATCTCCCCACAGATATTTGAACTCGTTCAGATAAAGCCTTGAGCCAACGGCCAACGTCATTTGATCTTCGGACCGCAGCAGGATCGACGCGACGGGGTAGTCGTTGATCACGCCGATAAAGACCAGCACAAAGACAACCGCCATGATAGGGGTCGCCAGAGGCAGGAAGATCATCCGAAACGTTTGCCAAGGTGTCGCTCCGTCAATGGCAGCCGCTTTGTCCAGTGAGCTATCAATGCTGTCGAAATAGCCTTTGATCGTCCAGATATGCATCATGACCCCCGACAGGTAGACAACGACAAGCGCACCGTGGCTGTCGATGCCGATTGCGGGGGAAATGTCGCCCATTGAATCAAAGATCGCATAAAGCGCGATCAAGGCCAGCGTTGTCGGGAACATCTGGACGATAAACAATGAATCCAACAGGCCGGTCCGGCCTTTGAACTTGATCCGGCTGAACGCGTAGGCCGAGATTGTCGACACGGTGAGCACGCCGAAAGCTGCAATCAGGGCAATTTTGACCGAGTTCCACATCCACAGCAGAACGGGGTAGGGCGGATGGATAACGGTGCCATCAGCCCGTGTGTAGTCCAGTCCGAAGGCCAGATACCAGTGCTCCAGCGTTGGATTGCGGGGGATCAGGTCACCGACGGTGAAATTCCCCTCGCGGAAGGAAATCGAGATCACGATCAGAAACGGGAACATGACGATGGCCAGAAACCCAAGCATAAACGCGTGGGCGGCGATTTTCTGATAGAGCAATGTGCTTTTCTTCTCGACGATCATCCGCTTATCCTTTCGCCGCTGCTCGGCGCATGGCTACAAAGTTGGCGTAGGCCATGATCGACACCAGAATGAAAATCAGCAGGGTGATCGCGCCAGACAGACCGAACTGCGTACCGCTATCCATGAACGCGATGCGGTAGGTGAACGAGCCCAGGATATCTGTCTCGCCTGCTGGAATGATTGTGCTGGGTATATCGGGGCTGTCCGGGATCAGCGCTTATGGGTCCAAATAGGTTAATTTGATAAGAGAGTGT
>CAYZAY010000067.1:0-12230 GCA_964476515.1 uncultured Rhodobacterales bacterium
AGACTACCGAATTTCGCTTCGGCTTCTTTGACCAGTTGATCGTGATCGACCGCCCCTGCCGCCGACAGGATCATTTGCTCCGGTCCGTAGTGTTCAGCCACAAAACGCAAAAGGTCTTCGCGAGAGAACGCGCTGACCCGTTCGGAGGGGCCAAGGATCGTGCGGCCAATCGGTTGATCGGGATAAGCCTCTTCCTGAAGCCAGTCAAAGATCACATCATCCGGCGTATCATGCGCCTGACCGATTTCCTGAAGGATCACACCGCGCTCAACTTCGATTTCGCGCTGGTCGAACACAGGGTTCATCAGAATGTCGGCAATCACGTCGAGCGCAAGCGAGGTGTCTTCACGCAGAACACGGGTGTAATACGCCGTCACCTCACGACTGGTATAGGCGTTGATAAACCCACCCACGTCTTCAATCGCCTCGGCAATTTGCAGGGCCGAACGGGTTGTCGTTCCCTTAAACGCCATATGCTCAAGGAAATGGGCGATACCGTTTTGCTCAACCCGCTCGTGGCGGCCACCGGCCAGCACCCAGATACCAAGCGCCGCGCTTTCCAGCCCAGGCATATGTTCCGTCACGACCCGCAAGCCGTTGGATAATGTGTGTGTCTGTACGCTCAACGCGCGATCCGTTCTTTAACAATTGCTTTAAGCGCATCGAGGTCATTTTCGACCCGCGTCACACGCTCGTCCCGTTCAAATAGATCGGCCATTCTGGGCGGAAGATCGGGGCGATGTCCAGTGGCAGCTTCCACCGCATCAGGGAATTTAGCCGGATGGGCTGTAGCAAGCGAGATCATCGGCGTCGAGCCATCTTGCTGACCGTCTCCGATACGCGCGGCGATTGCGGAATGCGGGCAGAGGATTTCGCCTGTGCGGCCCTGCATTTCGGTGATTGTAGCGCTGGTTTCCGCCTCGGACACGCGGCCACTGTCGAAGTGTTCACGCAGCGCCTGAAGCGCGCCTTGGGATACGCTAAACCCGTCCTCTTTCAATTCATCCATCAACTGGCTAACCGCTTTACCGTCCTTGCCATAGGCGTAGAACAGAGCGCGTTCGAAGTTCGATGAAACCTGAATGTCCATCGACGGGCTGATCGAGGGATGCACCTCGGACGTCATGTAGTCGCCGCTCGACAGGCAACGATGCAGGATATCGTTCTGATTGGTTGCCACGACCAGACGACCAATCGGCAAGCCCATCTGTTTGGCGATATAGCCCGCGAAAACGTCACCAAAGTTACCAGTTGGCACGGTGAAGCTGACCTTGCGATCCGGAGCACCTACTGAAAGCGCCGACGAGAAATAATAAACCACCTGCGCCAGAACACGCGCCCAGTTGATTGAATTCACGCCAGCAAGCCTAACTCCGTCACGGAAGTCGAAATCGTTGAACATATCTTTAAGACGAGCCTGACAGTCGTCGAAGTGCCCATCCATCGCGAGGGCATGGACGTTGCTTTCAGCTGGTGTTGTCATCTGTCGGCGCTGGACTTCGGACACGCGGCCATGCGGGTAGAGGATGAACACGTCCACCGCATCCAGACCCTTGAACGCCTCAATCGCCGCTGAACCGGTGTCACCCGACGTCGCGCCAACAATGGTCACACGCTTGCCAGAGCGGCCCAGAGCAGCTTGGAACAGCTGGCCGATCAACTGCATCGCAAAGTCTTTGAACGCCAGTGTCGGGCCGTGGAACAGCTCTAACAGGTAGTGGTTGCTATCAAGCTGGACCAGAGGCGCACGGGCGTCGTGGCCAAAGGTTGAATACGCCTTGGCGATGATCTCTTTGAACTCACCATCCGTGAAGGTGTCACCAATGAATGGACGCATCACTTTGAACGCCATTTCTTCGTAGGTCATGCCGCGCATCGACTTGATGTCGTCCATGCTCAACTGAGGGATCGTTTCAGGCACATAAAGACCACCATCGCGGGCAAGACCGGTCAGCATGGCTTCTTCAAAACTCAGAACCGGTGCGTTGCCGCGGGTCGAAATATAGCGCATATCGTTCAGCTTTCGTTTTTGCGTATCTGCCGCCACACCAGCAGGCCGGACATCATCAACCAGACAATGCAAAGGCCATACCAGGTCACAGCGTATTCAAAGTGATCGTTCGGGATGCCGCTCGTGTCTACGGGCAAAGGCGTCAAACCGTTGTCAGTTTGAGACGTCTCGCGCACAACAAGAAGAACGGGTTCGGTTTTCAGATGCTCCGCCAACAGAGGAAGGTCGCGGGCGAACCAGACGTTCGCATCCAAATCCGGATCAGGCGTGTAGCCATCAATCTCGTCCGGCCAAAGAAGGTTACCGGATAGCGTCGCCACACCAATGGCGCGGGGGCTGTTTTTCAATTCGTCCAGAACAAACCCACGGTCGACAAGGATAAGGCGGCCATCCGAGGTGCGGAACGGGGCGATGATCCGGAAGATAGCACCGACCTGTTTGGTTGATGCCAGAACGGGAACTTCGGAGGTGCCGTATTCGCCTGTGACCTCGACCGCCATATATTGATGCTCATCAGAATTCGGTTCGGCGGGCAACGGAACGGCTGCGGATTCCATACGCAATTCGATCTCGGCCAGAATGCCTTTTTTCCACGTCAAGCGCTCAACCTGCCAGCTACCCAGCCAGAACAGAATCGCGGCCCCGAAGAAGCCAATCGCAAGTGGAAAGATAAGGCGTTGTAGCACGAATGGAACGTCCCAATGAAAAACCGCGGACGCATGATACGCCCGCGGTTTTCTTATGCGTTTTGTCTGCGGGGTTTCAACCGCAAACCGATCAAGCGCAGCGCTTAGCCGCCCCAGATGTAAACTGCGACGAACAGGAACAGCCAAACAACGTCAACGAAGTGCCAGTACCAAGCTGCCGCCTCAAAGCCGATGTGGCTTTCGGGGGTGAAGTGCCCCTTCATGGTGCGCAGCAGGCAGATGAACAGGAAGATCGTTCCCACGACAACGTGGAAGCCGTGGAAGCCTGTCGCCATAAAGAAGTTCGCACCGTAGATGTTGCCTGAGAAGCCGAATGCCGCGTGGCTGTATTCGTACGCTTGGAAGACGGTGAAGATCAGGCCAAGTACAACTGCGATAATCAAGCCCCACTTGATGTCGTTGCGGTTGTTCTCATGCGCAAGGGCATGGTGTGCCCAAGTTGCTGCTGCACCCGAACAAAGCAAGATCAGTGTGTTGATCAGCGGCAGGTGGAACGGATCGAATGTCTCGATGCCAACCGGCGGCCACACACCGTCTTTCATTGGGCTGTCTGGGCCCATCGGGTACATAGCGTGCTTGAAGAAGCTCCAGAACCATGCCGAGAAGAACATAACTTCTGACATGATGAACAGGATGAAGCCGTAGCGCAGGCCAATTCGAACGACCGGAGTGTGATCGCCCGCATGTTCTTCTGCTATGGTTTCAGACCACCAGCCAAACATGACATAAAGAACGGCTACAAAACCGATCAGGAAGATCCATGGGCCGTTGTCGTGGAACATCTGCACTGCTCCGTAGAGCATAACAAACGCCGAAGCTGCGCCCAGAAGGGGCCAAAGCGACGGGGTCAAGATGTGATAGTCGTGGTTCTTTTCGTGTGCCATCGTAGTCCCTCAGTTGGAGGTTAGTTTAGTTTCGTTGTTTCGGAAGCCGCAGGGACAAAATCCTCGGGCAACTCTATTTCGTAGAATGTGTATGAAAGCGTAATACGTTTGGCAAACTTTGCCTCGCGGTCATCCACAATTTCGGGGTCAACATAAAAGCTGACAGGCATAGTAACGCGCTCGCCGGGCATCAACACCTGTTCTTCAAAGCAGAAGCAATCGATCTTCACAAAGAAGTTGCCCGCAGAATAGGGCGCAACATTGTAGCTAGCAGAGCCGGCAACAGGGCGGTCGGTCGGGTTGTAGGCTTCGTAAAACGCAAGGCCAGTTTCACCGATCTTGATTTCCATCTCGCGCTCAACGGGCGTAAATTCCCACGGCATGTCTTTTGCAAGCGATGCGTCAAAGCGAATTTTAACGGTTTGCGCCAACACAAGTTCGGATCCGGAATCCGATACGTTTGTCACGCCCCCAAATCCGGTGACGCGACAGAACCAGTCATAAAACGGCACCGATGCCCATGCCAGAGATCCCATCAAAAGGATCACACCCAGCAATTGGACTGCGGTACGGTTATTTCCGGTCAGCGTCATTCGGCGCCTCCGGTGGTTTGGACAGCTGCGCCGCCCCGTGCTTCGTTACCAATCTTGACGATTGTCAGACCAAAAACGATGGCGATAAACGCGGCAAGCACCAGTCCAACCCCAAGGTTGCGGCCCATGCGGCGCTTGTAAATTTCGTGTTCTTTAGGAAAACTCATCTTACCAGCCCCCCAGTCCGAAAGGTGCCAGAGCGGCCTCGCCCATCAGCGCACCGAAATGCACAAACAAGAACAGCAGTGACAGTTTGAAGAACTTGCGTTCGGCCAGATAATTATCTGCCTCGGCCTCGGCATCGTCACGACGCCAGATCTGGAACGCGCCTTTGATGAACAAGGCGTTCAGAACCACGGCGACGGTCATGTAAAGCGGACCACCAATCGAGGTAAATCCGGTCGCCAGACAAACGGCGGCAAGGATGAAGGTGTAAACCAGAATATGCGTGCGGGTCGATTTGCGGCCGTGGGTCACGGTCAGCATCGGGACTTTCGCATCGCCGTAATCAGATTTGGTGAACAGCGCCAGCGCCCAGAAATGGGGAGGCGTCCACATGAAGGTGATCATAAACATCAGCACGCTTTCGACGCTGATACCGCCGGTCGCAACCGCCCAGCCGATCATCGGAGGAAACGCGCCCGCCGCACCACCGATTACGATGTTCTGCGGGGTCGAACGTTTCAGCCACATTGTGTAGATCACAACGTAAAAGAAAATAGTGAACGCCAGTAAAGCACCGGCAAGGATATTTGACGCCAGTGCCAGCATAACAACGGCGAAAGCCGACAGGGTCAGACCTAGGCCAAGCGCTTCGGATTCTTCGACCTTGCCGGATGGAATAGGCCGCGTCTTGGTGCGCTTCATCTTGCGGTCGATGTCTGCGTCCCACCACATGTTCAGCGCTCCGGATGCACCGCCACCAACAGCGATGAACAGGATCGACGAAAACGCGACCATCGGGTGCACGCCCACGGGGGCAACCAGCAGACCAACAAGTGCGGTGAAAACAACCAGCGACATGACACGCGGCTTCAGCAGGGCGAAGTAATCGCCAAAACTGGCTTCGCCTTCCTGTACCTTGGTATTGATGCTCACGTCGCTCATGGTCTTCCGAAACATGCTAAGCGTATAACACGCTTGATCAGAGAAGTGGCGCGCAGTGTGCAACCGCGCGCCAGAATATCTTAGTCTAGTGCAGCGATCTGGAATGTGCCTGCGTCGGCATATTCGTCAATCGCGCCTTTCAGCCAGTCATCGTATACCTCTTGCGAGACGACTTTGACGGTGATTGGCATATATGAGTGGTCTTTACCGCACAGCTCAGAACACTGGCCGAAGTAAACGCCCTCACGGTCAGCTTTGAACCACAGTTCTGCCAAACGACCAGGAACGCCGTCCTGCTTCACAGCAAATGCCGGGATAGTCCAAGAGTGGATCACGTCAGCCGCAGTAACCTGCATCACGATGGTTTTGCCAACAGGGACAACAACAGCTGTGTCGGTTGCCAGCAAGTATTCGCTCTGGTTGTAACCGTAATCCTCAAGTTCGTCCTTTTGCAGCATGAAGCTATCAAAGCCGAAACCGCTATCAACATATTCGTAACCCCAGTACCACTGGTAACCGGTCACCTTGATGGTGATATCCGCTTCGGGGATCTCTTGCTGCTTGAACAGTGCCGGCAGCGAGAACGAGCCGATGAAGATCAGGATCAGGATCGGAATGATCGTCCATGCAACTTCAATTGGCGAATTGTGCGAGAATGTCGCCGGCGTTGGGTTTGCGCGACGGTTGAAACGCAAAATCGTGTAGATCACCAAACCGATGACGAAGATACAGATGATCGTGATGATCGCGAGTATGATGCCATCGAGGCGATGTAGGCCCTCTGCCAGCGAGGTTGCAGCTGGCTGGAATGCGATGCCGCGGTCTTTCGGAGCGCCGATAATTTCCAGTCCTTCCTGCGCTGTCGCAGGTAGAGCCATCATTGTGGCCAAAAGGCCTAGAAGTGTCGTCAGAAGTCGCATGTTTCACCCTGATCGGTTATTTGCATGATAGTCGAAACAAAACCCGCGCGAAAAGATGCACGGAATCCCGTTGTGTTGGTGACGGGAGAAACCATATTCTAGAGCGCGGGACAAGAAATAAGCTTGCGGCAAACGGACGCTTTTTCTTGATTTGGATCAAAAACATCCCTTGGGGGCCTAATGACTGACAGTATTTTCCGACCATTCGACGCTGAATTGCCCTTTGATGACGCATTACGCGTGTTGCGCGAAGCAACGTCAGGCGCGGATGATGGCGAAATTTTCGCTGAACGAAAGCGGGCTGAAATGCTGGCTTTCGACGATGGTCGCCTAAAAATGGCCAGCTATGACGCGTCCGAGGGATTCGGTCTTCGCGCCGTAAAGGGCGAAGTTACCGGCTATGCCCATTCGACCGAGCTTTCAATTTCCAGCCTGACCCGCGCCGCCGAAACGGCCCGTTTGGCAGTCGGGAATGGCGGTGGCACGCTGGCAACGTCACCAGAATCCGTCAAAGAACGACTTTATTCTGGCCACGATCCACTAGGCGATGCCGAGTTTCCAGTGAAAATTGACCTGTTACGCGAAGTCGACGCCTACGCCCGCACTGCTGATCCACGGGTTGTGCAAGTGTCCGCCTCGATCGCTGCGTCTTTGCAAGAGATTGAAATCCTTCGGCCCGACGGCACGCATTTGCGCGACAGCCGTCCGATGGTCCGACTGAATGCCTCGGTCATTGTCGAAGAAAACGGCCGCCGCGAATCTGGTTCGCACGGCGGTGGCGGTAGAATCGCACTTAACGGATTAATGGAACCCGCACATTGGAAGGCCACGATTGATGAAGCGCTAAGAATCGCCATCGTCAATTTGTCGGCAGTTCCGGCCAAAGCTGGCGTCCAAGACGTGATTCTCGGCCCCGGCTGGCCCGGCATCCTGTTGCACGAAGCCATCGGTCACGGGCTGGAAGGCGATGCCAACCGCAAAGGTGTCAGCGTTTTTGCCGGTCTCATGGGTGAAAAAATCGCCTCGGACGGGGTGACCGTTGTTGATGACGGCACAATCCGTGACCGGCGGGGGTCGATCTCGTTTGATGACGAAGGCACGCCATCCAGCCGGAACACTCTTATAGAGGACGGGGTTTTGGTCGGCTTCATGCAAGACCGCCAGAACGCGAGGCTGATGGACGTTGCCCCCACAGGCAACGGACGGCGCGAAAGCTATGCGCACGCGCCGATGCCGCGCATGACCAACACCATCATGATAGGCGGCGACCACGACCCGAAAGATATGCTGGCCGGTCTGGAAGACGGCATCCACGCCGTCGGCTTTGGCGGCGGTCAGGTCGATATCACTAACGGCAAGTTCGTGTTTTCCTGCACCGAGGCGTACCAAGTCAAAAACGGCAAGGTCGGCGACCCAGTCAAAGGCGCGACTCTAATCGGTGACGGCGCGACCGCGCTGAAACAAATCCGTGCTTTGGGCAACGACATGGCGCTAGACCCCGGCATGGGCATGTGTGGCAAACAAGGCCAATGGGTGCCGGTTGGTGTCGGGCAGCCCAGCGTTTTGATCGGTGGACTGACCGTTGGCGGGGCGGGATGAGCAGCCACGCAGAACCCAAATATAAGCAGGTCTACGAATTCGGTTCCAAGGTCGCGTTTGGCAAGACCTCGGACGACTACGCAATCCATCGCGCAGGATTTCCTGACCAGTTCTTTGAACTCCTGCGTCAGCGCAACTGGATCAGATCAGGTCAAACGGCCCTTGATGTTGGGAGCGGCACGGGGACAGTTGCTCGTGGCCTTGCGTCACTTGGGTGCCAGGTTACCGGCGTTGATCCTTCGGCGGAACTTTTGACACAAGCGCGACAGATGTCGTCCGGCGTAAGCTATGAGGAAGGCACGGCAGAAAGCCTTCCTGCGCAAAGCGGTTCATTTGATGTCATAACCGCTGGTCAGTGCTGGCATTGGTTTCGCCGACCAGAAGCAGCAAGAGAATTTCAACGGGTGCTAAAATCAGGCGGTCGGGTGATCATCGCGCATTTTGACTGGCTACCGCTGTCGGGAAATCTGGTGTCCGCGACCGAGGATCTTATTCTTCGGTACAACCCTGACTGGGCCGCATCCAGAGGCACCGGCATGTATCCCGCATGGTTAACCGATCTGGCAGAGGCGGGATTCAAAGACATCGAAACCACGTCATTTGACATTGCCCAACCCTATTCGCCCGAAGCTTGGAGAAGCCGGATCAGGGCCAGTGCAGGCGTCGCGGCAAGTTTGTCTTCGGAACGCGTCGCTGAATTTGATGCGGACCTTGCGGACATTTTGAAAACGGATTTTCCGGATCAGACGTTGCTGATCCCCCACCGTGTATGGATGGTGACAGCGCGAAAAAACTGATCTTGGTTACGGCCCGTTAATAAAGACGGCCTAGATGTTGTTCCGCAATTAGACGGAGCCATGATGTCCGGAACCAGTATTTCTTCCACTCATCCCCCACTCCCACCCACCTCGGAAGATGATCGGGTGTCGTGGCTTCGTCTATTGCGATCGCGGCGGGTCGGGATATCGACATTTTATCGGTTGATGGCTGATCACGGCTCGGCTGACGCGGCCTTGGCGGCTTTACCCGACATTGCGAATTCAGCAGGGGTCAAGAACTACGCGCCCTGCCCCGTCGACTTCGTGTTGAAGGAAATGAAAGGGGGGAAAAAGGCTGGCGCATCTCTCGTGTTTGCAGGCACACAGGACTATCCCTCGCAGCTTTATGACCTGCCGGATGCCCCGCCCTGCATTTGGGTGCGCGGAAACACGGCTGCCCTTCAGCGTAAATCCATAGCTTTGGTTGGCGCGCGCAATGCGTCTTCCCTTGGCACCCGCATGGCCCGCAAACTGGCAAAAGATTTGGGGGCCGCGGGGCACATTATAGTGTCAGGTCTGGCGCGGGGTGTGGATACAGCCGCACATGTTGGCAGTCTGAAGACTGGAAGTATCGGTGTTCTCGCGGGGGGGATCGAAACGATCTATCCGGCAGAAAACACCGATCTGGCGCGCGACATTCTTGATCATGGTGCTCTTATTTCTGATCAACCTGTCGGTCTTGTCGCCCATGCGCGCCATTTCCCGATGCGCAATCGTTTGATCTCGGGCTTGGCGCAAGCTGTCGTGATTATCGAAGCGGCGATGCGCTCCGGCAGTTTGATCACCGCCCGTAATGCGCTTGATCAGGGGCGCGAAGTCTTGGTTGTTCCGGGCCATCCGATGGACAGCCGCGCTGCGGGGTGCAATCTTTTGATTCGGGACGGTGCGACGCTTGTTCGCTCGGCTGACGACATTCTTGAAGCGATAAAGCCACAAATTTCAGATCCAGAACCAGAATTACCGGAAATGGAAATTTCGCGGCGGCAGCCCATTAAAACCGCTCCGCGAAAATCAGCGCTTCTTCATGGGGAAATCCTGTCGCGGCTGGGACCATCGCCATTGTCGGAAGATCAATTGATACGGGACCTACGGGTAAATAGCCGCGACATTTCCCCTGCGCTGACCGAACTTGAAATGACCGGCCGGATCAGCAGGCAGGCAGGTGGTCTGTTAGCGCTAAGCACAACAGGGGCTTAAAGCGACCTTAAAACCCAACTTTATAATTCTTTCTCAAACGACGTGTTGACAAACGGCCCTGCCGCGAACCATTTTCCGCCGCCAGAGCCCCATGTATTGATTTAGAGTTGGACCAAAATGCCCGTTGTTGTTGTCGAGTCGCCCGCCAAGGCCAAAACCATCAACAAATATCTGGGCAACGATTATACCGTCCTTGCATCTTACGGCCACGTCCGCGACCTACCCCCGAAAGATGGATCGGTTGATCCCGAAAACGATTTCGAAATGCTTTGGGAAGTGGGCAATGATTCCCGCAAGCACGTCAAAGCCATCGCCGATGCGCTAAAAGACGACGACGCACTGATCCTTGCGACTGACCCCGACCGCGAAGGCGAGGCGATTAGCTGGCACCTGCAAGAAGCCCTGACGAAACGCCGCGCGATCAAGAAATCGACCGCTGTCAGCCGCGTGACCTTTAACGCGATCACCAAGGCGGCGGTGAATGAAGCCATGCAAAACCCACGCGAGGTCGACGCACCTCTGGTCGAGGCGTATCTGGCCCGACGTGCGCTCGATTATCTCGTCGGGTTCAAGCTGTCGCCGGTTCTGTGGCGCAAACTGCCAGGCGCACGGTCTGCTGGACGGGTTCAATCGGTGTGCCTCCGCCTGATCGTTGAGCGTGAGACCGAGATCGAGGCGTTTAACCCGCAGGAATACTGGACGGTCAAAGCCCTACTTACCACGCCACGCGGCAAAGAATTCGAAGCGCGGCTGGTCACGCTGGCGGGTGACAAGCTCGATAAGTTCGATCTGGGCAACGCAACCCAAGCCGAAATTGCAGTGCAGGCCATCCAAAGCCGCGACCTGAAAGTTTCGGGTGTTGAGGCCAAACCGGCCAACCGAAATCCGTCGGCACCCTTCATGACCTCGACCCTGCAACAAGAAGCCAGCCGCAAATTCGGCATGGGCGCGCGCCAATGTATGAACACGGCCCAGCGTCTCTATGAAGCGGGTCACATTACATACATGCGTACCGACGGCATCGATATGGCGCCCGAGGCTGTGATGGAAACCCGCGACGCGATTAAGGAACGCTACGGCGACGACTACGTTCCAAGCAGCCCTCGAATGTACAAAAACAAAGCCAAGAACGCGCAGGAAGCCCACGAATGTATCCGCCCGACCGATCTGCGGCGGGATGCGGCAAGCCTGAAACTAAGCGAACCGGATCAGCGCAAGCTCTATGATCTGATCTGGAAGCGGACGATCGCCTGTCAGATGGCAGCGGCGCGGATGGAACGCACGACGGTCGATATTTCCAGCGATGATGGTCAGGTCGGTCTACGGGCGACTGGTCAGGTCGTGCTGTTTGATGGTTTCCTGAAGGTTTATGAAGAAGGCCGCGACGATGTTGTCGATGATGATGACAAGCGCTTGCCTCAGCTGTCCGATGGCGATCCGACGGCCAAGCGCGATGTGCAACCCGAACAGCACTTCACCCAGCCGCCCCCACGTTACACCGAAGCGACTTTGGTCAAGCGGATGGAAGAGTTGGGCATTGGCCGCCCATCGACCTATGCCAGCGTTATCACCACGATTCAGGATCGTGAGTATGTCCGCAAAGACAAGAACCGGCTGTTCCCCGAAGACAAAGGCCGCATTGTTACGATCTTCCTGATGAACTTTTTCCGCAAGTATGTCGGGTACGAGTTTACGGCGAACCTAGAAGGACAGCTTGATCAGGTTTCGGCAGGGGACGAGGACTATAAAGAAGTGCTTGGCCAATTCTGGCGCGATTTCTCGGTTGCGATTGCTGAAACCAGCGAATTGCGGATAACCGAAGTTCTCGATGTGCTCGACGACGCGCTTGCGCCGCAGCTTTACCCACCGCGTGAGGATGGAAGCGATCCGCGTGTCTGTCCGAAGTGTGGTGTTGGACAATTGCACCTTAAGACGTCGCGCACCGGCGGATTTGTCGGCTGTGGCAATTATCCCGAATGCACCTATACCCGCCCGATTGCTGGCGAAGGGGCAGATGGCGACGAACGCGTACTCGGCGAAGACGCGGGTGATGAAATTCACCTGAAGTCCGGTCGCTTTGGTCCTTATGTCCAGCGCGGCGAACCAACGCCCGAGAATAAAAAGCCCAAACGGGCGTCTCTGCCGAAAGGTTGGAGCAAAGATGACATGGACCTTGAGAAGGCTCTGACGCTTCTGTCTCTGCCCCGTGAAATCGGGACGCATCCAGACGGGGGAATGATCACGTCGAACTTCGGGCGTTTTGGGCCTTATGTCATGCACCAGCTGCCGGACGATGCGAAACCCGTTTACGCAAATGTCAATGACCCCAACGATGTGTTTGAGATCGGCATGAACCGCGCCATGGCGCTGCTGGCCGAGGCCAAGGCGACCGGC